>CACYEN010000142.1 GCA_902773435.1 uncultured Lachnospiraceae bacterium | reverse complement strand
GTAGATTACAGCAGCTGCAGCGCGGGCACACCCGGTTCCGGACAGAACATCGCAGGGTGTCTTTTCATGCTCGCGCCGATGACGGACAGCTATGAAGATGTCATTATGGGAGCGGTCGGAAAGGTGGACACGTCAAACGTCTGGAGCAGTACCGGACGTATGGGGACGGTATACCGCGGCCGCGCGGCTGACGTCATCGACGCGGTCGAGGCGTGCTTCGCCTTCGCCTGGAAGCCGGATGTCCATATGACACTGGAGATGACCCTGTCCGGGGGCTGCCCCGGGGATTCGGACGAAGACTACGTGCTGGGTGACGCGGCGGAACCGGCCAACAGAAGAGCGCTTGAAGAGGTGCATTTTCCCGTTGACTGCAAGTTTTCGCTGTATCCGCTGGGAACGGATGCCTATATGAAAGGCATAGAAGACGTGGTAAACCGCGCCATTGATATGGGGATTTTCAGCAGAACCGCCCACTACGCGACGGAACTTAAGGGTGACGTTCACGAGCTGTTTGATTATTTTTCCTGGGCTTTTGAGTACTGCCGCGAGCACTTTTCCCATACGGTGCTTGAGATCACGATGAGCGTCAACAGCCCGACGGCCGAGTGAACGCGAAGCCCGGAACCGTCGGAACAGATGATAAAGAGGAGTAAACGATTATGCAGTGGAAATTAAAAGACATTCTGACAATGACGATCAGCGCGGCCGTATTCGGCGTGATCTACCTGGGCTTTGTATATGTCGGGGGCGCAGTCACGGCGGCGTTAACCCCGGCCGGATACGGTCCGATCGGATATGAGCCTTTTTACGGCGTCTTCTTTATGGCGGCGACCTTTGTGGCGTATGTCATCCGCAAACCCGGCATTGGAATCATAGCCGAACTCCTGGCAGCGCTCATCGAGGTCCTGCTCGGCAATTACTTCGGCCCGGGCGTTATCATCAACGGTCTGCTCCAGGGCGCGGCATGTGAGCTTCCCTTCTTCCTCACGCACTACAAAAAATGGAACCTCGGCACCACCGTCGCCTCGGCGGTCTGTGTAGCGGTCGTCAGCTATGTGTACGATTTTGTCCATGACAGCTATTTCCTGCTGGGTGGAAAAATGATCGCGCTGGGCGTGATCATCCGCATCATCAGCGCGGTCATATTCACCGGGATCGGGTCAAAACTCCTGGCTGACGCGCTGAATAAAGCCGGAGTGCTTAAGGGGTTTGCCATCAGCGGCAAATCGAAGGATCTGTACGAAGAATAATTATCTCACGGGCAGCAGCCCGGGACACACGGGCTGCTGCGGAAAGTGCCGGCCTGCGGGAATCCCGATATGTCATTTTGTGAAGTGGAAGGTGTATCCTTCCGGTTTTTTGAAAAATCGGAGCGGAATGTCCTGAATAATGTGAACCTCCGTTTTGAACGGGGTGAAGTCGCGGTCATCTTAGGCAGCAGCGGCTGCGGAAAAAGCACGCTGGCAGCCGTGATGTGCGGCCTGTATCCCGAAAACGGGGGATACCTGGAACACGGGCGCGTCTCTGTGGACGGACAGGACCTGGGCGGGATGGGCTACAGGAAACGCTGCCGCGTGATCGCCCAGATGTTCCAGAACCCGGACCTGCAGTTCTGCATGAAAAACCTGAGAGAAGAACTGTATTTCTGCCTCGAGAACATTCTCACGCCCCCCGGTCAGATGGACGGGAGGATCTTTGAACTGTCGCGGTACTACGGGCTAGAGGATCTGCTGGACCGCCCGTTCTCTTCTCTCTCCGGCGGAGAAAAGCAGAAAGCCGCGCTCTGCTGCCTGCTGCTGCTGGATCCGAAGATCCTGGTGCTGGATGAGCCGTTTGCCAATCTGGACGACGTCTCGGCGGAGGCTTACCTGGAGCTTCTGAGGAAGAAAGTCAGAGACGAAAAGACGACGGTCATCGCGATCGACCACCAGCCCGGCAGATGGCTCGATATAGCCGACCGGTTCCTGGTCCTGGGAGAAGGCGGCAGGGTCGTTCGCGAAAGGATTCCCGCGGAACAGCTCTTGAACGAGCGGGAGACCCTGCGCAGGGAAGGCATCAGCGATCCGTTTGCCCGGGAGGGAGAGCAGAAAACCGGGGCAGCCGGGGACCGCGGGGAGATCATCCGATTCTCAGGAGCGGCTGTCTTCCACGGGCGTCCCGGCTCCCGGGGACCCCGGAGAGGACGGGGACCCGGACAGCCTCCGGCCCTCCTGATACCGGACCTCGCGGTGGGAAGAGGCGAGATGATCGCCCTGCTCGGCCCCTCGGGCAGCGGGAAGACGACGCTTTTCATGACGCTTCTCGGCCAGAAGGCCTATACCGGGTCGATCCGGTTCCTCGGGCAGGAGCTCTCGGGGCTGAGGGGAAAACATCTCTTTGAAAATATCGGGATCGTCTTTCAGAACCCGGGCAACCAGTTTGTGACAACCTCCGTTCTCCAGGAAGTTATGACGAGCCTGAAGATCTGGAGACGGCTCGACGACGATGCGGCGGAAAAGGAAGCCGACCTGCTTCTGGAGAAGTACAATCTGCGCAATTTCCGCCGTTTTTCCCCGTATATGCTCAGCCAGGGGCAGCAGCGGCGGCTCGGCGTGCTGACAATGCTGGCCGGCGGACAGAAGATCCTGCTGCTGGATGAGCCCACCTACGGACAGGACGGGCGCACAACCAGCGCCATCATGGACCAGATGTGCGAGCGCCTCGGGGAGGGAGTGACGATCCTCTTCTCCACGCATGACAGGGCGCTGGCAGCGGCTTATGCCGACCGCGTCTGGCTCGTCGACGGCGGGACGGTGACGGAACCGGACCTGGTCGGGAGGGCGGAAAAGTATTCCGCGGGAAAGAACGGATGTGCCGGGAGCGCTTCCGAGGGGAGGCCCCTGCCATGATGAGAAAGATCAACCCGACGGTCAAGCTTCTTGCCATTCTGGCCGCCGCTGTCATTACGGCATTCGGATTTACGGCAAAATGGAATCTGGTCATCGTCCTTTTCTGCCTGGTGCTGATGCTTTTTTCCAAAGTGAATATCAGGCATCTCCTCGTCGTGATGATACCCGCCACGCTGGCGGCGCTGAGCCTGTTCTTCGCGATCTGGCTCAACGGAAAAGGAGCGGGCACCGGCGCGGCTTACTCGGGCAGCGGTTTTTACGCGCAGACGAATAACGCCTCGAATCTGTCAGATGCCCTGGGCGTGGGGCTGCGCATGTACGCCTACGCGTTTCTCGGCATGCTGTTCGCGCTGACGACAGACAGTTCCGAGTTTATCTACAGCCTGATGCAGCAGCTGAAAGTAAAGCCGAAATTCGCCTACGGCGTGCTGGCGGCGTTTCATCTGCTGCCGGTCATCCGCCGGGAGTACAGCCAGATCCGCCTGGCCTACCGGGTAAGGGGATACCGGGTCACCCCTCTCTCGCTCAGGCCCGCGTTTTCGGCGCTTGTCAACACCATGCACTGGTCGGAAAGCCTGGCCATGGCGATGGAGTCCAAGGGGTTTGAGGAAGAGGGAGAACGGACATTTTATCTGGATATGAAGGTTCGTCCGATGGATTTTGTATTTGCGGCGGCGCTGATCGCGATCGCGGTCTGCGGCGTGCTGCGGGTTTGACACGAAAGGGAGGAGCGTGTGACGTCATGACCAAGATTGAAGAGCTGCAGTATTATTATGATAAATATCCGGACCTGTCCCCGCAGCTGATCCTCAAGATATCGGTGACAAAATACGGAACTGTTTTCTCGGACGCGGCGCTGGCGAGGCTGCAGGAGAAGGACTACAGGTTTACCAAGGCGGAGCCTTTCGGGATCCCTCTCGAGGTCCGCAAGAAAGACTTTTATACGCCGGGAGCGGTGATCTTCCGCGACGGGGGGAGCGTGCTGGTCAATTACGGAGAGCCGTACGCGGATCCCTACCTGGTGGACTATGACCCGGAAGAGGACGTCTTTCTCCTTACGGAGAACGGGATTCTGGCGGACACGATCGATTTTCTTCCGCGCCCGGATTTTTTTGACGGAGTGACCGGTAAAGGAACTCCGATGGACCTGGTCGGCGGAACATGTACGACCCAGCGCCTCCTGATCAACGGGTTTCAGCGCTGCAGGTTCTGGGAGAACGGAGAACAGTGCCATTACTGCGCGTTGTTTGGCGCCGACAGCGTGATCGGGGAAGTGGATACGGACGATATCCGCGACACGGTGCGGGAGGCGGTGAAGGAGCCCGGCCGGTTTACGGAAGTCTCCGTCTCCGGGGGCAGTGATTTCAGCGGCGATCCGCCGTTTTCCAATGAGATCGCCCGCTATATCCGCGTCCTCCAGACGGTCGGAGCCGATTTTCCGGACAAGATGGAAATGCAGCTGATGGCGCCGGCGTATAAAAAGGAAGACCTGAAGCGTCTGTACGAGGAGACCCCGCTGACATCTTACAGGCCGAACATCGAGGTGTGGGATCCGGCGTCCTTCCGCCGGATGTGTCCGGGCAAGGAGCACTGGATCGGCCGGGAGGAATGGATAAAGAGGATGGTGGAGGCGGTCGAGGTCTTCGGTCCGGGCCGCGTCTACACACAGATGGTGCTCGGCGCCGAACTGGCCGGGCCTGACGGGCTTGATTCCGTGGAGTACGCGCTGGAATCGGCTTTTGAGGGAAGTGAATTCTTCTCGAAGAACGGGATCAGCTGTCATGTCGAGATCTGGCGCCCCAACAAAATGGAGCGGCTCGGCTGGCAGCCCATGCAGGACCTGGACTATTTCATCAGGCTTTCGCAGGTATTCCACGACACGCGCAGACGGCACGGCCTTCTCAGCGTGGAGACGAATTTCATGAGGGGCAGCGACAATCCGGACTCCGATCTGGAACGCGGCGACTATGCTCCTGACGTCTCCGTGCCCTCACGGGCCGTGCGGGCGATAATGCCGAAGGAATTCTATAAGACCGCCGGTCTGCCGGAGGAACTGGCATCTGTCCTGATGAAGGGTACGGACGCCCTGCTTCTTACCCCGGCGGACGGACCGCAGGCGCCTGAAAACGGAGCGATCTCCGTCTCCGACGTCTTCAGTCCGGATGGAAGACGCGTCCTCATTCCCCTGGCGAGCGACCGCAGCCGGCTGACCAGTGTCCTGATCAAAATGCTCTGGTTTCAGCAGGATGCCGGACTGCTTCTTCGAACGGGCTCCGGCAGGCTGCTGAAAGCGACCTGCCGCGTGTACCGTTATCATACGGTGGGAAAGCAGTTTCGCCATATGCTGGATCATGTGCGCGGGAATAATCCCGCGGCTGATCGTGCCGCCGCCGCGGAACTGCACATTCTGTCTGTCGAGCCGGCAGCCGAGCCGGACGGTCTCCGCGTGACCGACGCGGGCAGCAGGTACTGCCACAGCCATCTTGACAGGCAGCTGAGCCGCTGAGACATACGCGGCGCCCGGGACCGCGCCCGCGGACCGGGAGGCCGACAACAGGCCGGACAAATGGCCGGTTTCGAAAAAAGAGGCATGCGGGATGTCAATACACCCCGCATGCCTCATACTGTTAATCCGTTTTGTCCGTCAATCGACGTCATCCGGAAATTCATTTTCGCCGTAGGCCTCGCCGGTCCACATGGTCGGATCGATGGCGTAGGTCACGTCCGTCGTGATGCAGTAGTAGTAGCCGTCACTGTCATCCTTCACATACGTTCTGGTTCTTCCATCCTCATACATGGCTCCCCCGACCGGGTGGATATAGGCCGTGCTTCCATCCCTCGCGTAGACGGTGAACCAGGTGTCGTCATCGTAGTCTTTGTCATCGTCGTCGTAGTCATTATAGTCGTTGTAATAATCATCGTCGTAGTCTTCGTCCCAGTCGTAGTCTTCCGGGAATTCGTTCTCGCCGTAGGCCTCACCGGTCCACATTGTCGGATCGACGGCGTACGTCTTATCCGTCGTGATGCAGTAGAAGTAACCGTCACTGTCATCCTTCACATACGTCCTGGTCCTCTCATCCTCATACATGGCTCCCCCGACCCAGTGGAGATCGGCTGTGCTTCCATCCCTCGCGTAGACGGTGAACCAGTGGATGTCCTCTTCTTTCTGTGAGTTCCCCCCGGAAGAACTGCCGGAACTGCTCCCCGAGCTGCTGTTTGAGCTGCTGCCCGAGTTGACGATCGGCATGCCGCCCTGGCCCGGGGTCCTGTCAGGATTGCTGATCCAGCCGGCCGCGCCTCTCAGGCTGATGAGGAGCCAGTTTCCGTCGTCCTTCAGGATGGGAAGGGTCGTTCCTTCGCTCAGCAGGGCAACCTTGGGGGCTGACGTATCGTTCCACGCATAGACCGGGGTGCTCCCGCTCGCCTTATACCAGGCCGGATCGATCGCGAGATAATCGCTCTTTACATATCCCTGCGTGGAATCCTCGGAATCTCCCAGGGTGCACTTTGCCCAGCCGTCCGACCTGCTTATCACGATGATCCTGTCCCCGTACCGGAGCGACGTGATGGCTGAGGACCCCGTGCTCTGGTCCCGGTACAAGGTCAGGCTGTCGCACAGCACGACCGCCGCATAGCCGATCTGTCCCGCGCCGCGGGAAGGGATGATATCCGCGTGACATACGCTTCCTGTCAGAAGCAGCAGCGACAACATTAACACAATGATTTTTTTCATGATATTCTTTATACTCCTCTCCGGACTTCCGGCCGTTTTCGCCGGGCAGATGAATTCCCGGCAATGATTTTCTCCTGCCTAGTATAACATGTTTTACCGCAAAAAGGTCACCCGGGGCAGGCCCCGGATGACCTTTTCTTTCAAAACAGCTGTTTCACAGCCCCTTTTACACGATGCCTCTCTTCAGCCCGTACCTGTCCGCCAGGGCGGTCAGCCGGTCGTAGAGGCCTTCCCGAAAGAAAGAACATATGCGTTCGTCGATACCGAGAAGGCCGTTTCCGCGGCTGTTTTTCCCCTGGATTCCTGACTCATTTTCTTTTTCCTCTGAAGACGGTTCACTTCGCCCCGTACCGCGGGCACGGCCGGGAGGAGACGTTTGATTCCACGGTCACAGTATAACAGCGAAGGCCGGAGAGTTCCATCGCCTTTGCGGGGATTTATTCGTATTCGGGGAAACACGGATTAATGCATTATCTGTATTTCCGATTTAAATCCATATCCTGTATAATGATATAATCAGACACAAAGACGGTATTCCCGTGAAGCGGGAAATGAACCGGCAGACAGCAGAGGGTGGGAGTGTGAAGCATTTTCGAAGGAAGATTGTACTGACAGTGGTATTAGCCGCGGTCCTTGTGATTGCGTTCAGCTGGATCGTCACCTGGCAGAATTACAGAATACTCTCGGGGGAAGCCGCGAACGAAAAGCCGCTGAACCGGGAGGCGGTCAACTACACGCTGAAGAACCTGAGGGAAGCGTGGGGCGACTTCGAGCAGAAGGTCACGAACCGGTACGTGGTGGACGCCGTATTCGCCTCTCTGGCGCTCGGCACCGTCATTGAAGACGACGTGCTGCCGGAGGACGGGGGGATTGACCACAGCGCCGTGGTCACCGTCACGGACGGCGGACTGTCGGCGCCGGGTTCCGTCATCGAAGAACTCGGCCTTGAGGAATCTTTTTTTGAGGGAAAAAGCGGCTGCTTTGCCGCGCCCGGTGACCCGTCGACGCTCGTCACTTACAGCAGGATCCAGGGCACGGACAGCTACTCAGTGGTGTGGTTCGAGGATACCGTGCTTTACGATATCGTGGAGGACACCATCAATATCCCCGGCATCATGAAAAGGACGGAGATCGCGTATGACGTGTCCGCCATGTTCCTGTCCCGTGATTCGGACAGCGGGGACATCTCGGGGATCATATACAAGAATGACCGCAGCTTCTCCGACTGCGAGAACCTGGAGGACCTGGGCCTCACGGCGGAGGACCTGGAGAAAAATGACCGGAAGGCCTCCGGCACCCTGACCTTTGACGGCGTCACCTATTCATATGTCTCAGGGGAGTCCGTACTGCCCGCCGGCTATGTGGTCCTGCTTGATCCGGTGCCGAACCTCTTCGCGAAGGCGTTCGGCCAGGCCGGATACATGATCGCGGCGCTCGTTGTCCTTCTGACGGCACTGCTTGTCGGCGGTTTCTCCCTCTATCCCTATGTCCGCAACAATATCCTGACACCGGAGGAGGAGAAGACCTATCTGCCCTCCCATGTCCGCTCGCTTGCCGCTCTCTTCGGGGTGCTGGGGCTGATCATCATCGCGCTCAGCGGCATGCTCATCTACGCGCTGAACGGGCTGTATGACGATGCCGCCAGGGGCAGGGAGCGCCTTGAGACGATGGAGGACAGCCTGTCCATGTATTCGGGCCGCTTTGGCCAGAACATGCAGTCCTTTGAGGATATCTATCTGGATTTCGGCAGACACATCGCGGAGTTTCTCGATACGTACCCGGAGCTCAGAGACAGGGAGGCTCTCGCCACGCTGGCGGAAAGCATCTCCGCCTCCTCCATCACGCTGTATGACTCGAAGGGAAAGGAGACGGTGAGCAGCGGCCCCTGGATCGACCTTGAACTCGGCAGAACCCCGGGTTCGGCGACCTATGACTTCAGGAGGATCCTGACGGGAGTTCCGAGCATCATTCACGACCTGGAGACGGATGAGAGAACCGGCCTCAGCGAGATGAGACTGGGAGTGCGGATCCGGGACGATGCCGACAGTGACCGGTACGGGGTGGTGATCATCAGCGCGGACATCCTGGCCCTGTCCGACCTGGACGCGAATTCGCTGAGGGCGGTCAGGGAGATCCTGGTGGAGCTGTCGGACCCCGAGACAAGGCTCTGGATCGCCGACTCTGAAACCGGCCGGATCCTCGTATCCGATACGGAGGAGCTGGAGGGCAGAAACATCACGGAGACGGGCCTTGGCGAATCGGACCTGAAGGGATCCCTGATCAAGACGCTGAAGACCGGGGACGGGTCCTTCTTTGTCACGTCGGCGTCCATGGAGACCCCCGCGAATATGGAATGGGCCGAAGCCCCGGGAGGGATTATCGCCTACTGCCGGGGAGTGAAGACATCCCGCCTCGCCGGAATGCTCGGCCTTGTCCTGACCGGCTGCATCCTGTTTCTCGCGATCTATGTCTTTCTCGCGTGGATTATATTTAAAGAATACACGGTGGAATTCTTTGAGGCGAACAAGCACGTGAAGGGGGACGAGGAGAGACGCAAGAAGAAAAAGAGCATGCTCTTCCGGTCCCTGCTCGCGGTTCCCCCCGGCAGAAGGGGCGCGGTCTCGATGGAGATCGTCATGGGCGTGTTCCTGATCCAGATGATGTCCTTCATCGGAACGGGGTCGGCTTCCGTGAGAAACACGGTTTATTACTATATCTCCGCGGGTGACTGGGAGAGAGGCTTCAACCTGTTCGCGCTTGCCGCGATCCTGATTCTTCTGTCGAAAGTTGTCCTGCTTGAGATCTGCGTGCGGCTCCTGACGACCGTCTGCGGCGCATTTGCCGGGGCGAAGGGAAAGACGATCTTCCGCCTGATCGCAAACGTCTTCCTGTATATAGCCCTCTTCTTCTTCCTGATCATGTCCTGCGAGTACCTGGGATTCAGCAGGACCGCGATTGCGGGCGGCATGGGGTCCCTGGCCCTCGCGATCTCCCTCGGCGCGCAGAATTTCGTCGCGGATATCTTCGCCGGTCTGACCTTCGTGTTTGAGGGAACCGTACACGTCGGGGATATCGTGGAGCTGATGGTCCTGGGCAGCCCCGTCTTTCAGGGGAAGGTGATGGAGATCGGCGTCCGCTGCATGAAGATCCTGACCAGGGAAGGGGACCTGATTACCTGCGGGAACAGGGATATCAGGATGATCAAGAACAGTACGCAGATGAACTCCCGCGTCATATGCGAGATGACGGTCTCCTCCGCGCTGCCGGCGGACGAGATAGAACAGATGCTGAAGACGGAGCTCACGGAAATCGGCCGGACGGAGAGGAGAATACTGAACGGTCCCGTCTACAACGGGGTATCCGGGATCAGCAACGGAATGATGACGCTGTCCGTCAGCGCGGAGTGCAGCGAGGAAGACTTCTTCTATGTGAGGGACAAGCTGAACGTCTCCCTGCAGAGGATCTTCCGGGAGCACGGATATATTATCTGACCCGGTCCGCGCGGACGATATCTTTACGGGTCATCCGGCGCGGAGCCGGATTTGTCAGCTGTTTGACAGTATAAGGTGGACGATATGAATCTTGGTGTAAAGAACGGAGAAGCGAAACTGGTGCCCCATGATGAGAGCTGGGGAAAGATGGCGGCGGTGCTGATCAGGGAGATCCGGGCCGTGATGGGGGCGGACGCGATCGACGCACAGCACGTCGGCAGCACCGCCGTCAGGGACCTGCCGGCAAAGCCGATCCTTGACGTGGCCGTCGGGGTGGAGGATGTCGGTATCTCCGAAAAATACGTGGACGCGTTTGAGGCGCGCGGCATCCGGTATATGGGCGAGGTGAACGCCGGCCAGCGCATGTTCTACAAGGTCAGCCCGGATCTTCCGGACAGCCGCTCCCACCACATTCACGTCGTGAAATACGGGTCACCGGAGTGGCAGAATTATCTCAACATGCGGGATTACCTGAATGCCTCCCCTGAGGCAAGGCGGGCCTATACAGAGAAGAAGGAAGAGCTTGCCGCGAGGTTTGCGCACGACCGGGCGCTGTATCAGGCAGGAAAAGATGAGATCATCCGCCGCCTGCTTGCCGAGGCGGGCAGGTGGCGAGAGGAGAAGGACGCCCGGGCCCGGTCCGGGAGCGGCACGCGGTATATTCCCCTTGAGATAGAGGTGAGTGAAAACGTATCGCGGCTCAACCGCATCCTGACCGGCGCCGGATATCAGCTGTATCTCGTGGGCGGGTGTGTCAGGGACGCGCTGATGGGCAGGCCCTGCCACGACTACGACCTGCTCACTGCGGCGCCGACGGATGAGGTCGTGCGGCTGCTGTTCAAAAATGAGATCGGATTTGACGCGCGCGCTTATGCCTATCATATGGCGATAGCCGTATTCGATGATGAGACGCTGGAGATCAGGTCGCTTCAGTATGAAAACCTTGAGGACGACCTTCTGCGCAGGGATTTCACGATGAATTCCCTCGCCTATGATTTGAATGCACGCACCGTGATCGACTGCTGCGGCGGATCGGAAGACATCCGGCAGAAACTCATCAGGAACACTCCTTACTTTGATCCGGAGAGAGAGGCTTTTGCAGCGCTTCGGGCGCTTCGCTTCGCGTTCGCGCTCGGCTTTGAAATTGAGGAGGAGACCTATGCGAAACTGCTCGGCACCGTCAGCTGCCTGAAGGACGCCTCGCCCGGCAGGATCAGCAGGGAGACCGGAAAGCTTCTGGAAGCGTGCAGGGCGCGCCTCGTGCGGGGAGGAGATGCGCGGAGTGAACAGCATTAGAGCATTATTGCCGTATATACGCAGGAACAAAAGAGCGGCCGCGCTTGCCCTTTGCTTTATGCTGCTCGAAACCGCCGCGGAAGCCGCGATTCCCTATATGACCGCGGGGCTCATTGATGAAGGCCTGCGGGGCGGACAGATGGACCGCGTGGTCCGGTCGGCCGGGATCATCCTTCTGCTGTCGGCGGGGATTGCCCTCTTCGGATACTTCGGCACAAAGTTTCTGTCGGCATTTTCGGCGGGAACAGCGGGCGCGGTGCGCAGCGATTTCATGAGAAAGCTGTGTTTCCTCTCGCCCATCGACCTGGATGGCCTGTCAGAATCTTCCCTCACCACAAGGATGACCGCGGACATCAGCCAGATCCAGCAGGCGCTGCAGATGCTGAACACGTTCCTGCGCGCCCCCTGCTACATCATCATGGCGGTGATCATGGTTTTCCGCATCAGTGACAGCCTTTCCCGCATCTTCGTCGTGACGATTCCCGTGTTCGGAGCCGTCGTCTGGCTGATTGTCAGGGCGTCCAGAAAGCACCTCGTGCGGAGGGCCCGGAGCACTGACGTCATGAACCGCTACATTCTTGAAAATGTGACCAACATCCGCCTGGTAAAGACATATGTCCGGGAAGACAGCCAGGGCAAAGGATTTACGGAGCAGGCGGGCGAACTGCGCGGCCACAGCATGAAGGCGGACGCGATCATCGGCGTTGCGAATCCCTCGCTCCAGCTCTTCGTCAACCTCTGCGTGTGTGCCCTCCTTTTAATCGGGGGCAGGGAGGCCGTTGGCGGAAGCCTGAAGCTCGGGGAACTCCTCGGACTCATCACCTATACCAACCAGATCCTTTACCAGATCATCCTGATCTCCATGGTGGTCGTGCCCCTGCTGAATGTGCGCGTGTCCGTGGACAGGGTTCTGGAGCTGATTCAGAGAGAAAGCCGTATTGCGGAGAGCGCGGACGCAAAGCCCCTCGGGCCGGGCGGGGACATCGTTTTAAGGGATGTCTGTTTCAGCCGGACCGCTTTATCTCCGGAGGGAGGAGGCACATCGGAAGCGGAGGACGCGCTGTTTCGGGGCATTACCCTCACATTCAGGCAGGGAGAGTGCGTGGGGATCACAGGTGCCACCGGGCAGGGCAAGACCACCCTTGTCAACCTGCTCGCGCGCATGTATGAGACGGACAGCGGGGAGATCACAGTCGGGGGTGAGCGCATAAAGGACGTGACGCTCAAATCCCTGCGCCGGCACATCGCCTTCGCTCCCCAGAAGAGCCGCCTTTTTGCCGGCACCATCGCGGATAACCTGAAATACGGCAGGCCGGACGCCACGGATGAGGAGATGACGGAGGCGGCGAAGATTGCCGACATCCATGACTT
Organism: uncultured Lachnospiraceae bacterium; assembly: GCA_902773435.1. Taxonomy (GTDB): domain Bacteria; phylum Bacillota; class Clostridia; order Lachnospirales; family Lachnospiraceae; genus Chordicoccus. The sequence goes on along the minus strand of CACYEN010000142.1, from coordinate 11,885 downwards.
CATAACCGGCCTCCCGCAGGGATACGAGACCCGGATCACGGGGGACGGAAATGTCTCCGGCGGACAGCGCCAGCGGCTGTGCATCGCCAGGACGCTGTTATCCGGCGCGGAGGTGATGGTGTTCGACGACAGCACCAGCGGCCTCGACAAGGTGACGGAAGAGCGGGTGATACGCGGTCTCTGTGAAGGCTGTCCCGGAAAGACACGCATCATCATCACGGGGAAGATATCCAATCTCAGGCACATGGACAGGATCGTGGTGCTGGACGGGGGAAGGGTCGCCGGCACGGGGTCTCACGAGGAGCTCCTCCGCAGTTCACAGGTTTATCGGGAACTGTGCCTGAGCCAGAACGAGGTGGAGCCATGAAGCATACAGACCTGAAAAACCTGCTCCGGCTCCTTCGGTACATGGGTGAGCGGAAGCTGTTTCTCCTCTGCGCCGGCGTCTGCACCATTGTGTCGTCGGTCTGCGCCGTTCACGGCACCAACCTGCTCCGCCCCATCATCAACGACTGCATCGTGCCCCTGATCGGTGACGGATCGCCGGAGTTCGGTCTCCTGTTCAGGATGATCGTCACCATGGGAATCTACTATCTCGTAAGTGCCCTGACGCTGCTGGCGGAGACGGAGATCATGATCTTCGTCTGCAACGATACCATTTTCAGGCTCAGGCGGGATATGTTCTCCCATATGCAGAGGCTGCCCGTGAGCTGGTTTGACACCCATTCCGCGGGCGAGATCATGAGCAGGTACAACAGCGACATAGACGTCCTGGCCAATATGCTGAAGCAGGGACTGCCCCAGCTGGTCAGCGGCGCCGTGACCATCGTGTCGATCCTCATCTCCATGGTCATGCTGAGCCCGCCGCTGCTCGCGGTGGTACTCATCTGCACGGCGGTGATCGTCATGGTGAATACTTTCCTGTTCAGGCGCAACAAGAAGTATCAGCGCCGGCAGCAGAGCGTGATGGGGGATGTCAACGGCTTCGCGGTGGAGACGATCCGCAATCACGATATCATGAAGCACTTTGCCATGGAGGAGGAGACGGCGGGGCGCTTCGACGCCCTGAACGGCGAATATGTCTCCGCGTCCATGAATTCCCAGCTGTACGCGGGAAGCATCTTTCCGCTCGGCAGCGGCCTGTCAAACATGGGCTTCGCGGCCATCGCGCTCGCCGGCGTGCTCCTGGCGGCGCGCGGTATGACGGACATCGGCACCATCGCCGCCTTCCTGCAGCACTATAAGCGGTTTTACACCCCGGTCATGCAGATCTCGAGGCAGGTCAACAACCTGATCGCGGCGCTGTCCGGCGCGGAGCGGATCTTTTCGGTAATGGATGCGCCCGCGGAGGAGGACGAGGGCACGACGGTGCCGTCCGGCGGCGGGCTTGCGGAGGGGATCGCCTTTAACGACGTGTTCTTCGGCTATCAGAAGGACGCGCCGGTGATCAAAGGGATCTCCTTCGAGCTGAAGGCCGGCGGGAAGATGGCGATCGTTGGCTCATCCGGCGCGGGAAAAAGCACGGTGATCTATCTCCTGAACCGCTTCTATGAGCCGGGCAGCGGGGACATCACCATCGACGGCATAAGCGTCCGGCAGATTCCGAAGGGGACGCTCCGGGGCATGATCTCCATCGTTCTGCAGGACACGCATCTCTTTACCGGCACGATCATGGACAACATACGGTTTGGCCGTCCGGACGCGTCGGACGACGAGATCATCGCCGCGGCGAAAAAGGTTCATGCGGACTATTTTATCAGCCACCTTCCCATGGGATACAAGACCCCGATCACGGAAGACGGCAGCATGCTGTCGGAGGGCCAGAAGCAGCTGATCTCCATAGCCCGCGCGGCCGTCTCGGACGCTCCCATCCTCATCATGGATGAAGCCACCGGGATGGTGGACACCCGGACGGAGCGGCTGATCGGCGAAGGACTGAAGGCACTTATGGAGAGGAGAACCATATTGATGGTGGCGCACCGCCTCGAGACCGTCAGAAGCGCGGACATCATAGCGGTCATGAAGGACGGGCTGATCACCGAGATCGGAAGCCATGAAACACTGATGCAGGAAAAAGGCCTGTATTATGAGCTCAATATGGGCTCAAAAGAGCTGCTGTGACGGCGCGGCAGGCAGAGAGGAAGAGGATGAAAGCTGCTATGAGTAAGGTTACTAACGTGAAGGAGCTCGAGAAAAAGCTCGCGGCCATGCGCAGGGCGCAGGAGGCATATGCCGCGTTCACCCAGGAGGAGGTCGACCGGATCTTCTTCGAGGCGGCGATGGCGGCGAACAAGGCCAGGATCCCGCTCGCGAAGCTGGCCGTGGAAGAGACGGGGATGGGCGTCGTGGAGGACAAGGTTATCAAGAACCACTACGCGGCGGAGTACATCTACAACGCCTACCGCGGCACGAAGACCTGCGGCGTGATAGAGGAGGACAGGGCCGCCGGCATCCGGAAGGTCGCGGAGCCGATCGGCCTGATCGCGGCAGTCATTCCGACGACGAATCCGACTTCCACCGCCATTTTCAAGACCCTGCTGTGCCTGAAAACCAGGAACGCGATCATTCTCAGCCCGCATCCCAGGGCAAAGCGCTGCACGATTGAGGCCGCGCGGGTCGTCTGCGAAGCGGCGGTGAAGGCGGGAGCCCCCGAGAACATCATCGGCTGGATCGATGAGCCGTCGCTCGACATGACCACGCTGGTCATGCGCGAGTGCGACTGCATCCTCGCGACCGGCGGGCCCGGCATGGTGCGCGCTGCTTACTCCTCCGGCAAACCCGCGCTTGGCGTCGGTGCCGGCAATACGCCCGCGATCATCGACAGCACGGCGGATATCCGCCTGGCGGTCAACTCCATCATCCATTCAAAGACATTTGACAACGGCATGATCTGCGCCTCGGAGCAGTCCGTCATAATCCCGGAGGACGTGTACGACAGCGTGCGCAGGGAATTCGAGACGCGGGGCTGCTATTTCCTGGACGACAGGGAGCGCCGCAAAGTCGGCCGCACGATCATCATCAACGGCGCGGTGAACGCGAAGATCGTCGGGCAGAGCGCGTCCGACATCGCGAAAATGGCCGGGGTCGACGTACCTCCGCGCACGAAGATCCTGATCGGCGAGGTGACCAGCGCGCGCCTGAGCGAGCCGTTTGCCCACGAAAAACTCTCCCCGGTGCTCGCGATGTACAAAGCCGGGTCATTCGACGAGGCGCTGGACATCGCTGAGACCCTCGTGATGGAGGGCGGACCGGGCCACACATCCTCTCTGTTCATCGATCCGGGCGAGACGGAGAAGATAGAAAGGCACGCGGAGCGCATGAAGACCTGCAGGATCGTCATCAACATGCCCTCGTCGCACGGTGGCATCGGCGATCTGTACAACTTCCGCCTGACCCCCTCTCTCACGCTTGGATGCGGCTCATGGGGCGGCAATTCCATTTCACACAATGTCGGCGTGATGGATCTTCTGAATATCAAGACGGTCGCGGAGAGGAGAGAAAATATGCTGTGGCTGAGAGTTCCGGAAAAAGTCTATTTCAAGAGAGGCTGCATGAGTACGGCACTCGATGAGCTCGGAAACATCATGCACAAGAAGAAGGCCTTCATCGTGACGGACTCCTTCCTCTATCAGAACGGTTACGTGAAGCCGATCGAGGAAAAGCTCGATGAGATGGGAATCTGCCACACCTGCTTCTTTGACGTCGCGCCGGATCCGACGCTTGCGTGCGCGAAGGATGGCCTTAAGCAGATGGTCTCCTTCGAGCCGGACGTGATCATCGCGCTCGGAGGCGGCTCGCCGATGGACGCCGCGAAGATCATGTGGGTGATGTACGAGCACCCGGACGTAAATTTCGAGGACATGGCGATGGACTTCATGGACATCCGCAAGAGGATCTACATCTATCCCGAGATGGGAAAGAAGGCGTATTTTGTCGCGATCCCGACCTCCTCGGGAACCGGCTCCGAGGTGACGCCTTTCGCCATCATCACCGATGAGAAGACCGGTACGAAATGGCCCCTGGCGGACTATGAGCTGATGCCGGATATGGCGGTCGTGGACACCGACAATATGATGGACCAGCCCAAGGGCCTGACCGCGGCGTCCGGGATCGACGCCCTGACGCACGCTATCGAGGCCTATGTCTCGGTCATGGCGTCCGATATGACGGACGGGCTCGCCCTGAAAGCGACGCAGCTGGTGTTCGACTACCTTCCCTCCGCCTATGAGAACGGCGCGAAGGATCCGGCGGCGCGCGAACATATGGCCATGGCCGCCACTCTGGCGGGCGAGGCTTTCGCCAACGCGTTCCTGGGGCTGAACCACAGCATGGCGCATAAGCTGGGCGCCTTCCACCATATCCCGCACGGCGTGGCCAACGCGCTGATCCTGACGTACGTCATGCGGTACAACGCCAACCCCGTTCCCGTGAAGATGGGAACATTTCCTCAGTACGCGTACCCGCACGCGCTGGAGCGTTACTGCGAGATCGCGCGGTACAACGGCCTGCACGGCAGGACGGACCAGGCGACCTTCAACCTTCTGATCCGGAAGATCGAGGAGCTCAGGAAGAAGATCGGAATCCCGGCCTCGATCCGGGAGTGGGGCATTAAGGAGGAGAACTTCCTCGCGACGCTCGACGAGATGACGGAGAGCGCGTTCAATGACCAGTGCACCGGCGCCAACCCGAGGTATCCGCTGATGAGCGAGATCCGGCAGCTCTACCTGCTGGCGTACTACGGGGAGGACACGAAGAAGGCGGCTGAAATCTGATCTTTTTGGTGTGAATGGTGTTGGGGGCGGAGTATCGTCTTCCCCAACTGTGACGGACGGACATCATCATGATTATGGAAGGAAAGGATAAATACATGGCTGAGCGAATCATCCTTGAAGAAAAGGCAAATAAAGTCGTCTTCCGCGAGGGAGATGTGATCGTCAAGGAATATGTGCCCTCGCATCCGAAGGAAGGTGTGTTCAATGAGGCGCATATCCACGCCTGTGTCGAGGACAGCGGGCTTCCGATCCCGAAGATCCTCTCCGTTGGCCCGAAGAACGGCGGCTGGGCGCTGACCATCGAATATGTGGAGGGAAAGACGCTGGAGCAGCTGCTCACGGAGGACCCGGAGCACGCGCAGGAGTACCTGGAGCGCCTGGTCGACATTCAGCTCGAGATCGGCAGCTGTCACGTCCCGAAGCTGCGCAATACCCTCTCCAAGATGGAGGAGGTCATCAAGTCCCTTGCGGAGATCGACGAGCCGACGCGCTATGAGCTGCTGCAGCGCCTGCACGGAATGGTCCGGCACACGAAGCTGTGCCACGGGGATCTCGTCCCCTCGAACGTGATCATCCGGGAGGACGGCAGCTGGAGCGTGATAGACTGGGCGCACGCGACCAGCGGCAATGCCGGCGCGGACGCGGCGATCACGTATCTCAAATTCAGCCTGGAGCACCCGGAGCTGGCGGACGCCTACCTGCAGACCTTCTGCGATAAAGCCGGCATGGCGCTGTCCTATGTCCAGAAATGGATGCCCCTTGTCGCCGCCGCGCAGCTTGCCAGGCACAAAGAGGGGGAGAAGGCGCTTCTCGAGCAGTGGATCAGCGTGGTGGAGTACCAGTGAAGGGACGCGGCTGATTCCCGGCCGCGTTATCCGCTTCCCAGAGGAGGTGCAGGGCTTCGCACCCGGCCAGCGACAGCCTCTCGATCACGTCTTTCGTGTGAACAAACTGTTCTTCCGGATCAAACTGGTCGGCCCCCTCAAAGACGTGGATGACGTTGTCCAGGCAGACCGCGATACTTCCCGCCCGAAGCCCCCACAGCCTGCTCAGGACAAAGACAATACTGGTTTCCATCTCCGCGCCGTAGACATTCATCCTGCGAAGGTCTTCAAACAGGTCCCTCCATGAAGAATTCCAGTAGTTGTTGAAAGAGGAACCCGGTCTTGCGTGGCCCGCATAGAATGTATCGGCGGTTCTCGTAGACCCGATGTGATAAGGCAGGTTTAAATTCCCGATGGCCCTGGAACAGGCTTCCACCACTTCGTGATGCGCGACGGCGGGGTATTCGATCGGCGCGTATAACTTTGAAGTCCCATCGTACCGGCAGGCGGAATCAAAGACAATCAGATCGCCGTTATGGATAAAATCCTGGAACGTTCCGCACGTGCCCACGCGCAGAAATGTCTTTGCGCCTACCCGGGCCAGTTCCTCCATCGCAATGGCGGTGGAAGGGCATCCCATGCCCGTGCTCGTACAGCTCACGGGCATTCCCCTGTAAATCCCGGTGTAGGTGACGTGCTCGCGGTTGTCCGCGACCGGATGTGCTTCGTCCCAGAAGGACGCGATTACCGGAACCCTCTTGGGATCTCCCGGGAGCAGGACATACGGAGCGATATCCCCTTCATTCAACTGTGTGTGGAACTGCATGCTGAATCCTCCTCCATCCTCATGTTCTGAGTGTTGTTTGTCAGTCCGGTTTCAATTGATTCGGCCACCATCTTCAGGCCTGCCGAGACCCGCGCGGCTGCAGCCTCCACAGGCTCATCCATTCCCTTTTTGGCCCATTCGATAAACGCGTTGTAGATCATCCCGATCCACAGCGGCATATAGAAGGAGACGGAGACATACGGATACTGCCTGTTTATTATTTCCAGAAGGCGGTGTTCAAGCCCCGCGTCGAGGATGGACTTGATCGCCTCTTCGTGCTTTTTTCCCGTCCTGAAAATCAATTCCATATTGTCAAAAACGGAGTTGGTGAGTGCGGAGGTGACGTCCCGGATCGGTTCCTCGTAGATATCAAGCATGATTTCGTCCTTGCCCTTGTAATTCTTATAGACGCCGGCCCTCGATATACCGGATTTTTTTATGATATCGGTCATCCGGATGTCATCGTAACGCTTCTGCTGCAGCAGATAAACGAGGGCTCGTTTAATGCATGCCATCACGTCCCGATGCGTCTCTTCGTTGTTTGCCCTTAAGACGCGAAGCTGTTTTTCCGTCACCGGCATAATACAAAAATCTCCTTTGTGTTTACTCCTCAATACATGGCGTTGACATCAGTATATTCCTAAAGTATACATTTAGATAGTAGCAAATTTCACTGTAAATCTGATATTTATGGGGAGCTGCGGCCTGACCGGTACGGTATCATCCGTGCGGAATGGCTTTTTTAGGTTTCGGCTTGAAACAAAATATGACTGGAGGTGTCTGCAATGCTTTTTCAAGAACTTGGAAAACTGAAGAGGAGCATGATTATGACATCCGTCATCATGATGGCGGTCGGCATTCTCATGCTCATCTGCCCGGAACGGTATGCGAGTCTGCTGGTGGTGGCGGCCGGATACGGGCTGCTGATCCTGGCGTCCGTCATGGGGTTTGAGTTTCTGTCCAGCAAAAAAGTTCTTATCAACTATATCTACCTGACGGGAGCTCTGCTTATCGGCATCCTGGGCGCCGCGGTCCTGTTCTACCGCAAAAACGTCCTGCAGGTGCTGGGACTTCTCTTCGGCATCTTCCTGGTGCTGGAAGGCCTCGGCGAGATGCTGAACACCTGGAAGTATGCCCGCCGGGCCCAGCGCTCGGGATGGTGGGTCCTGATCCTGCTGTCCCTGCTCCTGGTCGCGGCCGGGATCGTCATTCTCACGAATCCCTGGTGGGATACCCCCAGCTCGCTGATGAAGGTGGTCGGAGGAATGATGCTGTTTTCTTCGGCGGTCGGTATCATACATGTCATTTTGATCTGGCCGTTCAAGAATATTTAAGAGGAGGGGACGAAGATGGCGAAAAAAGACAAGAAGAAATATGATGAGTCCTCACTTCAGGAGCGCAGGGAATCGCTGAAGGACCTGGATGAGAAGATGAACGAACTGAAGAAGTCCACGGCAGAGATGAGCGAGGACATGAAGACGCTGCTCGCGAGCCAGGTGCCGGATTACAAGAAGAGGGAGAAGAAGCGTTCTGCCGAGATACTCGGCGTGTTTGCCAAACATAATTTCTACGCCAACGGACTGACGCCGGAGGAGCTCCGCTCCACCCTCGAGGACCTGGGTCCCACCTATGTCAAGATCGGCCAGATTATGTCCAGCCGTGTGGACCTGCTCCCGGAGAGCTACTGCAAGGAACTGGAGAAACTGCGCCAGAACGTGCAGGAACTGGATCCTGCCCTGGCCCGCGCGGTGATCGAGCAGGAGACCGGGAAAAAGATCGACGAGATCTACAAGGAGTTCCGCGACAAGCCCCTGGGCTCCGCGTCTATCGGACAGGCCCACTACGCCGTGCTTCTGGACGGCACACCGGTTGTTACAAAGGTACAGCGCCCGCTGATCGCGGACATGATGCGGCAGGATTTCGTGCTGCTCAAGAAACTGGCGTCCGTCTTCAACATTATGATGGAGGGCGCGGAGAATTCCGAGGACCAGCTGGACCTGCTCGGCGTCATCGAAGAGTTTGAGAAAGTGACCGAGGAGGAGCTGGACTGCCGGATCGAGGCGGAGAATACCAAGTTCTTCAAGGAACACTGCATTGAGGATGAGAGCATGGTCACCTGCCCGGACGTCTACGACGAACTGACGACGGAGCGGATCTTCACCATGTCCTTCGTCGACGGGTATTCCATCTCAAAGAAAGACCGGATTATCGAGGACGGGTACGATGTGCTGGAGATCGGCCGCAGAATCGTGGACAACTATCTGCACCAGGTGCTCGACGTCGGAACGTTCCATGCGGATCCCCATCAGGGGAACATCATGGTCATGCACGGCGTTCCCTGCTGGATCGATTTCGGTATGATCGGCCGGATCACGGACGGGGACGTGAACATCATCCAGTCCATGATCCTGGCAGTCCTGGAGGGGGACGTGGAGACCATCGCGAACTCCATCATGTCGATGGGCGCGGCTTCTCCCAAGACGAACCGGGACGACCTGATCCAGGACCTGGACGTGTTCATGGACCGGTATGTATCCGTCACCAGCATCAATGATCTGGATGTCTCCCAGCTGTTTGAAGAGATCTGCGCCCTGGGCGAGAAACATCACGTCAAGATGCCCGGCAAGTTCACGATGCTTGTCAGGTCGCTGGGAACCATCGAGGGCGTAATCGAGCAGCTCTGCCCGGAACTGAACCTCTTTGAGATCCTCAGCAACAAGTTGATGGACCGGGCAAAGAAGAACTTCGACCTGGAGCAGCAGCTCATCAGCACAGGCAAGGACGCGCTGGAAATCGGCAAGAAGGCAGCGCGCATCCCGGTTCTCACGTCTGATCTTTTAAAGAGCGCCGCCAGGGGCAGGATGAAGATCAACCTGGAGCTGACCGGATATGAGGAGCTCCTCGACAAGGGCGGCAGCATGGTCAAAGACATCATGCTGACCATGTTCGCCTGTATCCTGTTCATCGGTTCCTGCCTGCTGTGCCTCGCGGATATCTCGCCCAAGGCGCCCGGCGGAGTTCCGGTACTCGCGGCGATCGGCCTGATCGTTTCCGTAGCGCTTGGAATCTACGCGGTGAGAAAGGTTTCAAAGAAATCTTAAGAGGAAGATCAGCAGGAAAGGAACACGGGGATGAAAAAATGGGATGAGAAGCTGGCCGACCTGAGTACGGATCTGGACCGGCTCAGCAAGAAGGCATCAGATGCCTCCGAAGACGCGAAGGCCGCCAGGGAACTCAGACAGGAAGCGATCAATGACCGCATCGGTACGGCAAGAGGCAATGTGATCGCGTTTCAGGAGAAGATGCGCATCGCCGGCGAGGAGAGAAAGAGCAGGCTGTTCAGCGCTCTCCTGAAGGTGCAGATGACGGCGGAAGAGAGGGCCAGGCAGCGCCGGGAGGAGAAGGACAAGAGACATCTCGAGAAGTATATCGATGAGCAGATCAACTCCATCTCCGAGAATTTCGAGACGGCTTCCTATCTGATCTCGGACGCGCAGCTCGCGATCCTGGAGACGATCAAGGCGATCGACGAGTACAGCGAGAAGTACGGGGCCGGCGAAGCCGATGAGGCCGACGGAACCGACGAGGCCGACGGGGCTGAAGAGGCTGACGGAGCTGACGAAGCCGATGAGACCGACGGAGCCGATGAGGCCGGGGAAGGCGAGTGACAGTCATGAAACAGGAAACTCACGACAGAGACGTAAAGATCTGGGCCCACCGGGGAGCGAATGAATATGCCCCCGAGAACACGCTGGAGGCATTTGAGGCGGCTGTCAGGGCGGGGGCGGACGGCGTGGAGCTGGATGTCCACCAGACAAGAGACAACAGGGTTGTCGTGATTCATGATGAGCGGCTGGACCGGACGAGTACCGGGAGCGGGTTTGTAAAGGACTATACGCTGGAGGAACTGCGCCGGTTCGACTACGCGAAGGACACCGCGTTTGAAGGAAAGGCCCGTTATACCATTCCCACCCTGGAGGACGTATTCGGGCTGCTTGAACCGACCGGCCTTACGGTCAATATTGAGTTAAAGACAAATGTATTCCACTACTTCGGAATCGAACGCAGGATCCTGAAGCTGGCTGAAGAATACGGGATGCGGGACCGGATCTGGTATTCGTCCTTCAACCGCCTCACAATCGAGAAGATTCATCTTCTGGACAGGAAGGCGAAAGTAGGGTTCCTGTATGCGGAGGTTTTTTCCGGCATGCCCGTTCTGGCCGGGAACCTGGGACTCAGCGCGCTGCACCCGTCATTTCCCAGCCTGCTCTCCCCGCGCTTCATGAAGGAATGCCGGAACAACGGGATTGCGGTCAATGTCTGGACAATCGATTCGCCCGAGCAGCTGCGGGAGTGTTACAGGGAAGGCGTCAATGCCGTCATAACCAATTATCCGGACAGGGCGGGAAAGATATTCGCCGAGATGGCCGGAAAAGCGGCGGGAAGAATCGTTCGGCACGGCCGGACGGATGTTTAATATCAAATGGAGGTTGCTATGGAAGTCAAAAGGGTAAGTATCAGAGAGGCGAAGAAACGCATCAAAAACGATCCGGAACTGAGCAAGATGCTGGTCCGCAGCGGCTGGAGGGAGATCGCCCTTGACCTGGACGGGGACGGCATGGCCGACGTGTCATTTTCCAGTGACTCCGTCGGAAGAAAGATCGATACGATCGCGATCGACCTGAGCGGCAACGGGGAGTTCAACCTCTATCTGCATGACTTTGACGGCAACGGGATCCCGGATACGGTCTGCATGGTGCAGGACGGAGGCGAAGAGGAGATCGTCGCGTTCGGCGGGGAGGTAGAGCTTGGTTTTGTCAATCTCGGAGTGCGCACCGCCAACCTTCTCGTGGCTGAGGACTTCATGAACAGGGAGCTGGGCCTTTCACTGGCGGACCTGGCCGCGTACCTGAAGATGCATGCCGCCGTCATGCTCGCCGAGCTCGAGAAGAGGGAGAATGCGGAAGGGATCGAAAAGGTCTACTATTTCCTGGATGACGCCAAAACCTACTACCTGGCAACCACAGACGGGACGAAGCCCAGGGTCAGGCCCTTCGGCACCATTCTTCTCAGGGATGGAAAGCTGTACATCCAGACGGGAAAGTCCAAGGATGTTTCCAGACAGATCAAAGGGAACCCGTTCGTTGAGATCTGCACGTTCATGAACGGCACATGGCTGCGCATCGCCGCTGAGCTGGTGGAGGATGACAGCAAGGATGTCAAGACCGCCATGCTGGACAAGATGCCCACTCTGAAGGCCATGTACAGCGCGGACGACGACAATATGCAGATGTTCTGGCTCAAGGACGCGACGGCCACCTTCAGCTCCTTTACCGCGGAGCCGGAAGTGATCACCTTCTGAAAAACACAGAAAAAAAGAAAACAATATATATTCAGGTGGAAGGAGAATTATTATAGCGGAAAATATATTTGTAGGAATCTTTGAGGTTGAGAGCGAAGCTT
>CACYEN010000141.1 GCA_902773435.1 uncultured Lachnospiraceae bacterium | reverse complement strand
GTTAGGATAGGCTGCACCCATATAGTATTGCTTACCTTCGGCACACCAATATAGCTATCCAACCTTATCAGAGTTATTGTTCGCGAACTCATCGCAAGGCGATTCGCCTCCTGCATAAAGCGTTCGAAACCCATAAAGTTAGCCTTTTAGACTGAGAATAATATGAAAATCAAGCTTGTCAGGGGCTCCGGCAGCTGCACGTCTGAAAACCAACGTTTCGTTTGCTGTCGCATGAATAAAAGGCTCACCGGCGACGATGGGCCTTTTTCGCGCGCCTTCGGGAATCCGTTTTTCCAGCGTCCCGGATGAACCGGTTCTCGCATGCTCACCCCCGGATGGGCCGGAACGCCTTTTTGAGCTGATTCGCTGCTTCCTCCCTCTTTGTCAGAAGGATATGGACGATCCGAACGATCCAGCACACCGGCAGAAGCACCGGAAGGGATCTGAGGACCGGATACCGCTGGACCATGATTCTATACCGAGGGAAGGTCTTTGACAACAGAAACCACGCGAGGAATCCAGCGCGTCCTCTCCGCCGGACCTGATACTCCACCCAGCGCGGCACGGTCCCGTAGGTGCCGGACTCCAGAAAGACTCCGAGCATCTCTTCCTCGTCCGCGGTCAGCTCCTCTCCGCCGAACAGATGCAGGGCAAGACTGCGGTTCCGCGCTTCAAAATCCGCAATCCCCAGCTTGTCAAGCTCTCCGGCGATACAGGCCCGGTCCAGCGTATCGCCGTTCTTTTTCAGGTACACATAGGTGTCCAGCAGGGAGCGCAGGCCCGTTCCGCCGCTGGAATAGTGCTTGTATTCGTGAACGGTGATGTAGATATAGAAATCCTCCGGGGACAGATGATACCGGTACCTTCTGTCCGGATCCGGAAGCAGCCTCTCCCGGATTGTCCGGTAGTACGCGAAGATCTCCGCTTGATCATCGGGGAAGAACAGAGCACGGTGCATCTCGAAATTGCAGACGGGCGCCTTGTAGTAGTGGTCGTGGTGATACGCGTCGTCCACGAAACTCACCGTCTCAAAGCCGAGGGATTCCATTATGGCGCGGACGTCACCGCTCCGGGAGACGTCGTATAGAATGTCGCTGTCCGCCATCTGCCGCATCCCGGTCTTCGGATAGAGCGTCTTCAGCACCGCTCCCTTCAGCGGCATGTGCCAGATCCCGGCCTCCTCCAGCCGATCGAGCACGGCGGCGCGCTCCGTGTCGAAGGTCAGCGACTTCCGGACGGCCTTCCATCTGGCCTGCGTAAACGCCTCGTCCTTCACGCCGGCGCTCTCCAGAGCCATGGCGGTGACGCAACCCAGCAAATGCCGCTGTGCCGCCTCGTACAGATTTGCGAGGTTCATCCCGGAAACCCGGTCCTGATCCGGCGTCTCCCCGTTGACGGCGCAGGCGGCGAGGTAAACCACGTCCAGGCAGGACTGTCTGTATTCTTCCTTTGTCATGCTCACGCTCTCCCCGCCATCCGCCGCAGCGTCCGCCTGATCCTCAGCTTCAGCCTGATCCGCGCGACGCGTTTTTTCTCGTTCCGCAGGATCCGCGCGGTGTAGTCCAGATATGCCTGCTCCGTCACGCTGTGCTCTTTTCCGTCCCGGATATAGCCGGTCATGACGCCGAGAATGTCGGAATCCCTGATGCCGTACTCCCGGTTCACGCAGCTGTCGCCGAGGATGACGTAGCTGTCCCTTCGCACCTCCACAATCCGGTGCAGGACATACTTGTCCGGAGGGCGCTTGTAGAGGACCACGTCCCCCACCTTACACCGTTCCGGTCCCTTTTTCCGGACGGTGAACAGATCCCGCCCCTGCCTCAGAAGCGGCATCATGCTGACCCCGACGTTGGAATAGGTCAGCGTCCCCCGTTCGTTCAGATAGTCCTCGATGGAGCTCATTCGTCGATCGCCCCGATTTTCCGGAGTCCCTCGAGGGCCTTTTTCACGTCCCGGGAGATGATCTCCTCCGGCGCGTCAAACCGGGCCTTCATCGCCGAGACGATCTTTACCTCGGTCGTTTCGTCCCGGAGCAGCTCCAGCACCGCGCCGAGGGTCTTGTTGCCCCGGACGACGCCGGAGAATTTCGCCTTGCCGGTGGGAACGAGGACCGTCTCCCCGTCCGCGATGTGAAGGATAAAGTCTTTATTGAGTTTCATAGCGTTCCTTTCATTCCGTTGTACGAGATTTCCGCGGCCTCCCGGTCCATGTTGCACCCGAGACGGAAAAGCCCGACCTTGTCCGCCAGCCGGTCGATCAGAGTCAGGGTCTTCGCCAGCATGACCGGATCGGCGGGACGGTAGATCTGCCGGAGAAGAGCGGGATAGGCCTCCGCTTTCGTGATCCGCTCGATATGGTTTTTCGAATCCCGTTCGAGAATGCACACGGCTCTGAGCGGCGCGGAGATGTTCTCCCCCAGCCGGTGCTTGCCGTTCCATGGCGTACCGTACACCGTGACGCCGGAGTCCGCGATCTTCACAAGGGGCTTGTCGTCGTTCACCATCACCGCCCTCTCGCCGAAGACCTCCCGCCATAGCCGCGCGTGAGTCGATTTTCCCGTTCCGCTCTTCGCCGTGAAGAGATAGGCTTCCCCGTCGAGGGCCACCGCCGAGCCGTGCATGAGAACGGTGTCGTACTCCGGCATTTTCTCCGCGATTTTGCGGTAGACGGCCAGGGCTTCGAGATAGGCGTCGGACGCATCGATCGCTGCGCGGGACCGCTCCTCGTCCAGGTCGGCCTGCCCGATCTCCACCCGGAAATCCGGCTCGCCCTCCGCGCGGTAGTCCCGGCACAGGCGGTGGACCGCCCTGTGGATGGAGGTGACTTCGATGTTCTTTTCCGCGATTTGATAGATATTCGTCATCATTCTGAAAAAATCGAATCGGCAGGCAGCCTCAAAGGACCGCCCGCCGTCGTTTTATGGCACTACCGGAAGCAGGATGCCTCCGTCGTCCGAGGGATCGGGATCCTCGTTCCCGCCGGATTCTCCGGGAGCCGGGTCGTCCGTGCCGCCGGGGTTCGGATCATCCGTGCCGCCGGGAGTCGGGTCCGCGGGAGTCGGGTTGTCCGGCACGGGATCCGTCGGAGTCGGATTGACCGGCGCGGGATCCGTCGGAGTCGGATTGACCGGCGCGGGATCTTCCGGTTCCGGATCATGGCCGGGCTCCGTGGATCCGCCGGAGGGTTCGGGATCCGCCGGGACAACGGGAAGAAGCGGGGATTCGACCGGCTCCTGCATCATCCCGCCGACGGGCTCCGGATTCGACCCGGTTCCGGGCTCCGGTTTGGTTTCCGCAGGCGCGTTCTGCTCAGTCCCGGCCGCCCGGAGCGCGTTGAAGGCCAGGAGCGCCGCCTGTTCGCGGGTGATGGGCAGGGCGGTCCTCATCCCGG
>CACYEN010000140.1 GCA_902773435.1 uncultured Lachnospiraceae bacterium | reverse complement strand
CAGGACATGGATCTTCGGGGACTCGAACCCAGGACCGATCGGTTATGAGCCGACTGCTCTGACCAACTGAGCTAAAGATCCACGAAAAACCTCGGCGCAAAAGGCGCCTCGTGACCCCAAGCAGATTCGAACTGCTGTTACCGCCGTGAAAGGGCGATGTCTTAACCGCTTGACCATGGGGCCCTCAAGCTCCCCGAGTAGGGCTCGAACCTACAACCCCTCGGTTAACAGCCGAGTGCTCTACCATTGAGCTATCGAGGAAAATCATGGGCTTAAGTGGACTCGAACCACCGACCTCACGCTTATCAGGCGTGCGCTCTAACCAGCTGAGCTATAAGCCCCCGCGCACCATCAGGCACGGTATGTATAATAGCAGAAAATGTCTGCACCTGCAAGTAGAAAGTTCAAGCGGGCTAAAGCATTTCCCCGGCGCGTCCGGTCAGACCTTCTCGTAGGCGATTCTCGGATCGTCGTCCTCCTCGACGTGGATGATTCCGGTCCTGACAAAGCCCAGCTTCCCGAGGAGGTTCCTCATCACGTAGTTGTCGGGGTGCGTGTCCATCCGAAGGTGCCCGCACCTTTCGTAAGCCCAGTTGATGCAGAAGCTGCCCGCGCCCTTCTCTGCCGAGGCGATGCGGTGGACGACGCCGTACACGTCGTCCCCGACCCATGCCCCCTCCGAGATTTCGGCGTAACAGGGTTCAATCCTTCTGCCTGCGTCAAAGTAGAAGACCGCCAGGATTCTGTCCCCGTCCGCGCACACGAAGCTCTTTCCGAGCTCTATGTCCCTCAGGATCAGGTCCGCGGGCGGCCAGTTCGTCGCGCCCCACTGCCTGGGATTGCCGTGCTCCGCCATAAAGGCCCTCGCTCCGGCGTAGATCTCCATGACGCGGGGAAAGTCCCCGGTCTCCGTCCTTCGTATAACCATCCTTCTGTCTCCGGCTGCTGACACCTTGGTTCCGGGCGGCGGAAGCGGACGGTCACATGCCGAGCGCCTTCACGAGCTCGTCCATATCCGGCCTGATGGAAAGCGGCTCGCCCGCGGCGCGGATCGCGTTGTTCACGTCTTTCAGGCCGTTCCCGGTCACGACCGAGACGACGGACGCGTCCTTCTCTATGAGTCCGAGCTCCACGGCTTTCTTCACCCCCGCGGTGCCCGTCGCGCCGGCAGGTTCCGCGAAGACGCCGGCATTTCTTCCCAGAAGGCGCATCGCCTCCATGATCTCCTCGTCGGAGACATTGACGGTGACCCCGTCCGACTCGCGGATCGCGCGGATCGCCTTGATCGGATTGCGGGGCACGCCGACCGCGATCGAGTCCGCGATCGTGTTCTCCTCCTGCGGCGTCCACGCCTCAGTGCCCGCCGCTGCCGCGGTATTGATCGGGCAGCAGCCCTCGGCCTGGACGCTGATGAGTCTCGGCAGCCTGTCGATGAAGCCCGCCGCGTAGAGGTCCTTGAACCCCTTCCAGACGCCCGCGATCGTGCAGCCGTCGCCGACCGAGATCGCGACGTAGTCGGTCATCCTGAAATTCAGCTGCTCCGCGATCTCGAAGGAGACCGTCTTCTTTCCCTCCATGAGGTAGGGATTGATCGCGGCGTTCCTGTTGTACCAGCCCCAGCGGTCGATCGCCTCGGCTGAGATGCGGAACGTGTCCTCATAGCTGCCCTCGACGAGAATCACCTTCGCCCCGAACATCATGAGCTGGGCGACTTTTCCCTTCGGCGCGCGGGACGGCACGAAGATGAACGTCGAAAGTCCCGCGCAGGCGGCGTTGCCGGCCAGGGAACTCGCGGCGTTGCCGGTCGACGAGCAGGCGATCGTCGTCTTGCCCGCCTCCTCCGCCTTCACGACCGCCATGGCGGACGCGCGGTCCTTGAGGGACGCCGTCGGGTTGATGCCGTCGTCCTTTATATACAGCGTCCCGATCCCGAGGAGGCCGGCCATGCGGTCGGCCCTGTAGAACGGGGACATCCCGACGCGGAGCTTCGGCAGCGTGCCCGGCCCCTCGACGGGGAGGAATTCCATGTACCGCCACATCGACTGCTCCTCGCGGTCCATGAGGTCGTACTTCGTCAGCTTTGATTTGATGAAGTCATAGTCGTATTCGATATCGAGAATGCCGCCGCACTTCGGGCAGACCGTGATCCCGGGCTCCGCCGCGATCATGTGGCCGCAGATCGTGCACCTGGCGCCGATGACCTGTTTCATATTGCAGACCTCCGTCGTGACATGCGCCGCGTCATCCGGGCGCTCCGCTTCGTTTTAGAGATTCTTCAGAAGTCCCGTCTCCTCGTTGAACTCGCGGATCATGTCGTCGACCCGGTCGGCGTCCGCCTTGACGGAATCCCATGTGTGCTCCGTGTCGTACCAGAGGGCGTTCAGCTCCTCATAGGTCTTGCCCTGCTGCTCGACCCAGGTGTAGTACTTCAGATTGTGGACGCGCCTCCTGTCGGCGTAGGTGAGCTCGGCCATGTTGTCGGTCTTCTCCCCGAGGATGTGCGTGTGGAAATCGATCGCCGCCGCGAGTTCCGTGTACTCCCCGTCCGCCTCTCTCAGCTCCTCGACGCGGGAGGTATACATGGACGCGGAGTCCGTCATGACCGTCGCGACGACGTCGCGCTCGGTGAGCTCGTAGTACTTCGCCATCTTGATCGCGCAGAGCATGTTCGCGATGCCCGAGATACCGAAGAGGCTGAGGGATCCGATCGTCTCCTCCGGAACGCCCGCGCTCCGCAGGAAAGCGTGTCCCACCGGCTCGTTGAAGAGGCGGAGCACCTTCTGGGAGTCCTCGTCGTCGATATCAACGACGAGATCCGTGTTCTTCACGTTGTGGATCCACGGCACGTGCTTGTCGCCGATTCCCTCGATCCTGTGGGCGCCAAAGCCGTTCTCGAGGAGTGTCGGGCACTGCAGCGCCTCACCGACCCCGAGCTTCGCGGTCGGATAGAGATCCTTGATCCGGTCTCCCGCCGCCATCGTGCCGGCGGATCCCGACGTGAAGATCGCCCCCGCGAGGCGGTCGCCGTCGGATTTCATCTCCTCGAACGCCTCCGCGATCGCGTTCCCGGTCACGTTATAGTGCCACATGTAGTTGCCCATCTCCTCGAACTGGTTGAAGATCATGCAGTCCTCTCTCTCGGAGAGTTCATGGGTCTTGTCGAAGATCTCCTTCACGTTCGACTCCGAGCCCGGCGTCGCGATGATCTCGCTCGCGGTCGTCTTCAGCCAGTCGAACCGCTCGCGGCTCATCCCCTCGGGGAGAATCGCGATGGAGTAGCAGCCCAGGAGTTTTGAATTGAAGGCGCCGCCGCGGCAGTAGTTGCCCGTGGACGGCCACACCGCCTTTCGCCAGGAGGAATCAAACTGTCCCGTTACGAGCGGGGGGACAAGGCACCCGAAGGAGGCGCCGACCTTGTGGCATCCCGTCGGGAAATACTTGCCGACCATCAGCATGATCTTCGCCTTCACGCCCGTGAGTTCCGGCGGGAGGACGATGTAGTTCGGTCCGTGGAAGAGGCCGCCGAATTCCTTCGGCTCATTTTTCCAGGTGATCCTGTAGAGGTTGAGCGGGTTGACGTCCCAGAGGCCGACCCCGGTCAGCTTCTCCCTGATCTTCTCCGGAATCTTCTGCGGATCCTTCATCTCGGCGATCGTGGGGATGATGATACCCTGCTCGCGCGCCCGCTCGATGTTGTGAAGGCGCCCCGTTGTGTTGACGGTAAGGTTAATCATGAGAACCCTCCTTATCTGCTTTTCAAGCGGCTCGCCCCGGGCGCGAAAGAACCGGGAAATCACGGGTATTTAAGCGCCCGGAGCCGCCGTCTTCTTCGAATACTGCGGATGAAAATATCATATCATCAGGGTATATGAATTGCAATGTCCTGATAAAAAATGAGGATGCCTGAAAAACTTTTTGTTTTCCTCTTGAAAAATGTCCCCCGCATGATATGATGAACTTAAGACAAAGCCGTGAAAAATGCGGCCCGAAGCAGCCGCGGAAAGAAGGAGGTTGTCATGAACCGTACGAACAACGCAGAGATGGAATTTACTGTGAATAACCTGCCGCCGTCCGACGACAGATGGCTCTCTCTCATGGACATGGAGAACGTGAGGAGCGCGCTCCGTTTTCACCGGTCATTTCCCGAATATGAGGTGACCCCCCTCCACTCCCTGAAGAGAATGGCCGGCTATCTCGGTCTCGGCGGACTCTATGTGAAGGACGAATCCTACCGCTTCGGCCTCAACGCGTTCAAGGTGCTCGGCGGCTCCTACGCCATCGCGAGCTACATCGCGCGGAAGACCGGAAAGACGGTGGACGAACTTCCCTACGACGTCCTCGCTTCGAAGGAGCTCCAGGAAAAGGTCGGCCAGACGACATTTTACACCGCGACAGACGGCAACCACGGCAGGGGCGTCGCATGGTCGGCGAACCATCTGGGCCAGAAAGCCGTCGTCCGCATGCCCTGGGGATCCTCTGAGACGAGACGCGCGAACATCGCGAAAGAGGGCGCGGTCGTCACGATCGAGGACCTGAACTACGACGACTGCGTAAGGCTCGCCGCCCAGCAGGCGAAGGACGATGAGAACGGCGTCATCATCCAGGATACGGCATGGCGCGGCTACACGGACAT
>CACYEN010000139.1 GCA_902773435.1 uncultured Lachnospiraceae bacterium | reverse complement strand
GGCCCGATCAGCGTCACGATCTCCCCCGGCGGGAATGTCATGCTGATCCCGCTGATCAGCGCGCGCCCGCGGTAACCGACCGCCGCGCGGTCCATTTTCAACATGTCCAAACCGCATCCGCTCCTTTCCGTCCCCTTCAGTACCGGTCCCGCCTCCCCCTGACCAGCATGAGGATCACGACCGGGGCGCCGAACACCGACGTCACGGTGCTGATGGCGAGCTGCGTCGGCGAGAAGGCCATCCTCGCGATCAGGTCGCAGAAGAGGCAGACCACCGCGCCGCCAAGGAAGATCCCGGGTATCGCGATGACCGGCTTCGCGGTCCCCATGAGCTTCTTCACGAGGAAGGGCACCGCGATTCCGACAAATGACACCGGCCCCGCGAACGCGGTCACGCACGCCGAGAGAAGGCTCGTCAGCAGGATCAGGGCCGCCCGGATCCTGCGCGTGTCGACGCCGACGCTCGCGGCATACCGCTCGCCGAGCTGATAGGCACCGATCGGCTTGGACAGCAGGATGACCGGCACCATGACGATGCCGATGAACACCGCCGCCGCGGCCGCGCTGCCCGGGTCGGCGTTCGCGAAGCTGCCCCTCGACCAGCCGTGCAGATTGACGATGTCCGCGTCGCTCGCGAACGTGACCAGAAAATCCGTCACCGCCGAGCAGATGTAGCCGGCCATGATGCCCGCGACGAGGAGCGGGGCCATCCCCTGCACGGATCTCGAGACCGCGATGACAAAACCCGTGACGAGCATCGCGCCCGCGAATGAGGCCGCGATGAGCGCTGCATTTGAGACGCGCCCCGCCCTGCTGATCACGAGGATCATGACGAGCGCGACGGTCATCTTGGACCCGCTCGAGATGCCGAGCACGAACGGGCCGGCGATCGGATTCATGAAAAATGTCTGCAGAAGGAATCCCGACACCCCCAGCGCTCCGCCGAGCACCGCGGCCATCAGGGTCCTCGGCAGGCGTATCCTCAGGATAATGCTGTTCTCCCGGGCCGAACCCGCGCGGCCGAAGAGGATTCCGGCAATCCTTCCCGGGGCGATCCGGACGTCCCCGACGCACAGGTTGAGGACAAACGCCGCCACAAGAAGAAGCGCAAGCGCAGAAAAGACGGCGATATATCTCCGCCGCCGTCTCTCCCTGATCTCTTCCGCTCCGCTTCTCTCCTCCATCTCTCTCCCTCTCCGGGTATAAAACCGGCGCGCGCAAAAATGGTGCTGTCCTCTTGAGCGCCGCCGGGGTCCTTCCTCACTCGAGTTTCGCAAGAAACGCACAGCCAGCAGGGTCCCCGCCGGTCAGCATGATATTGAGGTCGCGGATGAACTCGCCCGTCCGGTCCGGCGACTGGTAGAGGCTTCCCGGGAGCTGCCAGACATTTCCCTCCTCATACGCCCTGAATTCGGCGAAGACCGAGTCCTCCGCGACGAGGTCGGCCGCCTCCCTGAGCGGCTCCGAGATCGTCGCGTTGTAGATGAGGAAATCCGCGTCGCAGGCCTCCGCGTAGAAGGCCTCCATCGAGATCCTGGCCGATCCGGTCAGGAGGTCCCTGTTCTCAAGGCCGTCCAGGGCGTAGACGCCCCCCGCGAGCCTGATCATGCCCGGTATGTAGTCCCCGGACCTGCGCACGACGACGGATCCGTCCGAACTCAGCGAGAAAAAAGCCACCGTGAGGCCGGTGTTCCCGTAGTCACCGAGATTCGCCACGATCTCCGCCTGTTCGGAAAATACCCTCTCCGCCTCCGCTTCCCTGTCGAACAGGGCTCCGTAGACCTTCAGCCACTCCATCCGCCCTAAGGGGCCGGTCTCGGTGCTGGAGCGGTCGACAAAGACCGGGATCCCGAGATCCTCCAGCATCTCCTTCACCTCCGGGACGTGGTAGATCATCATGGACTCGACCGCGAGATCGCATTCTCCCTCGAGCAGCATCTCGTAATTGGGGGCGCTGTACTTTCCGGCGTAGGTCATCGCGCCGGCAAGGAGCGCCTCCTTCGGCGCCTCGATCTCCCACCCGGAGACGTCGGTTCCGGTCATCGTCACCCGGTCGAGGGCCCCGATGGCGTCGATGAGGGACATGGACGCCGTCGCGGCGTCGTAGACGCGGGCGGGAGGGGAGCCGATCACGGTGACGTCCTCCGGAAGGTCCGCGGGGATCTCCGCGGAATCCGGCACAAGGAGATACCTGTCCTCGCCGCACACGACGATCTGCCTGTATCCCCCGCTGTAGTGGAACACGCGGAAACTCTCGGCGCAGGAGACCTCCATCTCCCCCTCGTATACAAGTCCCTCAAGAAGCGCCTCCGCAGTCTCAGGCGCCGCCGGGGACGTCTCGCGCGCGGAGCCCTGGGGGAGCGCTTTCGCGCCTCCCTGTGCCGCGGGGACGGAGACCTCTGCAGCCATGAGCACCGCGGCAGTCAGCAGCAGGAGCGGGAGCGCGGTCCCGGCAGCGCCGCGTACCATTCTCCGGGAGCCCGCCGTGTCCGCCCGCCCGCGCCCGATTCTCAGCATGTCCATGATCTCCCTTCTCCCCGGCCGCCGTCAGTCCAGCATGACCGTCCGCTCCGCGACCGGTTCCCCGTCCCCGCCGTAGAGCGCGAAGCTCATCTCGCCGGGCACGCCGTTCTCGGGGTCGATGTAAAATGTGCTCGTCGTGTAGGTCTCGCCCGCGACAATACCGAACGTCTTCTGCCCGTCCCACTCGCCGATCGTCTGCCCGTCGGGGAACACCGCCTCCGGACGGACGGTCAGGACCTCGCCCGGGGAGCCCCCCTCGGCGATGATATGCCACCAGAGGACCGTCTCGAGCGGAGCCTTGTCGAAATCCGTCTCCATGTCCTCCCGGCTGTCGTTGACGATGATCCGGATCTTCCACCTCGTGAGATCCATGTAGAGCTCGGCGGCGTCGAGGTACTCCTTCCCGGCGAGCTCCTCCAGATACTTCATGGTCAGGGGATCCTCCGACGTGTAGTGGTTCCGCACATACCCGTAGGTGAGCTCGAGCACGATCTCACCGGCGTCGCGGTAATCGCCGAGCGCCCGGAACGCCGCGATCGCGCCGACCGGGTGATCCCTGTCCTTCCGCAGCTCCTCCGCCATGAGATAGCGGCACTCGAGCAGTCTCTCGCCGCTGTCGCTGTAATCGCCGAGAACCTGGAACCCGTCGGCGGCCTTTCTGAGAAGCCCGTCTTTGAGCCATCCCTCCGCGATCCGGTACCGGCACTCCCTGATCCTGTCCTCGATGTCCGGTGAATCCCCGGCCCGCTCGAATTCAGCCATCGCCGCCTCGTTGAGCCCCCGGTCCAGATATTCCTCGGCCCGGGCGCGCCGGCACTCGCCCACGCGGCCGGCACTGTCGCCGTAATCGCCCAGCTCAAGGAAGATCCCCTCGGCGACCGTGAGATCCCCGGATTCCATCCGCTCAAGCGCTTCCTTATACCGGACGCCGAGATACCTCTCGTCCGCGTCCCTGTACCCGGAGATGCCCGCGAACCCGCGTTCCGCCTCCCCGTACCTGCCGTCTTCCTCGAGAAGGGACGCATCCCTGTAGACCGCCGCCGGATAGACGAGACGCAGAGCGCAGAAAATGGCCGCAGCAGAGATCACGGCAGCTGCCGCCCCCGCGGCGCACACCGTCTTCGCTCTTTTCCGCCATTTTCCCATCCTGATCCGTCCCTTCCGCAATGATGTCGGCCATCCCATGAATCCATGAACGGCCGGCGTCCCTATGACCATGGCACCATCATACCATATCCTGCGATAAACTGGGAAAAAATAAAAGCGCCGGCCGCTCCCGCCCGCTCCTCCCGGCCGCACGCCCGCCTGACGCCAAAAAAAGGACCGGCCCTGTCAGCAAAGAGCGGTCGCCCAAAAAAGAATGCTTCCTTGAAATCGATGTTAGAGTATGTTAATCTAAGTTCAATCTGAACAGACGGAGGAGGTTTCAAATGGAAATCAGGAAGTCAGCTGAAGACTATCTGGAAGCTATGCTTATGGTCAAAGAGCAGTACGGGTATATCCGCTCGATCGACGTCGCCGAGAAGCTCGGCGTCACCAAGCCCTCTGTCAGCTACGCGACGAAACTCCTGCGTGAGAACGGCTACATCACGATGGACCACGCAAACATGATCGTGCTCACCGATGCGGGCAGCGAAATCGCCACCAGGATCTACACAAGGCACAAGGTTCTCACCAGCTTCTTCGAGAAGCTCGGCGTGGACCCGGAGATTGCCCGTGAGGACGCCTGCAAGGTGGAACATGATCTGAGCGTCGAGACATTTGACGCTCTGTGCAGGCATATAGAGAGCATGGGCGAATAGCGACGGATCCGGCTGACGGCCGGCACAGGGCATTCCTTCAGGCACGCGAAAGACGGGACGGCTTCTTTCCCTGCAATACTCCGCAGGGAAAGAAGCCGTCCCGTCATTGTTTTTCGGAACCGGGCACTCAGTCCTCTTCCAGGATCCTGTACAGAAGCCTGTAGAGCTCCGCAGCCTCCTCCGGGCTCAGCTTCATGCACTTCCCCATCCCGGCAGGCACGTCCCGGACCTTCTCTTTCAGCGCCGCGCCGGCGTCCGTCAGTCTGACGGTCACCACGCGCTCATCCCTCCGGCTGCGCGTCCTCTTCACGTATCCCCCGCTCTCCAGTTTCTTGAGGAGGGGGGTGACCGTTCCGCAGTCCAGCCGGAGTCTCGAACCGAGCTCGCCGACGCTGATCCCGTCCCGCTCCCAGAGCACGAGCATGACGATATACTGCGTGTAGGTGAGGCCGGACGCTTTCAGAAGAGGCGCGTAAGCGGAGGTCACTTTTCTGGCCGCCGCGTAGAGCGGGAAACAGAGCTGGTTCTCCAGCTTCAGCGCGTCATCCGGATTGTACTCCATCTATCAGCCTCTCACGAGACTCAGGATGCGCTCCTTCGGAATCACGCCAACCGATCTCGCAGCCTCGGCCCCGCCCTTGAAGACGATCAGGCAGGGGATCGAGGAGATGCCGAACTGCTCTGAAAGGTCCATCTCGTCGTCCGTGTTCACGCTGCAGACCTTGAAATCGCTGACTTCTTCAGAGATCTGCTCCACCACCGGTGAGAGCATCTTGCACGGGCCGCACCACGGCGCCCAGAAATCCACGAGAACCGGGATGTCCGACTTCAGTACTTCATTTTCAAAATTATCCGCGTTTAACGCAATCGCTGCCATGTCCTGTTCCTCTCTTTCTCCTGTAATCTGTGACCTGTGATCTGTATCGTTTCCTCATCTCCGAAAGCCGGCTCAGATGAGGCTTCCGACCGCTTCCCCGACCTTCTTCATGTCGGCCGTCGGTTCAAACCTTGCGACCACCTCTCCGTTCCTGTCGACCAGGAACTTTGTGAAGTTCCACTTGATCTCCGGGTTGTTTTTGTAATCCTTGTCGATCGTCTTCAGCATCGCGCTCATCGCGAGGGCCTTGGGTCCCTTGCCGAAGCCCTCGAAGCCCTTCTGGCTCTTCAGGTATTTAAAGAGCGGGATCGCGGTCTCGCCGTTGACGTCGGATTTCTTCATCTGGGGGAATTTCGTGTTGTATTTCAGTGTGCAGAATTCGTGAATCTCCTCGTCCGTTCCGGGTGTCTGGCCGGCGAACTGGTTGCAGGGGACGTCGATGATCTCGAATCCCTGGTCATGATACTTCTCATAGATCTCCTCGAGATCCTTGTACTGCGGGGTGAATCCGCATCCCGTGGCCGTGTTGACGACGAGCACCACCTTGCCCTCGTAATCCCTGAGAGAGATCTCGTTACCCTTCGCATCTGTTACGGACAGGTCATATATACTCATTTCATTTCCTCCCTGCTCCGCTCGTCCGCGGGCAATCAAATATTTTTATTTTTTACAATTATATTGTATCAAATATATTTTCCCTGTCAAGCACAATTTTATTTTTCTTTTACTTTTCTTATCATTCCTCCGGGGTGGCCCTGCCTGCAGCCGCGGCCGCTCTCAGGCGATATCGATCACCCTGTAGTCCTGGTCCTCGACCGCCTTCCTGAGAGCATCGTCGGGAACGCCCGCCGCCAGCTCGACAACCGCGGTTCCCGCCGTGTGGCTGACCGCCGCGCTCTCGACCCCGTCAATCGCCTCGAGGACCTTCTTCACGCGGGCCTCGCAGTGTTCGCACATCATTCCCTCGATTGTCATCGTCTTTGTCATCATCTTCTCCTCTCCGTTTTCTTTGCTTTCCGCAGTTTCTTCTGTTTCTTCGGTTTTCCCGGCGGGTTTCAGTCTGTTCGAGTACCGCCTGTCGCGGGACGAATCGTGGATATCAATGAGATTCAGCCGAAGGGCGTTCATGCAGACGCAGAATGACGAGAGACTCATCGCCGCCGCCCCGAACATCGGCTTCATCGCGAAGCCGAAGAGCCCCGCCGCCATCGGAATGCAGATCGCGTTGTAGAAAAATGCCCAGAACAGGTTCTGGTGAATATTCCTTATCGTCGCGCGGCTCATCCGGATCGCGGCCGGCACGTCCGTCAGCCTGCTCTTCACGAGAACGATGTCGGCCGCGTCGATCGCGACGTCCGTCCCCGCTCCGATCGCGATGCCGGTGTCCGCGCGCGTGAGTGCCGGCGCGTCGTTGATACCGTCTCCGACCATCGTCACGCGGCCGAGCTTCCCGAGCTTTCTGACCACCGCCTCTTTCCCGTCGGGAAGGACGCCGGCAGCCACCTCATCGACGCCCGCCTCCCGGCCGATCGCGGCGGCGGTCCTCTCATTGTCCCCGGTCAGCATGACGACGCGGATTCCCATGCCCTTGAGCTCGCTGACCGCCTGGGCCGATTCCTCCTTGATCCGGTCGGCCACGGCAATGATGCCCGCGAGTGCCCCGTCTTTCAGGAAGAAGAGCGGAGTCCGGCCGAGATCCGACAGTTCGCGCGCCTTCTTTTTATACGGCTCCGGGATTTCCCCGATCCCCGAGATAAAAGAGACGCTTCCCCCCGTGAGATCCGTGTCCCCAAGCTTCGCCGTGAGGCCGTTCCCTGGAAGGGCCCTGAACCCGGTGACCTCGGGGACGCCGATGTTCTCCTCTTCGCACTTCTTCATGACCGCGCGGGCGAGCGGATGCTCGCTCTTCGACTCGAGGGCCCCCGCCAGAGTGAGCAGTTCCCGCTCGGCAGCCCGGGCCGGATCGCCCCCGGCGGCTCCCTCCGGATCCTCCTCACGAGGATGGAACGCTCCCCCGCCCGTAAGGTCCTCCGCCGGAAAAATGTCCGTCACCACGGGCTCCCCCCGCGTGATCGTCCCGGTCTTGTCGAGCGCCACGACCTGCGTGCGCCCCGCTGCCTCCAGGGAGGCGGCGGTCTTGTAGAGGATGCCGTTCCTCGCGCCTGCCCCGCTCCCCACCATGATCGCGACCGGCGTCGCGAGTCCGAGCGCGCAGGGACAGCTGATGACGAGCACGGAGATCGCCCTCGCGATCGCGAAGCCGAAGTCCCGGCCGGCGATCAGCCAGCCGATCAGCGTCACGGCGGCGATCCCGATGACCGCGGGGACGAAGATCCCCGAGACCTTATCCGCGATCCTTCCCAGCGGCGCCTTGGTGGACGCGGCATCCGAGACCATCTTTATGATCTTCGAGAGTGTCGTGTCCTCCCCGACGCGCGAGGCGCGGCACCGGATGAAGCCGGCCTGGTTGATCGTGGCCGCGGACACTTCGTCGCCCTCCCGCTTGTCGACGGGAAGGCTCTCGCCGGTCAGGGCGGACTCGTTGACAGCCGTCGTTCCCTCTATGATGACTCCGTCCACCGGGATGCTCTCACCGGGCCGGACGATGAAGATATCCCCGGTCCTGACCTCATCGATGCCGACTTCCTTCTCCTCGCCCTCGACGAAAAGAACTGCCGTCTTCGGGGCAAGTTTCATGAGATTCTTCAGGGCGTCGGTCGTCTTTCCCTTCGACATCGCCTCCAGCATCTTTCCGACCGTGATCAGGGTCGGAATCATCGCCGCGGACTCGAAGTAGAGGTTCATCCCGTAGTGGGAAACCGTCGCGCTGTCACCATTTCCCATCGCGAGAATCATGATCAGGAGCTCCGCCAGGGAGTATCCGAACGAAGCAGTCGAGCCAAGCGCGACGAGCGTGTCCATGTTCGGGGCCCTGCGGGCCAGGGACCGAAAGCCGCTCGTGAAAAACTTCCCGTTGATGATCATTACCGCTGCCGCGAACAGCATTTCCACGGTTCCGAGAAAAACATGATTGTCAAATGCCGCCGGCGCCGGCCACCCCCACATCATGTGGCCCATGGACAGGTACATCAGGGCGAGCAGAAACCCCGCCGAGATGATAAGCCGCCGGCGGAGCTTCGGCGTCTCGGTGTCCCGGAGCGCCTCCTCTTCCGCGGCGAGGCGCGCGGACGCGCTCTCCCCTGCCGTATCCCGCGCGCCCTTCACGGAGGCGCCGTAGCCGGCTTCCTCGACCGCGCGGATGATCTCCTGCCTCGACGCGCTCCCCTCGACCCCCATGGAGTTAGTGAGGAGGCTCACCGAGCAGGATGTGACCCCGGGCACGGCAGAGACGGCCTTCTCCACCCGCGTGCTGCACGCGGCGCAGCTCATTCCCGTCACATTGTACTGTTCCATATACCCTCACCTCGCTGCCGGGACCGGTCAGGCCCGGCTTCTCTGCTTCCTGTCTCTGTGACCCGTCTCTATTTCATCAGTTTCTGCAGAGTCGCGACCAGCTCGTCGACCGTCTCATCCTTCCCCTCGCGGATATCGCTCACCACGCAGGTGTGCAGGTGATTCGCGAGGAGCACCCGGTTGAAACTGTTCAGGGCGCAGTTGATCGCCGACACCTGGATCAGGATATCCGGGCAGTAAGCGTCCTCTTCGAGCATCTTCTCAACGCCCCGGACCTGCCCCTCGATCCTGCGGAGGCGGTTCATCAGGTCTTTCTGTTCCTTCTCATCGCGCTTCTTCGTTCTGCCCGCGCAGCAGCTGCTGCCGCCGGATCCGGCATTTTCCGCCATAAGATCTCCCTTCCCGGCCGCGGCCGTCCCGGCCCGGCTGCCGGCCAGCCAGGTGGATGGCTGTCCGTCTCTTCATCTGCTCTTCAGAAGGTCCCCTCGGGGACCGGGTTCCCCCATTGGGGAGTATATACCCCCGGGGGGTATATGTCAATACGACAGGGTCCTTTCATTTTTGCACACTTTTCATTTGCAGAGCGCACGTTTTTTGGGGAAATGAGCCGAAATCACCCGTTTTCTGTCTTTTCCGTGGAGAGTGCTTTCTTCTTATGATAAAATCAGTTTGTATACGGCATGCCGGTTTCCCCCGCGGACTGTCATTCTCCCGCAGGAACCGGACCCCGCAGGCTTCAGTTATCACATAAGATATAAGGAGATGACGACAAGTGGACGCCTTTTACAACATAGTATCCATGCTCGGAGGTCTCGCCCTGTTTCTGTATGGAATGCGCATCATGGGGGACGGCCTTAAGAGCAATTCCGGCGGCGCGATGAAAGCCGCTCTCGCGAAGGTCACCAACAAGCCTGTCATGGGCTTTCTCCTGGGCGTCATCGTCACATGTATGATCCAGAGCTCCACCGCGACGATCGTCCTGACCGTCGGTCTTGTCGGCGCCGGTTTCCTGACGTTCCGTCAGTCCATCGGAATCGTACTAGGCGCGAACGTCGGTACCGCGATCACGGCCCAGATCATCCGTCTGATGGACCTCCAGGCCGGCGCGACCAGCATCCTCTACTTCTTCAAGTCGGACAACCTGGCACCGATGGCCCTGCTGATCGGCATCATCTGCATCATGTTCATCAAGAAGAGGTCCGCGAGTTCGATCGGAACCATTTTCATGGGATTCGGCATCCTGTTCGTGGGACTTATGAACATGAGCAGCGCCGTCGCCACGATGGGGGATTCGCTGAGCCGCCTGCTCACATCCTTCGAGGACAATTACTTCCTCGGGTTCCTGGCCGGTATCGGCGTCACTGGCGTCATCCAGAGCTCGTCCGCGGTCGTCGGTATCCTGCAGTCGATCGCGAGTTCCGTCGGTGTTCACTTCTGCGGCGTGTTCGCAGTCATTATCGGAGTCAACATCGGCGACTGCCTCACGACCTTCCTCGTCTGCCGCATCGGGGCGTCGCGCGAGCAGATCCGGACATGCCTCATCCACATCATCTACAACGTGTTCGCCGCCTCCATGATCTTCATCGCCATCGGAATCCTCAGGGGAACCGGAGTTCTCGGCGATAATATCTGGTATTCCACGCTGAACTCGGGCGGCGTCGCCAACGTCCACGGTCTCTTCAGGCTGGTGCCGGCAATCCTGCTCCTGCCGATGAACGGGCTCTTTGCGAAGATCGCGGAGAAACTCGTTCCCGACAAGCCGCTCGACGACATGGACGCCGATATCGAGAAGAATCTGAGAGAGCTCGACGAGCGTCTGATCTCGAACCCCGGTCTCGCCCTCGCGGAGAGCGAGCACCTGATCGGCCATATGGCGGATGTCTCCTTCCGCAACGTGAAGGCGGCAACCAAGCAGCTCTTCGAATTCAAGACGAAGCGGGATGATAAACTTCGCGCGAGAGAGAACCTTCTCGACCGGATGGCGGATGCCTCCAGCAAGTACCTGATCGCGATCTCCCCGCACATCGCCCTCGAGCAGGACCGCCGCAACCAGAGCTTCCAGCTGAGAGCGCTCGTCTGCTTCGAGCGAATCGGCGATCTGGCGGTCAATATCGAGTACAATGTCGCCTCGCTCAACGATGCCGGCAAGAAGTTCTCGCCGACCGCGATGGAGGAACTGAAGCTCGCGTTCTCGGCGATCCGCGACATTCTCACGGTCGCAACGACCGGCTTCAAGACCGGGCGCACAGATATCGCGAAACAGGTCGAGCCGCTTGAGGAGGTCATCGACGAACTGATGGAGGCGCTTCGCGGCAGACATGTCACGAGGATGACCAACAACCTCTGTGACCCAATGAGCGGCATCGAGTACCAGAACCTCCTGCAGCACCTGGAGAGAATCTCCGACCAGTGTTCCGACCTCGCGGTCTACCAGCTTGGAAAGACCGACGCGAACATCTACGGAAATGAGCATCAGTACATCCACAACCTGCACCACTCGAATGACGAGGATTACCAGGGCGCGTTCAACGAGAACTATAAGAAATACTTCGACCAGCTCAACGCGATCCCGGTCGTCCCGGAGGATCACGAGAGAGCGTCCGCCGGCGCCGAAGCCGCGAAAACCGTTCCCTCGAGCGCAAACTGAGATTGTTTCTTTTAATGCACCAGTTTTAATGCACCAGATAAAGGGAAGCGCAGGCGCGCTTCCCTTTATCTGCCCTTTCGGCTCTCTCCACAGAAACGGCCGTGACCGTTGCTCCCGTGGTCACGGCCGT
>CACYEN010000138.1 GCA_902773435.1 uncultured Lachnospiraceae bacterium | reverse complement strand
GCCGCCTACGATGCTGCGTATGATGATCAAACAGGATATCAGCAAGTACGATTTCTCCTCCGTGAAACATATGACGACGGCAGGAGAAGCCCTGAACCCCGAGGTCTACCGCCAGTTCGAGAAGGCGACGGGACTCCGCATCATGGAGGGCTTCGGACAGAGCGAGACGGCCGTCATCATCGCGAACATGATCGGCGCGCCCCACAAGATCGGGTCCATGGGAAAGCCCGTTCCGACCTATCACGTCGAGCTCATCGGGGAGGACGGGAAGCCCGTCGCCTCCGGTGAAGAAGGCGAGATCTGCATCGATATCAGCCAGGGCGTTCCCTGCGGCGTTGCGGTCTGCTATTATAATAACGAAGAAGAGACGAAGGCGACCTGGCGCGACGGATGGTATCACACGGGCGACCTGGCCTGGAGAGACGAGGACGGCTTCTACTGGTACGTGGGCAGAAAGGACGACGTGATCAAGTCGTCCGGCTACCGGATCGGGCCGTTCGAGATCGAGAGCGTGCTCATGGAGCTGCCCTATGTGCTTGAGTGCGGCGTGAGCGCCGCCAAAGATCCGGTGAGAGGCTATGTCGTGAAGGCGAGCATCGTCCTGGTCCCCGGTGTTGTGGGCAATGACGCGCTCGTTAAGGAGATCCAGCAGTACGTAAAGGAACACACGGCGCCCTACAAGTATCCGAGGATCGTCGTGTTCCGGGACGAGCTGCCCAAGACCGTGAGCGGAAAGATTATCCGCCACGAGCTGTAAGGAAGAAGCTGTTTTATGGATTATCAGAGAATCACGCTGCTCTGCGGCCACTACGGGAGCGGGAAGACCAATATCGCCGTGAACATGGCCCTTGAGCTGCGCAGCCGTTATGAGCGCGTCGCGGTCGCGGACCTCGATATCGTGAACCCCTATTTCCGGACCAAGGACAGCGCGGAGGATTTCACCCGGGCGGGGATCCGGCTGATCGTCTCGGATTACGCGAACACGAATCTGGACATCCCGGCCCTGCCGCAGGATATGTACGCGCTGGTGGACGACAGAGAGCTTCACTGCATCGTGGATGTGGGCGGCGATGACCGGGGCGCCTACGCGCTCGGCCGCCTCTCCCCGGCGATCCGGGAGGAGAACCGCTATGACATGCTGCTCGTCGTCAACCGGTTCCGGCCGCTGACGCCGGACGCGGATTCGGTGCTGGAGGTGATGCGCGAGATAGAGACCGCCGCGTCCCTGCCCTTCACCGGAATCGTCAACAACTCCAATCTGGGGCCGGAGACGACGCCGGAGGACGTCCTGTCCTCCCTGCCGTTCGCGAGGGAGATCTCGGAGAAGTCGGGACTTCCGGTTGTGCTCACCTGCGCGGAGGAGCGCGTCGCGGAAGCGCTCAAAGGAAAAATAGATAATCTGTTTCCCATGCATCTGCAGAAGAAACCGGTGTAGTATACAGCATCAAAGGAGGGAAGTATGGCAAAGCTGACGTTTAGAACCGATGAATGCAAGGGCTGCGGGCTCTGCGTCGAGGCATGTCCGAAGGGCATTCTTCAGATTTCGAAGGATACCATCAATAAGAAGGGGCATCACCCCGCGGAGTGTGTCGATGAAGCCGCGTGCATCGCCTGCGCGTCCTGCGCGACGATGTGCCCTGACTGTATTATCACGATCGAAAAGTGAGGTGAATAAGGTGGCAGAAAAAGTATTGATGAAGGGAAATGAAGCAATCGCCGAGGCGGCAATCATCGCGGGCTGCCGTCACTACTTCGGTTATCCGATCACGCCGCAGACAGAAATCGCGGCCTATATGGCAAAGAGAATGCCGAAGATCGGGGGGACCTTCCTCCAGGCCGAGAGCGAAATTGCCGCGATCAACATGGTCTACGGAGTCGCGTCCGCCGGAAAGCGCGTCATGACTTCCTCCTCCAGTCCGGGGATCTCTCTTAAGAGCGAGGGCATTTCCTATCTCGCCGGAGCGGATCTTCCGTCACTTGTCGTCAACTGCCAGAGAGGCGGCCCGGGACTTGGCGGCATCCAGCCCAGCCAGTCCGATTACTTTCAGGCGACCCGCGGCGGCGGACACGGCGACTATCACATGATCGTCCTTGCGCCCGCCTCTGTTCAGGAGATGGCGCAGCTCACGATCCGCGGCTTCGAGCTCGCGGACGAGTACCGCATGACCTCCATGATTCTCGCGGACGGCACCATCGGACAGATGATGGAGCCGGTGTCCTTCGACTTCGAGATTCAGGAAGCCCCGGAGAAGCCCTGGGCGACGACGGGAACGAAGATGCAAAGAGAGCACAATATCGTGAACTCTCTTTACCTCTCCCCGGAGGTTCTGGAGCAGAAGAATATCGAGCGCTACGAAAAATACGCCGCGATCTGCGAAAAGGAAGCGCTCGCTGAGGAATACATGCTCGATGACGCCGAGATCGTCATCGCCGCCTTCGGCATCGCCGCCCGTGTCGCGAAGAACGCGGTCAACGCGGCGAGAGCGGAGGGAATCAAAGCCGGACTTATCCGTCCGATCACCCTCTGGCCCTTCCCGGAGAAGACATTCAAGAAGGCGCTCGGAACCGCGAAGCAGTTCATCAGCGTCGAGCTCTCCATGGGACAGATGATTGAAGACGTGAAGCTCGCTACGGAGTGCAGGGTGCCCGTATCTCTCTGTTACAGAGTGGGCGGCATGATCCCGTCTCCGGAGCAGGTTTTCGCCGCGATTAAGGAAGCGGCGGGAAAGGCAGGTGAATGATATGGTAGTATTTGAGAGACCTCACGCACTGGCGGACGTGCCGCTTCATTACTGCCCGGGCTGCACGCACGGAATCGTGCACCGTCTCGTCGCGGAAGCGATCGACGAGCTCGACATCGAGGGAAAGACCGTCGGAATTGCCCCTGTCGGCTGCTCCGTTATGGCCTATGACTACTTCAACTGCGACATGATCGAGGCGGCCCACGGCCGCGCGCCGG
>CACYEN010000137.1 GCA_902773435.1 uncultured Lachnospiraceae bacterium | reverse complement strand
GCCGTACTTCTTCCTTTCCTTCATTCTCGGATCACGTGTCAGGTATCCGGCCTTCTTGAGGCCCGGACGGAAATCGGCGTCGGCCTTGCACAGAGCTCTGGAGAGCCCGTGGCGGATCGCGCCGGCCTGTCCCGTGTATCCGCCGCCGTGTACAAACACGGTGACGTCATAGCGATCGGTTGTGCCCGTGAGCGCCAGCGGCTGACGGACGATCATCTTCAGCGTCTCCATGCCGAAGAAATCATCGATGTCACGCTTGTTGATCGTGATCTTGCCTGTTCCCGAAGAGAGGTACACTCTTGCGACAGAACTTTTTCTTCTACCAGTACCATAAAACTTTTCGCTTGCCACTTTTGTACCCTCCTATCAGAATTTCAGCGTCAGCTCTTCCGGCTTCTGCGCTGCGTGCGGATGCTCCGGACCGGCATAAACGTGAAGTTTCTTAAATGTCTGATCGCCGAGGGCCCCGTGCGGGATCATTCCGCGGACTGCCTTCTCAACGACTCTCTCCGGCTTCTTCGCGATCATCTCGCGGAGCGGCGTGTACTTGGCGCCGCCGACGTATTCGGAGTGACGGAAATAGATCTTCTGATCCAGCTTCTTTCCCGTGAAAGCGACCTTATCGGCATTGACGATGATCACGTAATCGCCTGTGTCAACATGCGGCGTGAAGATCGGCTTATTCTTTCCCCTTAAGATTTTGGCGGTTTCCGACGCGAGACGGCCGAGCGGCAGTCCCGTCGCGTCGATCACGTACCACTTGCGCTCGACGTCTCCCGGCTTAGCCATAAATGTATCCATGGAAGTTCCTCCTGAAAATCAATAGCATGTCATACTGAACTATATCTTTTATGAACCATCCGGATTACCACTATCCGTCCGGCTGCCGTGACGAATCAGCGCGGGGCTTTGCGCTTTTTGTTCGCACGAAAAATGGGCGACCTGGGACGTCGCACCAAAGTATTATACCTATTGAGGGACTCCCGTGTCAACAGCAAAATAGAGGTGTTTTCTTGACACAGACCCTTTTTATGGTGCATACTGTTTTGAAAATGTTATGAAGGAGGGATCTCATTTGACGTCAGATTTTCATGATGACAGTGTTCTGGCCAGGTTTTTTGGAAAATCCTCCAATTACACGGATATACCGAACCATCTGTTCTCGGAATATAATGTAAAGAAAGGTCTCCGCAACGAAGACGGAACCGGCGTCCGCATCGGACTCACCAGGGTCGCCGATGTTATCGGTTACGAGACGAACAGCGAGGGGAACGTCGTTCCCTGCGAGGGCGACCTGCTCTACCGCGGTTACAGCATCCGGAGCCTGATCTCGGGCCGCTCCGGCAACTTCGGTTTCGAGGAAACCTGTTTTCTTCTGCTCTTCGGCTACCTGCCCGACAAGACTCAGTTCCGCGACTTCAAGCACAGTCTCGCAATCCGCTACGATCTCCCGGACAATTTCCTGATCAGCGAAGTGCTTACCTCTCCGTCCAGGAATCTCATGAACAGGCTGCAGACGCTGACGCTGTCGCTCTACAACTACGACCCGGACCCCGACGAGACGGACGTCTACCAGACCCTGCTCAAGGGGATCAACCTGATCGCGAAATTCCCGGTTCTCGGCTGCTACTCCTACCAGGCGAAGATGCACGACATCTACCGCCAGTCCCTCATCATTCACTACCCGAAGCCGGAGTACTCGATCGCGGAGAACATCCTCTACCTGCTCCGGGCCGACGGGAAATTCACGGAGAAGGAAGCCAACCTGCTCGACGCGCTCCTCGTCATCCACGCGGATCACGGCGGCGGCAACAACTCGACATTTACGGACGTCGTCATCGGGTCCACGGGAACGGATCTCTACTCCGCCATCTGCGGCTCGATCGGGGCCCTCAAGGGACCCAAGCACGGCGGCGCCAATATCTCGGTTTCGAGGATGATGAACGAGGTCATCTCGATCACGAACTACTCCACGGACAGGGATGTCGTGGAGAAGGTTGTCAACCAGCTGCTCGACGGGGCGCTCTATGACAACAGCGGCCTCATCTACGGATTCGGCCACGCTGTCTACACGCTCTCCGATCCGAGGGCGGAGCTGCTCCGGAAGCTGTGCAGGATTCTCGCCGACGAACAGGGGGTGACATACCAGTACGAGTTCTACGAGACGTTCGAGAAGGTCGTGAAGGAGGTCGTCTACGAGCGGAAGAAGAAGATTCTCCCGACGAACGTCGACTTCTACTCGGGATTCGCCTACCACATGCTCGGCATCCCGGAGGACCTCTTTACGCCGCTCTTCGCGATCGCGCGCGTCGCCGGATGGGTCGCGCACAACGTCGAGAACAAGCTCTACGACGGACGAATCATGCGTCCCGCCACGAAGTACGTCGGCGATCACAGCCAGTACATTCCGATGAGGGAGCGCTGACGGCACAGGGAATGAATACAGAACGG
This sequence comes from uncultured Lachnospiraceae bacterium, assembly GCA_902773435.1. GTDB lineage: Bacteria > Bacillota > Clostridia > Lachnospirales > Lachnospiraceae > Chordicoccus. The sequence goes on along the minus strand of CACYEN010000137.1, from coordinate 17,848 downwards.
ACATGGCCCGGGATGCGGCCATGTCCGTTTTATTTCTGTTCGTAATCCGGATATTCTATTCCGATGAGCACCAACCCGCGCGCGACCGCGGTCGGGCCCGCCTCGTTCCGGTCCTTCGCCTCCAGGACCTCCTTCATCCGCTCCGGCGGGTACTTCCCGGAACCGATCTCGATCAGGGTTCCCGCGATGATCCTGACCATGTTGTATAGGAATCCGTTGCCCGTGATCGTAAAGACGACCCTGTCGCCGTCCCTCCTCACGTCCGCTCTCGTGATCGTCCGGACCGTCGTCCTGCTCGAGAACCCGGACGAGCAGAACGAGATAAAATCGTGTTCCCCGACCAGGCATCGGCAGGCCTCGTCCATCGCCTTCTCGTCGAGTTTTCTGTACCAGTGCATCTCCGTCCGCCTCGTGAGCGGGTCCTCGTGCGCGCGGTTCAGGATCCTGTACTCGTAGGTCTTGATCGTCCTCTGGAACCGGGGGTGGAAGTCGTCCGGAACCCGGTCTGACTCCACGACCCTGATGTCCTCCGGCAGTCTGGCGTTCAGGGCAAAGGCGATCTTGGACGGCTCGATCCTCGTCTGCGCGTCGAACACGGCGACGTTGCCGAGCGCGTGCACGCCGGCGTCCGTCCTCGACGCGCCGAGCGTCTTCACAGGCTTCCCGAAGAGATCGCTGAGCGCGGCATTGACGACGTCCTGCACCGCCGTACCGTTCGTCTGGCACTGAAACCCGACGTATTCAGTTCCGTCGTAGGCTATCTTAAGCCGGATTCTCATCTTTCCCCGTCCCTGGCCGCCCGTCCGAAGCGCTGTTCCCGCGGTTCTTTATCTCCCAGGCTTCCGGCTGCGACTTCACCTTCTTCTGCTCTTTATTCTTCCCGGCCGCTCCCGCTTTAAAGCCCCGTCACCGAGAAGACGATGCATATCGCCAAAAATGCCGCCATCGCGGCGTACGCCACGACATCCCGCCGCTCGTACCGGAGCGGCTTCATCCGGGTTCTCCCGCTTCCCCCGTGGTAGCACCTTGCCTCCATCGCCATCGCGAGGTCATTCGCCCTGCGGAAAGCCGACACGAAGAGGGGAACGAGCAGAGGGATCATCGCCCGCATCCGCTTGATGAATCCTCCGGTCTCAAAGTCGGCGCCTCTCGCGATCTGGGCCTTGCGGATCTTGTCGGTCTCCTCCGTCAGGATCGGTATGAACCGGAGCGCGATCGACATCATCATCGCGATCTCGTGGACCGGCACGTGAAAGATCCGGAGAAATCCGAAGAGGCTCTCCATGCCGTCCGTGAGCGAGTTCGGCGTCGTCGTCAGCGTCATGATCGATGAGCCCGTCACGAGAAAGACGAGGCGGATTCCCATCTTAACCGCCATCCGGATTCCCTCCTCCGTGATCTTCAGGAATCCCCACCTCCAGAGAATGGTTCCCGGCGTGAGAAAGACGTTGAACGCCATCGTAATGATCATGATGAAGAGGATGGGTTTGAGGCTCCGGAGAACATAGAGAAACGGGACTTTTGACAGGAAGATCAGCACAAGAAGCACCGCCCCGCAGAACGCGTACCCGAAGGGACCCCTGACCAGAAACAGGGATACGACATAGACCAGCGTTCCGAGAAACTTCACCCTGGGATCAAGCCTGTGCAGTATGGAATTCGTCGGATAGTATTGTCCGAGCGTTATTTCTCCCATGATTTACTCTTTTCCGCCATTGATTAGAGGGGTCCGTCTTTCATCGAGTTCCGGTTGGAGAGCGCCATCAGGATGCTTCTCTTCGCCTCTTCGACGGTGATCGCGCCTGTGTCCACCCTGAGGCCGCGCGACCTCAGCGCGTGCATGATATAGGTGATCTCGGGGGCGGCGAGGCCCATTTTCTCAAGTTCCCTGTAGCGGGCGAACACTTTCCTCGGGGGTCCGTCGAAGGCGATCTTCGCCTCGTCCATGACGATCAGGCGGTTCGCGTAGAGGGCCACGTCCTCCATGCTGTGGGAGACGAGCACCACGGTGATCCCCCTCTTGTCGCGGAGATGCCGGATCTGATTCAGCAGCTCGTCCCGCCCCGCCGGATCGAGTCCCGCGGTCGGCTCGTCGAGGATCAGGACCTCCGGGTCCATCGCGAGGACCCCGGCGACCGCAACTCTCCGCTTCTGCCCTCCCGACAGGTCGAACGGGGAGACCTTGTAGAGCTCCTCGGGGATACCGACCTGCCTGAGCGCGGCGGCCGCGCGCGCCTCGCACTCCGCGGGCGTGAGGCCTTCGTTCTTCGGGCCGAACATCACGTCGGTGATGACGTCCGTCTCGAACAGCTGGTTTTCGGGATACTGGAACACGAGCCCGACGTGGGTCCGCAGCGACCGCAGGTCATATCCCTCGGACCAGATGTTCTTTCCCTCGAAGAGGACCTCGCCGGAGGTGGGCTTGATCAGGCCGTCCAGATGCTGGATCAGCGTCGATTTTCCGCTGCCCGTGTGACCGATGAGGCCGATGAATTCGCCCTCGCTGATCCCGAGATTGATATGGTCGAGCGCCTTCACCTCGTAGACGGTCCCATCCCCGTAGGTGTAGCACACATCCTTCAGTTCAATGAGCATACCGTCTCCTCTAACCGCACAGCGCGTCCACGAGCTCGTCGATCGTGAGGATCCCCTCCGGGATCTCCACGCCCGCCTTCCTGAGCTCGTGCGCGAGCTCCGTGACCTGGGGCACCGTGAGCCTCAGCTTCTTCAGCTCGTCCACTTTCGAGAAGATCTCCCTCGGCGTACCCTCGAGAGCGATCTCGCCCGAGTCCATGACGAAGACCCTGTCGGCGAAAATGACCTCCTCCATATAATGCGTGATCAGAATTACCGTCACGCCCTCTTTCTTGTTGAGTTCCCGGATGACCTCGAGGACCTCCCGCCTCCCGTTCGGGTCCAGCATCGCCGTCGGTTCGTCGAGGACGATGCACTCCGGGCGCATCGCGACGACGCCGGCGATCGCGACCCTCTGCTTCTGGCCGCCCGACAGGCGGTTCGGGGATCTGTCCCGGAAGCCGAGCATGCCGACTTTGCCGAGCGCTTCGTCGACCCGGCTCCAGATGTCCTCGGTGGAGATGCCCAGATTCTCAGGTCCGAACGCGACGTCCTCGTCGACGACGGTCCCGATGATCTGGTTGTCGGGATTCTGGAAGACCATTCCGGCCTTCTGCCTGACCTTCCAGAGCTCATCCTCCTCGGCCGTGTTGACGCCGTCGATCCACATCGTACCGCTCGTCGGAACGAGGAGCGCGTTGATATGCTTGGCCAGCGTAGACTTTCCCGAGCCGTTGTGCCCGAGGACGGCGATGAAATCGCCTTTTTCGATCTCGAAGCTGATGTCGCTGATGGCCTTCACCTTCTCGGCATCCTCGGACTCGTCGTTATATTTTATATAGTCAAATCCCAGCCGTGAGGCCCTGATGATAGACATTGTCCACCTCTCCCGCTCTCCGGGTCAGTTCCTTAGCGATCGGTATCGTCCGCTTCTCCCGCTCTCCGGATCAGCTCCCACACCTCGTCCCGGCCTTCCCTCGTCTCGGAGGAGAACGCCACAAGTTCCGTCCCCTCCCTCAGTCTAAGTCCGGTCCGGATCGCCTTCAGATTCCGGTCCACCTGGCTCTTCTTCAGCTTGTCCTTCTTCGTCGCGACGACGACGGGCTTCTTTCCGCTCCTGAGGATCCAGTCGTACATGATCCTGTCATTTTCGGAAGGGGCGTGCCGGATATCGACGAGGAGGAACACCGCCCGGAGCGCCTCAGAAGTCCTGAGGTACTTCTCGATCATGCGGCCCCAGGCCTCCTTCACGGCGGGGGACACGTTGGCGTACCCGTACCCCGGCAGGTCGACGAGGTAGCAGTCCGGCGCGAAATCCTCCCGGGTCTCGTCCGGATTGACCCTGTAGTAGTTGATCGTCTGCGTCTTGCCCGGCTGCGAGGACGTCCTCGCGAGAGATTTTCTCTCGAAGAGCACGTTGATGAGCGAGCTCTTCCCGACGTTCGACTTTCCGGCAAATGCCGCCTCATAGCGCAGGTTCTCCGGAAGCCGGCTCGTGACACCGCACACCCGCTCGAGCTCAACGCTTCTGATTTTGAACATGAATCCGCTCTCCTTCAGTACGTCTCACGCCGTCTCGTTCTTCGGCTTCGCCCTGCGGGCGGTCCTGCTGCCGTCCGGGGACGGGTCTCTCACCAGTTCAGGAAGAACTTTCCCGCCCACATTTTCCCTGCGGACGATGCACTCCCTGATCGTCGGATCCGACGGAACCTGGAACATCGCGTCCATGACGGTTTTCTCCATGATCGCGCGAAGGCCCCTCGCGCCGGTCTTCCTGGCCAGCGATTCCCTGGCGATCTCGCGAAGCGCGTCCTCCTCGATCACGAGCTTGACCCCGTCCATCTCGAAGAGCTTCGTGTACTGCTTCACGAGAGAATTCTTCGGCTCGCTGAGGATCCTGACGAGGGCCTCCTCGTCGAGCTCGTCGAGCGAGACGACGACCGGGATGCGCCCGATCAGCTCGGGGATCAGCCCGAACTTCACGAAATCCTGGGGCATGACGTTCTTCAGGATCTCCCCGGTGTTCTTCTCCGCCGCGGTCTTCCTGATCTCCGCACCGAACCCGATCGACTTCGTGTCCATGCGCGTCTCGATGATCTTGTCCATCCCGACGAACGCGCCGCCGCAGATGAACAGGATATTCGTCGTGTCGATCTGGATCATCTCCTGCTGCGGATGCTTTCTGCCGCCCTGGGGCGGAACGGAGGCATTCGTGCCCTCGATGATCTTGAGAAGCGCCTGCTGGACGCCTTCGCCGGAGACGTCGCGGGTGATCGAGGCATTTTCGGACTTGCGCCCGATCTTGTCGATCTCGTCGATGTAGATGATGCCCCTCTCCGCGCGCTCGATATCGAAATCCGCCGCCTGGATCAGCTTGAGGAGGATGTTCTCGACGTCCTCGCCCACGTAGCCGGCCTCCGTCAGCGTGGTCGCGTCCGCGATCGCGAACGGGACGTTCAGCATCCTGGCCAGCGTCTGCGCGAGCAGGGTCTTGCCGGACCCCGACGGGCCGAGCATCATGATGTTGGACTTCTGGAGCTCGACGCCCATGTCCTTCGGCGCCATCAGGCGCTTGTAGTGGTTGTAGACGGAGACGGCGAGCACTCTCTTCGCGTCCTCCTGCCCGATCACGTAGTCGTCAAGAAATGCCTTGATCTCCTGCGGCGTCCTGAGATTGATATCGTCGCCGTCAAAATCCGGGTCGTCCGAGAACTCCTCATCCAGGATTCCCGAGCAGATCTCTATGCACTCGTCGCAGATATAGATCCCGTTCTGGCCCGCGAACAGCTTTCTGACCTGGTCCGCGCTCTTTCCGCAGAAACTGCATCTCACCTTCACTGAACCGCTCCTTGCCATCTTATTCCTTTCCTCGTCACTGCAAAAACGGCTGTGAATAACGGGACGGGATACTGCCTGTCTGCCCCGGCCCCCTTAAGGGACGGGCAGAAGAAATGTCCCCTGTCGTGCTATTCACAGCCCGAATTAAACTGTTCGGCTTTATCTGTTCCTGACGACGCTGTCGATCAGGCCGTAGGCCACCGCCTCGTCGGACGTCAGCCAGTGGTCCCTGTCGGTATCTCTCTCGATGGTTTCGACAGGCTGCCCCGTGTTCGCGGCGAGGATCTCGTTGAGCTTCTTCCGCGTCTTCAGGATGTGGTCCGCGTCGATCAGCATGTCAGAGGCCTTGCCCTGAGTGCCGCCCGACGGCTGGTGGATCATGATCTCCGCGTTCGGAAGAGCCTGGCGCTTTCCCTTCGTGCCGCCGGCGAGAAGGAACGCGCCCATGCTCGCCGCCATCCCGATGCAGATCGTCGCCACGTCGCACTTGATGTACTGCATGGTGTCATAGATCGCCATGCCGGCGGACACCGATCCGCCCGGACTGTTGATGTAGAGGCTGATGTCCTTGGACGGGTCCTCCGACTCAAGGAACAGGAGCTGCGCGACGACGACGCTCGCGGTGATGTCGTTGACTTCCTCACCGAGGAAAATGATCCTCTCCTTCAGAAGCCTGGAGTAGATGTCATAGCTGCGCTCACCCTGGGCCGTCTGCTCAATAACATAAGGTATCAACGTGTTCCTGATCACCCTTGCTTATACCTCCTTCGCGTTTGACTCGACAAGCGAGATCGCTTCCTGGACGGCGAGGTCCTTCTTCATCTGCCCCTTCTCGAAGTCGGACATGACGTCCTTCAGCTTCTGGGCTTCCATCTGGTACATCTCGGCCATCTTTCCGATCTCCTCGTCGATTCTCTCGTCCGAGATCTCGATACCGGCGTTCTTCGCGACTTCCTCGAGGACGAGCCTCGTCTGGATCTGCTTCAGCGCCTGGGGCTTCATGGATTCGAGCGTCTTCTGCGGATCGGATCCCTGGTACTGGAGATACATGTCGACCGGGATGCCCTGGCTCTGCAGTCTCTGCGCGAAATCAGAGAACATCTGCTCCGCCTGGGAGTCGATCATCGCCTGGGGGATATCCATCTCAGAGGCCTCGATCAGCTTGTCGATCGCCTCGTTCTCTCTCTCCCGCTTCGCGGCGCTCTCTCTGTCGGCGAGGAGCTTCTCGCGGACACTGTTCCTGTACTCCTCAAGCGTGTCGAATTCGGATACGTCCTGGGCGAACTCGTCGTCGAGCTCCGGGAGCTCCTTCTTCTGGATCTTCGTCACCCTGCACTCGAAGACCGCGTCCCTGCCGGCGAGCTCGGTCGCGTGGTACTCCTTCGGGAATGTCACGTAGACCTTGCAGTCCTCGCCGACGAGAACGCCCTCGAGCTGCTTCTCGAAGCCGGGGATGAAAGTGTTGGAGCCGATCACGAGCTGCTGGTTTTCCGCCGTGCCCCCGTCGAACTTCTCGCCGTCGACAGTGCCGGAGTAGTTGAGCGTGACGGTGTCACCCTCCTCGACCCCCCTGTCCTCGACGTCGACGAGACGGGCGTTCTTCTCCTGCTCTTTTCCGATCTCCGCGTCGACGTCGCTCTCGCTCACTTCGACCACGGATTTCTTCACTTCGATACCCTTGTACTCACCCAGCTTCACCTCCGGGCGCACGGCCGCGGTCGCAGTGTAGATAAAGGGCTTGCCGCTCTCAAGCTGGACGGCCTCGAATTCCGGTCTCGACGTAAATTCGAGTCCCGTGCTCTCGGATTCCTTAGTCCATGTTGAGTTGATCGCGTTGTTCGCGGCTTCGTCGTAGAAGATCTCCGGGCCGTACATCTTCTCGATGAGGGCCTGCGGGACGTGTCCCTTGCGGAATCCCGGGACGGAGATGCTCTTCTTATTCTTGTTGTAGGCCTGTGTGACAGCCTTCTTAAACTCCGCCGCGTCAACCTCGATGGTGACCTTTACCATGTTGTGTTCTAATCTTTCGACCTGTGCGCTCATGTTTCCTCCTGAATATTATGTCGCAAGGCCTGTCCCCTCCGGTCCCGTTCCCGGGCCCGAAGGTCAGGCCGCCCGTTCTTTCGCTCTCGTTTACGCATAAATTCCCGGATGCCGGAAATTACGCCTCCCGCAAAGCCATTAGTGAAGTATATCACATGTCAATCCCTGTATACAATGCTCTTTTTAATCTCGTCCGCGACGTCTTCTCCTTCGATCTCGTCGAGGATCTTCAGCGCGAACGGGATCGCCGTGCCGGCCCCGCGGCTCGTGATGACGTTCCCGTCCTTGACGGCGTCCTTGTCGAACACGACCTTCTCGCAGTTCAGCTGGCTCTCAAGGCCCGGGTAGCAGCAGGCTTTCTTTCCCTCGAGCAGTCCGAGATCCCCGAGCACTGTCGGCGCAGCGCAGATTGCCGCGACCCTTCTGCCCTCCTCCGCTGCGCAGACCAGCGCCTTGCGGAGTCCCTCGTGGCTCTTGAGATACGCCGTGCCCGGCATTCCTCCCGGCAGGATCAGGATGTCGGCGTCCTCGCACCTGGCGTCGTCCCACATCACGTCCGCCATCACGGTGATCCGGCTCCGCCCGACGACCTGCAGGCTGTCGCTGATGGACACGGTCGTCACATCCATTCTTCCCCTCCGGAGAAGATCCACGACCGTCAGCGCTTCCACTTCCTCAAATCCGTCAGCCAGAAAGACAAAGGCTTTACTCATATTATTACCTCCTCAGGCACCGCCGAAGCGGTCATAACCATTTATATTTCTGTCAATATCGCGGCGTCCGTCCATCAGAGGGCTTTGATCCTCTCGAGGGCGGCAAGGGAATTCTCGTAGGTCCCGAACGCGGTCAGCCTGAAGAATCCCTCTCCGTTCGGTCCGAATCCCGCGCCCGGAGTTCCGACCACGCCGGCGTTCTCCAGCAGGAAGTCGAAGAACTCCCAGGACGACATGCCGTCCGGCGTCTTCAGCCAGATGTAGGGCGAATTCACGCCGCCGTAGACCGTATAGCCGAAGCTTTTCAGGCCCTCCTTGATCGTGCGCGCGTTCTTCATGTAGTGCGCGACGAGCCCGCGGATCGAGGCTTTTCCCTCGTCCGTGTAGCAGGCGGCGCCGGCCTTCTGGACGATGTAGGGGGCGCCGTTGTACTTTGTCCCGTGCCTTCTCGCCCACATCGCGTTCAGCGAGACGTCCCCGCACCTGAGGTCCCTGGGGACGACGGTGTAGCCGAGGCGGAGTCCCGTGAACCCGGCGTTCTTGGAGAAGCTGCGGATCTCGATCGCGCACTCGCGCGCTCCCTCGATCTCGTAGACCGAGTGGGGGACATTTTCCTCGGAGATGTATGCCTCGTAAGCCGCGTCATAGATGATGACCGCGCCGTTCTCCCTCGCGTACCTGACCCAGTCGGCCAGGCGGTCCTTCGTGATCGCCGTCCCGGTCGGATTGTTGGGGAAGCAGAGGTAGATCAGGTCGGGCGTCTCGTCCGGCAGATCGGCGACGAACCCGTTCGCCTCCGTGCAGGGCATGTAGATCACGTCGCTCCAGTACCCGGTCGCGGGATCATAGGTTCCTGTCCTGCCCGCCATCACGTTTGAGTCCACGTAGACCGGGTAGACCGGGTCGCAGACCGCGATCTTCGAGTCCGCCGCGAAGAGCTCCTGGATATTGCCGGAGTCGCACTTCGCCCCGTCCGAGACGAAGATCTCGTCGGGAGAAATGTCGCATCCGCGGGCGCGGAAGTCATTCTCGGCGATCGCTTCCCTGAGGAACGCGTAGCCAAGGTCCGGCGCGTAGCCCCTGAACGTCTCCGCCTTCCCCATCTCGTCGACGGCGCTGTGGAGCGCCTCGATCACGGGGCCGGTGAGCGGCTGCGTCACGTCCCCGATGCCGAGCCGGATGATGCTCCTTCCGGGGTTCGCCTCCGTGTAAGCCGCCACTTTCTTCGCGATCGTGGAAAAGAGATAGCTTCCCGGCAGTTTCTGGTAATTCTCATTAATCCTGTACATTGATCTCTCCTTTAAAAACCTCGCGCGCGGGACCGTTCATGTAGATCTTCCCGTCCTCCTCACTCCATTCTATCTCAAGGTCTCCTCCCGTGAGTGAGACCGTGACGGACCGCCCCGTGTACCCGTTGAGGAACGCCGCCGCGGCGACGGCGCAGGCGCCGGTTCCGCAGGCCATCGTCTCCCCGGACCCTCTCTCCCAGACCCGCATCCGGAGATGCCCGGAATCGAGTACGTTGACGAATTCGGTGTTCACGCGGTCCGGGAAGACCGGGTCCGTCTCAAAGAGCGGGCCGATCGCCTTGAGGTCGAGTTCCCGGACGTCCGTGCCGGTGAAGACGACGCAGTGCGGATTCCCCATCGAGACGCAGGTGATGGCGTAGGAGACGCCTCCGAACTCGCGCTCGATCCCGACGACCCGGTCTCCGGGGATGAGGACGGGGATCTCATCGGGTTTCAGCAGGGGCTCGCCCATGTCGACCCGGACCGACGAGACGGTCCCGTCGCTTCCGGTTGTTAGAACGAGCGTCTTCACCCCGGAGAGCGTCTCGATCTTCAGCGTCTTTTTGTCCGTCAGGCCGTGGTCGTACACATATTTCCCGACGCAGCGGATTCCGTTCCCGCACATCCGGCCCCGGCTTCCGTCTGCGTTGTACATCTCCATCTCGAAGTCCGCGATGTCGGACGGATTGATGATGATGAGGCCGTCCGACCCGACGCCGAAATGCCTGTCGCTGACAAGGCGGGCAGCACCCGCGGGATCCTCCGGGCGGTCCGTTCTTCCGTCGACATAGATGTAGTCATTTCCTGCGCCTTCCATCTTCGTAAACCGCATAGGCTATTTCCTCCGTCCCCTGCACCAGTCCATGAATCCGAGAAGAAGCTCCAGGTCCTCTTTCCCGAGGAATTTCATCCGGCGAAGCTTTCTGCCGGCCCGGTCGAAGCAGGCGTTCATCGTCGCCTTCGCGTAGTCGAGCGCCCCCGTCTCCTCAAAGATCTGCCTGACCGCGGCGAGCCTCTCGTCCGTCACTTCTTTTCCGTAGTACCTGAGGAGCTTTTTCGCGGCCTCCGGCCTGTAGTTCACCACGTACATATAAAGAATCGTCTGCTTGAACTCGGAGATGTCCGATCCCACGTCCTTCCCAAGAATCTCGCTGTCCGCGTAGATCCCGAGGATATCGTCCATGATCTGGAACGCGATCCCGATGTCGTCGGCCGCCCGGTCCATCGCCCGGAGGTTCTCCTCCGGGGCTCCCGCCAGGACCATGCCGAGATGGAGCGGGCCGATAACGGAATAGCAGGAGGTCTTCAGGTGATAGATGTCGCGGATCGACTTCTCGAGGATGGCAGGCTTCTCATCCTCCGGGTAGGAGCTGTCCTGTATCTCATAGGGCAGGAAGACGTCCAGGAGTTCCCCGCGGATGGTATTGATCAGCACGTCGTCGAAGTAGGTGATGATGTCCGAAAGCGCCGGATGCGCCGCGTAGGATACGGCGATCTGCCGGTTTGCCATGTAGATCCCGAGGTCCCCCGCGCAGATCGCGGCGGCCCCGGCGACGTGGTCGGCGTCCTCCGTCACGGAGACCATCTGCGTCCCCCTGACCTCCATCCTGCTCTTGGCCCGGCGGTGGATCGTGATCTTGCCCCTCCGCATCGAGGACCTGTCGATGATGTCGTCATGGACGAGGATTCCCGTCTGCAGGATCTCAAACGCCAGCGCGAGGTCGTCCCCGATCTCGGGGTCCTCCGCGCCCGCGATCTTCGCGCCGAGCGTCACGAGGACTCCGCGGAGCATCTTCCCTCCCTCGTTGAGGTCGGCGAGATCCTCCCGGAACACCCTGACAACCGGATTTCCGTCTTTCCTGAGGGACCGGTTGTACTTCTTCATCTTCGCGGCGAGCCGTCTGCCCGTCGCCCTGTAGTAGGCCAGAAACGAGTTCAGATTTCCATCCATGTCATTTCCCCTTGTTGATCTTTACCGACTCGTACCAGGAGAGCACCGACTGAAGTTCCCGCTCGGAGAAATCCGGCCACAGGGTGTCCGTGAAATAGAGATCCGCGTAAGTCGTCTGCCACGGGAAGAAATTGGAGAGCCTCTGCTCCCCGCCGGTCCTGATGACAAGGTCGATGTCCGGGACTCCGCGCGTGTCGAGCAGCTCCCCGAAGAGCTCCTCGGTGAGCGAGCCGCTCTCCGCGTCCCCCCTTGCGCGCATGTCTGCGTAGAGCTCCGCGGCCCTTATGATCTCGTCCCTGCCCCCGTAGCTCAGGGCAATCTGCAGGTAGAGCGTGCGGCAGTGCTCGGTCAGCTTCTCCGCCCCACGGATCACCGCCAGGTCCTCTTCCGTGAGTCTCCCGAGGTTCCCGATGACGACGACCCTGACGCCCTTCTCGACGCACCTGTGGATCTCATCGGTGAAGAACTTCCGCATGAGCTTGAAGAGATCCCCGACCTCCTCCTGCGAGCGCTTCCAGTTCTCGGTCGAGAACGCGTAGACCGTCAGGTACGGGATTCCCGCGTTCTCGCACCACTCGCACAGGTCGATGAACGTGTCGACCCCTTTCTCGTGCCCCCTCATCACGGAGGAGAACATATGCTGTCTCGCCCATCGGCGGTTGCCGTCCATGATGACGCCCAGATGTCTGACCTTATTGTCTGCCATACGCGCCTCCCGGAATTGTCACATGTGAAAGATCCCGTATGAGATCAGGCTCATGATCGTCGCGGCGATCGCGATGCCGAGGAGGATCGCGGCCGACGCCTTCTTCAGGTCGATTTTGAGGAGCGCCGCGATCAGCGCCCCCGTCCAGCCCCCCGTTCCCGGGAGCGGAATTCCGACGAACGCCACGAGGCCCCAGAACTCGGCCCTGGCGATCTTGTCGCTCCTGTTCATCGCCCGGTTCTCAAGCTTCCTGATGAGGCCGCCGAGCGTCTTCGTCGGCCTCAGGAAATCGAAGATCTTCGTGATGAAGAGCAGGATGAACGGGATCGGGATGATATTTCCGATCACGGAGAACAGGAGCGCCTCCGCGAGCGGGAGATTCAGCACTCTCGCGAACGGGATTCCCGCCCGGAGTTCCAGGATCGGCAGCATAGAGACAAGCGTGACCGCGAGCTGCGGCGGAAACGCCGGATGATTGACAAACCATTCAAGTATCGGATTCATGCAGTAAATTCAGCTCCTTTAGACAGTTTTCCCGAGAATGTCCCCGAGGGCGGCGGCAAGGGTGCGCATCTCATCGTCGGTTCCGATCGTGATCCGCAGATGATTCCGGATCCTCGGCCTGTTCCACCACCTCACATAGATCCCTCTCGCCTTCAGTTCCTCAAAAATCGTCTCCGCCGGGACTTCCGGATGCGTGACGAACAGGAAATTCGCGCTGGAGTCCCGCATGGCGAAGCCGAGGCCCCGAAGCTCCTCCGCCGTCCGCTCCCGCGTGGCGCGGATCTTCGCGCAGCACTCCCTGAAATAGGCCCCGTCCCTCACGCAGGCGGTCCCGATCTCGATCGAGGGCCGGTTCATCGTATACGAGTTGAAGCTGTATTTGACGTCGCTCAGATACCTGATGAGCTTCTTTCCCGCCATCGCCCAGCCGATGCGGAGTCCCGCCGCACTTCTCGACTTGGAAAATGTCTGCACGACGACGACGTTCTCATACTTTCTGATGAGAGGGAGCGCGGAGATCCCCCCGAAGTCGATATAGGCCTCGTCCACGATGACGACGCTGTCCGGATTCGACCGGACGATCTCCTCGATCTCTTCGGGGCGCAGAAGGGCCCCGGTGGGGGCGTTGGGGTTCGCGATCACGATCCCTCCGTTCTCCCTCCTGTAGTCCTCCGCCCGGATCTCGAAATTGTCGTCGAGCGGAACCTGCTCGTACGGGATCCGGAAGAGTTCGGCCCAGACGTCGTAGAAGCTGTAGGTGATGTCCGGAAAGAGGATCGGGATGTCCGAATTGAAGAACGTCAGGAAGCTCATGGCGAGCACGTCGTCGGAGCCGACCCCGACGAAGACCTCCTCCGGGGACAGGCCGTAGGCGGAGGCGATCGCGCAGGTGAGATCCGAGGCCGCCGGATCCGGGTAGAGCCTCAGCTCGTCGGTCTTTCCCCCGGCGGCCGCCGCTTCCAGCGCCTCCCTGACCATCGGGGAGGGCGGGTAGGGGTTCTCGTTCGTGTTCAGCTTGATAATTCCCGCCCCTTTCGGCTGTTCGCCCGGGGTGTAGGGGGTCACTCTCCTGATCTTATCTTCCAAGCCCATAGCTCTCCGCAATCCTCCTGAAGCCGGGAAGCGACCCCTCGATCGTCTCATGGGAGACGCAGTAGGCGATCCTCACCCAGCCGGCGCAGCCGAAGCTCCTCCCCGGGACGACAAGGATCTGCTCCTCGTCCTTGGCTTTCGCGGCAAATGCCCGCTCATCCTCTTCCGGAGACTTCATCCAGAGGTAGAACGCTCCCTCCGGCTTCACGCACGTGTAGCCGTACTCCTCAAGGGATTCGTAGAGGAGCCGTCGGTTCCTGTCGTAGAAGTCGACGTCGGTCTTCGCCTCGCAGCATCTCGCCGCAACCCTCTGCATGAGGGACGGCGCATTGACGAAGCCGAGAATCCGGTTTGCCGTGTTGCAGGCCGCCGTCACGTCCTCGAAGTCGTCGATCCCGGAGGGGATCAGAAGGAAACCGATCCGCTCGCCGGGCAGGGACAGCGTCTTGCTGTAGGAGGAGCCCACGATCGTATTCCTGTAGAAGGACGGGATCCACGGGACCTCCGCGCCGTCGAAGACGATCTCCCTGTAGGGCTCATCGGAGATCAGCATGATCGGCGTCCCGTACTCGGCCGACTTCCTCTCGAGAAGCTCCGCGAGATCCCGGATCACCTGCTCCGGGTAGACGACGCCGGTCGGGTTGTTCGGCGAATTGACGATCACGGCCTTCGTCCTCCCCGTGATCTTCGCGCCGAGGTCCTCAAGATCGGGGTAGAAGGTCTCCGGGTCCGTCGCCGCCTCGACGAGCTTCGCGTCAAAGTTGCCGGCGTAGGCTCTGTACTCGCCGAAATAGGGCGTCATCGTGACGACTTCGTCCCCGGGGTTGAGCAGCGTCTTGAAGATGACGTTGAGCCCGCCGGCGGCGCCGACGGTCATCAGCAGGTTTCCGGCGCCGTAAGAGGTTCCGTACAGGGAGTTGAGATGCTCCGCCAGGGTCTCCCTCACATCCTCGTACCCGGAGTTGTTCATGTAGCCGTGGACGAGGACGGGGTCCTCATTCGTCACGATATCGATGATCGCGTCCTTTACCTCGGCCGGCGCGGGCACGTTCGGGTTGCCGAGACTGAAGTCGTAGACATGGTCGGCGCCGTACTTCGCCGCCATCTTCTTTCCCTCCTCGAACATGGCGCGGATCGCGGAGCTGTTTTTGACAAATCCCTTCATCTTTTCTGAAATCACGGGTTATCCTCCTGTTAAAACGGTCGCAGCCGCCGAAGCGGTCATCTCCTGACTATGACGATACGGGGTTTTTCACGCTTCGCGCCCAAAAAACCCCGAAAATACCTGTGCCTCACTCGATATGCAGCTTCTTGTGGAGTTTCTTTCCCTTGCTCAGGATGATCTCTCCGCCGGCGATCGCGTCCTTCAGGATCTTCTCGAACGGATCCGACACCCTGCGGTCCCCGATCTTCACCGAGCCGTCCTTCGTGATCGCGCGCCTCGCCTCGCTGTTGCTCGACGCGAGCCCCGCCTTGACGAGGAGGGAAATGATGCCGGCCGCGCCGTCCTCGAAATCCTCGTCGTGAAGGACGACGGTCGGGATCTCGGCCGCGGGGCCGCCGGCAAAGAGGGCTTTCGCGGCGGCTTCCGCCTTCGCGGCCTCTTCCTCGCCGTGGACGAGCTTCGTCAGCTCATAGGCCAGGATCTCCTTCGCGCGGTTGAGCTCGCTGCCCTGCCACTTGTCCATCTCGTCGATCTCTTCGAGCGGAAGGAACGTCAGCAGGCGGATGCAGCGGAGGACGTCGGTATCGGCGACATTTCTCCAGTACTGGTAGAACTCGTACGGGGTAGTCTTCTCCGGGTCGAGCCAGACGGCGCCGCTCACAGTCTTGCCCATCTTCTTACCCTCGGAGTTGAGGAGCAGCACCTGCGTCATCGCGTCAGCCTCGCCGCCGATCTTCTTCCTGATCAGCTCCGTCCCGGCGAGCATGTTGCTCCACTGGTCGTCGCCGCCGAACTGGAGATTGCAGCCGTAGTCGGTGTACAGCCTGTAGAAATCGTAGGCCTGCATGATCATGTAGTTGAACTCGAGGAAGCTCAGTCCCTTCTCCATGCGCTGCTTGTAGCACTCCGCCCTCAGCATGACGTTGACGTTGAAGTGGGCCCCGACTTCCCTCAGGAAATCCACGTAGTTGAGGCCGAGCAGCCAGTCCGCGTTGTTGACCATCAGCGCCTTGCCGTCCGAGAAGTCGATGAAGCGGCTCATCTGGACCTTGAACGCGTCGATGTTGTGCTGGATCTGCTCCCTCGTCAGCATCTTCCTCATATCCGTCTTGCCGGAGGGATCCCCGATCATCCCGGTCCCGCCCCCGAGCAGCGCGATCGGCCTGTTGCCCGCCATCTGAAGCCTCTTCATCAGGCAGAGGGCCATGAAATGGCCGACATGCAGGCTGTCCGCCGTCGGATCAAAGCCGATGTAGAACACGGCTTTCCCCGTGTTCACAAGCTCCCTGATCCTTTCCTCGTCCGTCACCTGCGCGATCAGTCCGCGCGCCTTGAGTTCCTCGTAAATCTGCATGACATCGTCTCCTAATCTGTTTTTTATTCTGTAATCTCTGTGCTCAGTTCCCGCTCCCGGCCGGGGTAAGCTCCGACCCCGCCATGAGGAAGCCGAACGGATTCTCGTCGGCGAGGAAGTGCATCAGCTGCAGGGCGGCATTTCCGGCCACCCGCTCCTCCCGGAGAATTCTCCTCACCTCGTCCCGGTCCGCGCAAACCACCTCGATCTCCTCGGAGTCCTCGAGGTGCTGGTCCCTGATGTCGCCCTCTCCGTACCCGTAGACGAGCGCGCAGGCCTCGTCGGTCATCCCGTCCGTCATGTAGTAGGGCCGCGTGAACATCGGGTCCGCCTTGATCGGTGTGAACCGGAGGCCGGTTTCCTCCGCCACTTCCCTGACCGCGGCTTCGTAGTAATCCTCGCCGGGCTCCACGAGCCCCGCCGGAAATTCGTACACATACTGTCCGATCGGCCAGCGGTACTGGCGGATCAGCAGCACCTTGTCGTGCCTGCTCCCGCAGAGGACATAGATCGCGACGCCGTCGGCCCGGGTCTCACCCCGCCTGATCTCAAGCTCGTCGACGTTCTTCGCCCTGGAGGCGACGAAGTATTTTCCGGGCTTTCCGGTCTTCTTCACGGTGTCGAGTTCAAAGAAATTGAGAAAATTCGTGTGCGTAACCTGCGTGATGCGGCTGATAATTCCCATCCGGGCAAAGCCTCCTCCCCGTGTCTTTCGGAAATGAATCCGCCCCGGCGGCGGATCCCATCATTTCCCGCTTTTATTCCTCGTCATAATTGACGTAGTAGTCGATGTTGACCTCTCCGTTGCCCTTCGTGTGGACGCTCTCGTCGTACTGCTTCCCGTAGACGACGACGGGTTCCCCGACCTCCACGTTGTTGTAGATATCGGCCATCACCCACTCCGGCACGTTGACGCAGCCGTGCGACCCCGCGTAGAGCCAGATCTGTCCCCCGAAGTTATCCCGCCAGACGGCGTCGTGAAGGCCCTCGCCCCCGTTGAAGCGCACCCAGTAGTTGACCTCCCTGGAATAGCCCTCGACGTCGACATCCCCGAGCACCGCGTGCTCCTGCTTGAGATTGATCGCGTAGCAGCCGTAGTAGGTGACGCGTCCGAAGACCGGGAGGCCGGTCACTACCTCGGTGTCCACGACGACTTCGCCGTCCTTCCAGACCCAGACGTGCTGGTCGTCCACGCTGATCTCGACGTAATTGCCCCCGAGCCCCTTGTTCGTGTGGTAGAGCGGCTCGTGGTAGTAAGGAACGTCGTAGCTCCCGGTGTCGCCGCTGATGATCCTCTCGTAGAGCTCGCCCGGCAGCGTCTCGTCGTCGATCTCGTAGCCGTAGTTTCCGTACGGGTCGATCGTCACTTCATTTCCGTAGTACGTCGTGAACTTGAACGCGTGGGCGTAAGTGTCGTTGTCGTACTTCCACTCCGCGACCATGTCGCGGATCTTCTCCATGCTGAGCGTCACATGGTTCCCGTCGTCCTGCAGGAGGGACGCGATCTTGGGGCCGTCGAACGTCACGATCTCCTCCGCGACGTCGTAGGTCAGGCCGACCGCTTTCATGAACCCGTTCCACTCGTCTCTCCTCGTGACGAGGTTCTCGTTGTCGGCTGT
>CACYEN010000136.1 GCA_902773435.1 uncultured Lachnospiraceae bacterium | reverse complement strand
TCGTCAGCGGCCGCCTCCAGCATCCCCCTGGTCACCGGGCGCTCATTTTCCGGAACCGTCGACTCAATGGAATAGCTTGCGACCATTCCCGTGATGGCGTTCGACTGGACCTGCGCGCTCGAGCCGATCCAGAACAGTTCCGGATGATCCGCAAGAACGCTGTAATAGGCGATCCAGAAATCGTCCACGCTCACCTCGGCAAAGACCTCCGCCTCGTCCTCTCCGGCAGACAGCCGCGAATACAGCTCCCGGTAGATCTCATTGTATTTGGACGGCAGATTGTTAAAGTAGTATTCCTCCACGCCGCCGTTGTCCCACTCGGTGTCGCCCTCGTGGTAATAAGTGTTCTCGATCAGCCCTGACCGCACCGCCATCTGCTTCATCGTCGTGCGGGGCACCAGCGTGAACAGGACGCCTGCGAACAGGGCGATCGTGAATAGTATTATCAGGGTTCGTCTTACCATAATGTCTTACTGCCGAAGCCTTCCTCTTCCCGATGGGAGAGCCTGCGCCGGGGAATTCAAGTCTGCTTTACCTGTCCCACTTGTCACACAGGCGGTTGATCTCCTCGGTCATGCGCTTGAGATCCTTATTCGCGCCGCCCTCATTGTGCCGGATTACAGTCATCAGGCGGTTTCCTGCAGCAACCAGCCGGGTATAGATTCCGGCCGCCTTCTTGGTCTTCGATGTGACAATCGTAGCAGCACCGCGGTCGCTGTCCTTCTTGCGGACAACTCCGCCGCCGTCCTGCCTGGCCAGGCGGATGGCTTCACGATCCTCTTTCTCGATCGGGATCGGCTCGGCTTCCACTTCAAATGCGCCCGCTGCCAGATCGTACACGGTCCCGGAGAACGGAGCGTACGCCTTCAGGCCGAGTTCATCGATCAGGCGGTCCCTGAACAGCTCGGTGACTTTGTCCTCGCCGTGCGTGACGAATACCATGTCCGGCTTCTTCTCAAATGCGCCGATCCACTCCATCAGGCCGACGTTGTCGGCATGTCCCGAAATACCCGGCAGCTGGCAGATCGAAGCCCGCACCTCAATCTCCTCACCGAAAAGCTTGATGCTCTCGGCTCCGTCCAGGATCGCCCGGCCCGGCGTCCCGAAAGCCTGATAGCCGACAAACAGGATCGTGCTCTCCGGCTTCCAGAGGTTGTGTTTGAGATGGTGCTTCACACGGCCGGCATCGCACATGCCGCTCGCGGAAATGATCACCTTCGGGCTCGGATCGTCGTTGATCGCCCTTGACTCCTCGGAAGTGACGGCTGTCTTCAGCCCGGCAAATCCGATCGGATTGATTCCCTCAGCAAGAAGCGCCTTCGCTTCTTCATTGAAGTCACTGTACATTCTCTCGCGGAAAATGTTGGTTGCCTCGATGGCCAGCGGCGAGTCAACGTAGACTTCAAAATTGTCATGGCCATAGATCATGTCATTCTGCTTGATATCCCGGATGAAATAGAGCATCTCCTGCGTGCGGCCGACCGCGAAGGACGGAATCACGACATTTCCTCCCCTGTCAAATGTCCTCTGGATCACCTCAGCGAGGGCTACGGCGTAGTCATTGTCCATGGGATGGTCGTGCGTCCGGTCTCCGTAAGTGGACTCCATGATGACATAGTCCGCGTCTTTCGGATAGGTCGGATTCGAGATCAGGGGCTGGTTCTTGTTTCCGATATCCCC
Source organism: uncultured Lachnospiraceae bacterium (assembly GCA_902773435.1). Lineage (GTDB taxonomy): Bacteria > Bacillota > Clostridia > Lachnospirales > Lachnospiraceae > Chordicoccus. Next base: position 870 of record CACYEN010000136.1, on the reverse strand, counting down.
CGAGAACACGAGTTTCTTCGTGACATCGCCTTCCGTGATGGTCAGTTCGATGGAACTCGATCCGAGGAGATGTCCCGCGTCGATGAACCGGACCCGCATTCCATCCGCGATATATTTTTCATCGTTATAGTCCACGGAGACGAAACAGCTGATCGCGCCCTCCGCGTCCTTCTGGCTGTACAGGGGCTCCACCAGATCTCTGCCGGCACGCTCGCTCTTACGGTTCTTCCACTCTGCTTCAAATTCCTGGATGTGCGCGGAGTCCATAAGCATGATCCGGCACAGCGCGGCGGTTCCTCCCGTCGCGAAGATCTGTCCCTGGAATCCATGCTTGTAGATCAGCGGAAGCAGGCCCGAGTGGTCCATGTGCGCGTGCGTCAGAAGCACCATGTCGATGTCTCCCGCCGGCACAGGAAGCGGCTTGTTCTCATACAGGTCCTCGCCCTGCTCCATGCCGCAGTCAATCAGTATCTTCTTTCCGCAAGCCTCAAGATAGTAGCAGCTTCCGGTTACTTCATGTGTGGCACCTACAAATGTTAACCTCATTCCATTTATCCTTTCTCATTTCCACTCACTCTTTTCCGCTCCAGGGAAAAGACGCTCCTCCGGATACTGACGGGCTGCTCCTCTTTGAAGCCTGCCGCCGGCCGACTTGCGCCGGGATGCGCGGCGCCGCAGGCGCCCTCCTCTGCACTGCCCGTAAAACTGCTTTACCGAAATTCTTGCATCACTTTTGAGCACCCCCGGACAGGGATGCTGAATAAGCTCATTTTATCAGAAATATTTCGGGATGTATATCGCGGAATTGGGTTATACTTGAGACAGCCCCGCCCTGCCGCCCGCACCACCGAAAGGGCGCGGATCTTCCTT
>CACYEN010000135.1 GCA_902773435.1 uncultured Lachnospiraceae bacterium | reverse complement strand
GTAGAGGAGTCCCGTGTTTCCCCCGCGCACGACGATTTCCCCGGGGAGGTCTTCTTCCAGGAGATAGGATTCCCCCATGTCCGCGTCATGGATGAGGCGGAAAGCCGGCGCGCTCTCGCCCGCCTGCCTGAGGAACTCATCCGCCTCAAAAGCGGCCGCCTCGATGGGAGTCCTGACGTCCGCAAGCCCGTCCGCCGGGACAGGCGGCAGCCAGGCCGGATGGTTTCTCCATGTATCATTTTCCCTTCGCATCATTCACCTGTTCCTTATAAGCCTTATCAGCGTCAAACACGAGGCACATACCCGCAGCGGGTTCCACGCGCGCGGTCCGGATCCCCAGCCAGGCTCCCGTATCCACCGGCTCAGCGGACCGGATCCTCTCCTCCGTGAGGCCGCCGAGAAAATCCTCCAGTTCGCGGCGCTCATGCAGCCCGCCGCTGTGGGAGCACAGGACGCGGCGGAAGGGCAGGCCGAGGATCTCCCGCATGTTCCGAAGATAGGCGCGGACCGGCAGCGCTTCAGGGAAGAACACCCAGGTACAGGGATTCCAGTTATCCCCGGTGAGCAGCAGCTCTCTCTCAGGCACAAAAAGGACCGCCGACCCGGGTGTATGTCCCGGGCAGCGGATCACCTGGACCGTCAGTCCGCCCAGACTGAGGGTCTTCTCTTCCAGTTTGTTCCAGGCGGGCAGCTCCGCCGCGAGATACGGTACGGCCTCCGCGGCAATTCCTTTCTCTGCCGCCGCGTCCAGCGCCCGTCTCCGCCAGCTCTCCCCTCCGTGCTCCTCCGCCGTCCCGAAATCCTCCTCAAAGAGAGAAGCCCCGTCAAACCACGAGGCCCCCAGGATATGGTCATAGTGCCCGTGCGTCAGAATCAGGCGCACGGGTTTATCGGTCAGCGAAGCTGAGAAAGCCGCCACGTCCTCAAGCCCGTAGCCGGAATCCAGGAGCCATGCCTCCCTCCGGCCGGCGAGCAGGGTCATGCACACTCCCATCGCGTCCTCTATGTGGAAGACGTCCGGCAGTACTTCCCGGTAACTGAAGCTCATCCGTTTCTCCTCCAGGGCGCGCTGTCCTCTGCCTCCTGCTCTCTGTGCTCTGCTCTCTGTGCTCTGCTCTCTGTGCTCTGCCTGCCTTCTGCCTGCATCCCCTCAACAGGGTCTGAAGAGGAGCGGCAGGAAATCGCGGAGGCACCGCCTCCACACGCTCCAGTCATGGCCGCCGGGAAATGTCTTCCTGATCATGCTCACCTTCTTCTCCTCGATGAAAGCGTCGTCCGAAGCGAAGTTTTCGAAAAAGTCGTCCTCCGTCCCCATGGCCCGGTAGAAGACCCGGAAGCTCCCGCTGAAGCGCTCCGGATCATCGAGAAGCGTGAGGTGGGGCGATTCCTCCCCTTCCTTCTGCCAGGGCGCCCGGAGGAAACCGCTGAACAGGCCGGCGTAGCCGAAGAGATCGGGGTTGGACAGCGTCACGAGGCTGGTCTGATAGCTCCCCATGCTGAGACCCGCCATCGCCCGGCTCCACTTGTCGGTCTTCACCGGATAGGAAGCCTCGATGAAGGGGATCAGGTCCTTCAGCAGGATCTCGGGGAAGAGGGCGCTCTGCAGCCTTCTCGCCTCCTCTCCTTCCGCCGCGGCGGGTTCCGCCGTCTCGGCCATCCCGTTGCCCATGACGATGATCATGCTTTCGATCTTCTTCTCCGCGCGGAGCCTGTCGGCGATCCGCCCGGCGTGCCCCTGGAAGATCCAGCCGACCTCATTTTCACCGTAGCCGTGCTGCAGATAGAGAACCGGATAGGTTCTGGTGTACTCAAAGTCCGGCGGCAGGTAGACCAGGCAGATCTCATATTTCCCCGTCACCGAGGAGAAATAGTAATGCCTGGTCACGCTCCCGTGCGGAATCCCCTCCGGATCGTCGAAATGCTCCCCCGGAACAGGGACGTCGAAGAAATTCATGGGCCTGCAGCAGCCGTAGCCGATCGGAAATGCCGGGCTTAAGACGTCCGCGCCGTCGATCTTCAGGAAGAAATAGAGGAACCCTCTCCCCAGGTCGAGCACCGCGTCCCACATCTCTTCGGAGACCCTCTCCAGCGGGAAGAGCGTGCCGAACCGGTCGATCTCGACCTTCGAGGCATTTGGCGCCTTGACGCGCACGTGGACCCTCCCGTCCGGCAGGATCTCGAAGCCTGCATCGCCGTCCCGGTCCGGCTCCCCGTAGTAGGGATCGAACGACAGTGCAGTATCCATGAACCACTGTTTTTTCATCATTCTTTCACGCTCCCGAGGGCGATGCCCGTGACAAAGTACTTCTGCAGGAACGGATAGACAACCAGAATCGGGACCGTCGCGATCACGGTAATCGCGCAGCGAATCGTGACAGGCGTCGTCAGGTTGACCGACTTCATGGCATCCGCCGTCGCCTTCGCCGCGTTCGCGGAGGCCTGTGTCGTGGCGAGCTTCATTTTCAGCAGGTACTGCAGCGTATAGAGCTCTTTCTTCCCGCCGTTGTAGAGATAGGTGTCAAACCAGCTGTTCCAGCTTCCGACCGCGACAAAGAGCGCGACGGTCGCGAGAACCGGCTTGCACAGCGGAAAGATGATCTGCCAGAAGATCCTTATGTCCCCGGCCCCGTCGATCCTGGCCGACTCCACCAGCGCCTCCGGAAGGCCCATGATGTAGGTGCGGATGACGATCATGTTGAAACAGGAGAACATCGTCGGGATGATATAGACGAGATACGAGTTGCTCAGGTGCAGCGTCCTGGAAATAAGCAGGTAGTTCGGGATCAGGCCCGCGTTCACATACATGGTCAGGACCATGAGAAGGGTGATCGGTTTGCGCAGCACATATTCTTTTCTGGAGAGCGCGTAAGCGAGCATACTCGTCCAGAAGAGGTTGAGCAGCGTGATGAGCACCGTCTTCGACGCGGAGATCCACGCGGCCTGGTACACGGCGGAGTCCGACAGGATGGACTTATAGCTCTCCGTGCTGAAGACCCGCGGGAACAGGCCTATGTTGCCTCTCAGGGCGTCCGTGCCCTCGTTGAACGAATAGGCAACCGTGTTGATGACCGGGTACAGGGTGATGAACATCAGCAGGATCAGAAAGAGCGTGTTGAAGATCGGGAACGCCCTGTCATGACGGACTCTTCCGGTTTTTTTCGCGGAACCAATGTTAGCCATGCTCTCACCCCCTTATATCAGCGTGTTCTCATCCAGCTTTTTGGCGATTGTGTTCGCCGCGAAAAGCAGGATGATGGCAACGACACTCTTAAAGATACCCGCCGCGGTGGCGACGCCGTACTGCTGCTTGGAAATACCGTATTTCAGGACGAAGACGTCGATGGTCTGCGACCAGTCCATCGTCAGGGAGGAACCAAGCAGGTACTGGATCTCGAAACCGGCCTCCATGAGGTGCCCGATATTCATGATCAGAAGGATGATAAATGTGGACTTGATTCCCGGAAGCGTGATATACCGGATCCGGTTGAACCTTCCCGCGCCGTCGATTGACGCGGCCTCGTAGAGGCTCGGGTCGATCGCGGTCATCGCCGCGATGTAGATGATCGTATTCCACCCGACCTCTTTCCAGACGTTGATCACGCCGACCAGCCACCAGAACAGCTTGCCCTCGCCGAGGAAGAAGATCGGCTCCTTGACCAGATGGAGGTTCATGAGAAGCAGGTTGAGCGGGCCGTTGCTGGCGAAGATGTTCTGCGCCATGCCGACGACGATGACCATACTGAGGAAATGCGGCAGATAGGTTACCGTCTGCACGACTCTCTTGAACTTGATCTGGCGCACTTCATTGAGGAGGATCGCCAGGAGAATCGACGTCACAGTCCCGAGGACCAGGTTGATCACGCTCATTCCGAGCGTGTTCCTGACACTCTGGATGAAGTCCGCGCGACCGAACAGCCACTTAAAATTCTTGAGCCCGACAAATTTGCTGCCGGCGATTCCGAGCTTCGGCTTGTAGTCCTGGAAAGCGGTGATCCACCCCCACATGGGGCTGTAGTTGAAGATCAGGATGTAGATCAGCATGGGGATCGAGAGGAGCATCAGCTGCCACTGTCCCTTCAGTTTCCGCACGGATCCCCAGAAGCCGCGCCGGCCTTCATTTTTATTACTTTTATTTGAGATGCCGTCCATTTCAAAACTCCCTCACAAACGCATATTTCCGGCACGGTGCCACCGGATACAATATAAAGAGGGGAGGCTAAAACATTCCTCCCCTGGTTTACATCTTCAGCTGCCGGAAGCCTTCCCGTCTCCGTTTCCGGAAATTTCAGAAGGCTCACGGTCCGGCAGTCCGCGTGATCGGATTATTCGTTGCTGAGAACCTTTTCAGCCTCAGCCTTGACAGCATCCCACATGAATTCGCCGAAGACGGTCGCGGAAGGAGTGATTTCCTCAACAAACTCATCCCACAGCGCGTCAAACTCGTCCGGCTCGCACATGATCAGCTCGGGAAGCATCCTGTCCTGGATATCCAGGAAGTCCTGATGATCGACGTCGACCGGCGTGTAGTCGATCTGCCATGCCTCTCCGTACGGAGCAAGCTCGATCGGCGGATTGACGAAATCGGCAAATTTCTGATAGCCGTAGTGTGACAGGAACTCCTTGTCATATTCGCTCATCTGGCCGAATACGATCTCGGGCTGGTTCCCGACTTCCCAGCAGTTGCCGGCAAGCTCGCCGTCCATGATGTAGCCCTGCTTCTTCGGGCTGCTCTGTGTGATGGCCTCAGCCCTGT
>CACYEN010000134.1 GCA_902773435.1 uncultured Lachnospiraceae bacterium | reverse complement strand
GTGTTATAAGTCCCATCCTTCTCATCGAGCAGATGAATGCCGGCGGCATGGGTCTCACCCCTCCGGACCGCCATAATGCCGCCCATCCGAAGACGAGATTTTCATAATAATCCGATATCGGCATGGCGGACCTCCGATCTCTTTCGATCTCTCTCGATCTCTTTTTACCCGACCCTGTCGCAGAGGAACACCGCCGCCCCGACGTCATACGCCGCGGCCGGATGCCCCATCACTTCCACATCCCTGCCCCGGACCTCTCCCGCCATCACTTTTCCCGCCGCCTCGTAAAGCGTCATAATCAGCTCCGGTTTGAGCGGACAGGTCTCGTGGGACGGATAGATCTCATCGAACAGGTCCCGGAAGCCCCAGAGGTACTGCAGACTGAGCATATAGGCGTGCATTTCCCTCTGCACGCCGAACATGAAAATGGTCCCCGTCTGTATCGGGTCCCCGCTGAACAGCCTGCGTCTGTTCTCGTCCAGGACCGCGATGCTCCCGGGCGTGTGGCCCGGCAGCCCGATGATCCGGAGAAGCCGGTCGCCGAGATCAAGCACGTCGCCGTCCCTGACCGGCACCACTTCCCCGCCCGGATCCTGCGAGTGAAAGAGGTTCGAGCACTCGGCGGGATCCATGTAGAAGCGGTCGAACTCCGCGATGCTTCCGATATGATCCCGGTCGGCATGCGTGTTGAGAAGCATAACCGGCAGATCCGTCAGGGATTCCGCCAGTTCCTTCGCGTTTCTTGTCTCCATGCCGCTGTCAATAAGAAGAGCCTTCTCTCTGCCGGCGAGGAGGAAGAAGCGCACGCCGCCCTCATCGAGAACCCAGGTCCCTTCATCGATATTCCTGATATCAACCATAAATCACGCGTCATCCGGTCACGCGCCGGCGGCCGGACTTTCCTTTCCCCCGGATTCCCCGGGCTGCTCTTCCCTTGATTCCCCGGGCTGTCCTTCCCTCGCTTCCGCTGCCCGTCCTTCCCTCAGCTCCTGAGGTCCCTCGGCCTCAGAATGACAACCTGCTCATCCGGCACGTCATCCGCGTCGAACACGCTCTGCCCCGTTCTCAGCACGGACCCGAACTCATCCGCGAAGACGTCGACCGGGCTGATCACATCGAACCCGAATCCGTCCTCGTCGTCCCTGTAGTGCATCGGTATGACTGTGCGCGGCTCGATCCGGCGAACCAGCTCCGCAGCCTGTACCCCGTCGATCGTATAATGTCCTCCGACCGGAATCAGGCAGACGTCGAGCCCCCTGAGCTGTTCAATCTGGTCCTTCTCCAGCTCGCAGCCCAGGTCCCCGAGGTGGGCAATCCGGAATCCGTCGGTCTTGATGATATGGATCGTGTTGGGGCCGCGCTTCGCGCCTCTCACCTCATCGTGCCAGGTCTCGATCCGCGAGACCCGGAACGGGGACGCCTTCCCCTCTGTCAGCTTAACCTTCGAGCGGGCGTTGTGGTCGCCGTGCCCGTGGCTTGTGAGCACGAGGTTCGCGGTCTCCTTAAGCGGCGCAAGTCCCGGCACATAGCCATCTTCGTACGGATCCGTCACGATCGCGAACCCGTCCTTCTCAATTTTAAAACACGAGTGTCCTATCCATGTTATCGTAAGTCCCACGGTGATACCTCCTCCCGAAACAGTGTGAAACAGCTCCTTCAGTCTGCCCGGTGCGGTTCCTCCCTGATGTCCGGGACCGCACTCCGCTCCCTCCTCAGAATCGAGTTCAGCCATCGCTCATGTCCCCGTTCCGGCCGCGCGTCCCCCGAGATCCACGTCTCCTCCGCGCGCAGGCCGGGGATGTCCCTGATCAGTTCCTCAAGCCCCTCTTCCGTCAAATCCGTAAAATGGCGGCCGTCCTTCTCCCTCTCCTCCTCCCCGTACTTGAAGGAGACGTACAGGACCCCGCCCGCCGTGAGCGCCCTTTCGAGCGCCCTCAGCACGTTCGGGAGCGCGTCCCTCCGGACGTGCAGGAGCGAGGCACAGCACCAGATCCCTTCGAAGGCATTTTCATCCGAAAACTCCTCGAAGAGCTGGCGGCGGACGGGAATCCCGGTCAGCTCCGACGCGCGGCGGCAGAAGACCTCCGAGCCGTCGAGCGCGGAGACGGAAAACCCTCTCCTCAGAAAATAGTCCGAGTCCCGGCCGGATCCGCAACCGAAGTCGAGCAGGCGGATCGTCTTTTCCGGCCTGTCCGGGAAGGCGGCGGCGACAGCCAGGAGGAACCTGTCCTGTACCGCGTGAAAATCGATGTCCCGCGTGCTCCTGATGTAGTCGTCCGCGTTCCGGTCGTAGTATTCGATCGTCTCTGTCATTCGGGCGTCTCCGCAAAAGGCCCGCAGCCTGTCATACAACCGGTTCCGCGGGCACCTGACAACAATCATGACCGCTCGCGCGGCCATCTCATAATAATGATAAGGCACCCGCATCGCCCCGCTTCTTCGAAGCTCCCGCTATGCCTTATCATCCCGTGTGTATGTCACTTTTCCGCCGCGGGGATGCTGCCCCCGCGCCTCACTGCCTGCTCTCTTTCCTCTTCCTCGCCGCCTCCTCGCGCTCCCTGCAGATGTCCGCCCACTTGGGATTCTTCTCGAGAAGAACCGTGAGCTCGGCAAGCGCGGTCGGAATATCGATGTTCTGGGGACATGCCGCCGCGCAGGCGCCGCAGGCGATGCACTCCGAGGGCATCTTGTCGGCCGGCACGGCGTCGAACTGCATGCCGATGTTGATGTTGTTCCCCGTGAACTTCAGGTCGTTGTAGGCGTGGATCAGCATCGGAATGTCGAGGCCCTTCGGGCATCCGTCGCAGCAGTATCTGCAGCGGGTGCAGGGAAGGGCATTTTTCATCTTCTCGGCGATCTCCGCAAGAAGCGCGGACTCCTCGTCTGTCTGGGGCTCTCCCCCGGAAAATGTCGCGACATTGTCCCTCATCTGATCAATCGAGGACATGCCGGAGAGAATCATCTTCACGTTGGGGAGCTTCTGGATCCAGCGGAGCGCCCACGCCGCGGAGCTCTCGTCCGGCCTCAGCGCCTTCAGCGCCTTCTCGCAGTCCTCCGGGAGATTGGCGAGACGGCCCCCGCGGACCGGTTCCATGACCCACACCGGAATCCCCCTGCTCGTGAGCATTTCATACTTCATCTGCGCGCGCTGCATCGTCCAGTCCAGATAGTTGAGCTGGATCTGGCAGAACTCGATGCGGTCGCCGGCGTAGTCAAGGAATTTCTCCAGTCCCTCGGGATAGGCGTGACATGAGAATCCGAGGTGGCGGATCCGGCCGGCTTTCTTCTGTTCCACGAAGTAATCGAGGAACCCGAGATCCGGGTTCATGTAGTTGGCGAGGGAACTCTCGTTGATGTTGTGGAGGAGGTAGAAGTCGAAGTAGTCGACGCCGCATTTGTCCAGCTGGTCCTGGAACGTCCCCGCCGGGTCGTAGCTCGAGGCGATCTGGTGGCCCGGATACTTGTCGGCCAGATACCATGTGTCGCGCGGATGTTTCGCGAGCGCGCGTCCGAGGACGACCTCGCTCTGCCCGCCGTGGTAGGGATAGGCGGTATCAAAGTAGTTGACCCCGTGTTCGAGGGCATAGGCGACCATCTCGTCCACCTGGTCGGAGTCGATACTGCCGTCGGCAAGAAGGGGAAGGCGCATGGCGCCGAAACCCAGTCTGGAAAGTGTGAGTTCCTTAAAATCATTGTAGATCATAGTACCTCCCGGCCCGGCTTGAACGGGCCCGCTGTCTCACAGCTGACCCGTCTGTTATTCTTTCCCAGGCCTGTACGTTGGTATCGTCTGCAGCTTGTGCAGGTTGAGCTGATGCATGCGGTCAATTTTCGCCCTGACCTCCTCATCCCCGCACTCTCCTGTCAGGATGTAGCGGTCGAGCAAGTCATAGGTAAATCCGATCTTATCCTCGTCCGACATTCCGCTGAGTCCGTCGGAGGGTGTCTTATGCACGAGTTCGTACGGCACCTCGGAGAGCGCGTCTCCGATCGCCTTCATCTCGGTCACCGTGTAGCCGGCGCACGGGCTGAAATCCCCCGCCGCGTCGCCGTATTTGGTGGAGTAGCCGATATAGTCCTCCGACCGGTTGCAGGTGTTCGCCACGCGCCCTCCCTCCGGGAGGCACTGCGCGACGGCGTAGAGCGTCGCCATGCGGATGCGCGGGGGCAGGTTGATTCTCGCGTCTTTTCTGATCGTAAGATCCGTGTCCCTCATCAGGGCGTTGAAGACCCCCTCAACGCCGTCGTGGACATTGACCGTGAATGACCGGATTCCGAGGGCCTCCACGACCTTCTCGGAATCGTGGATATCCATCTGGATCCCGTCCGGCATCAGGACGCCGACAACCCGGTCCCGCCCGAGCGCGCGGGCGAGCAGGGCCGCCACAATCGTGGAGTCCTTCCCCCCGGAGATGCCGATGACAGCGCTGGCCTTCGGCCCGTTCGCTGCGAACCACTCCCTGATCCAGGCGATAATTCCCTCAATCTGCTTCTCCGCGTCAAAGTTGATATTCATGGCTGCTCCTCCTCAATCTGTCTCCCTTGTCTGCCCCTCGGCGGCTGTCCGGCACCTCCCGTGCCCGCCTCCCGGCAGCTGTCTGCACCCCGTATTCCCTCCGGGTACTTCCCGGCCGGGATCGTCAGCCCGGCATGTCATCGTGCGTCATGCGCCAGTCGATACACCTCTGAAGGTACTTCACATAGGCCGGATTCTTGCACATCCCCTTGCCCTCCACGTCGGAGATCTTCGCAACGTCCTGCGCGTTGCACTCCGTCGTCTTCATGACGATGTTGAGGGGCGGGACGTCCGTATCGTTGGAGATATAGGTTCCGATCCCGAACGCGACCCCCACCCTTCCGCTGAAATACTTCACCAGCTCGTCCGCCCCGGCGAAGTCCAGACTGTCGCTGAACAGCAGCGTCTTCCGCTTCGGGTCGATGCCGAGCTTCTCGTAGTGAGCGAGTATCTTGTCGCCCCAGACCTTCGGGTCCCCGCTGTCATGCCTCACGCCGCTGAACAGCGTCGCGAATGTCAGCTGGAAATCCTTCAGGAAGCAGTCCGTCGTTATGGTGTCCGTGAGCGCGATTCCGTTCAGCACGCCGTACTCCTTGATCCACGCGTCGAACGCGTACCAGTTGGAGTAGGCCGGATTGTGCCGGTGGTTCCCCTGTCCGGCGCACATGATGAACTCGTGCGCCATCGTGCCGACCGGCGTGAGGTTGTACTTCCTCGCGAGGAAGACGTTGGATGTCCCGACAAATGAGGACCCCGGATACGTCTCTGCCGCAAGCCTTTTCACGGCGAGTTCCTGCGCTTCCGCCGAAAGTCTCCGGCGGAGCCCGAATTCACTGAACGCGGCGATATTGTATTTCCCTGTCTTCAGGTCGCAGATCTTGTCGTCCAGACGCTTTTCGAAGCTTTTCATGAGCTTCGTGCAGTCGTACTGCATCTGGAAATAGACCTCGTTCACGATCGCGAGCGTCGGGATCTCGTACATGGAGGTGTTGAGCCAGGTTCCGGTCGTCTCGATCGAAAGGCCGCTGTCCCCCTCCTCCGTGATCCTGAAATCCTTGTATCTCGGCTTCCAGAGTCTCAGGAAGTTGATGTAGGACGGCTTCAGCCATTTGATAGAAGACAGATAATTCAGTTCGTCCTCCGCGAACCGGAGGTCGCAGTAGAGCTTGACCTGGCGCCTGATCTCGTCGACCATCTCCCTCGTAAAGCGGACGTCCCTGTTCCTGCATCTGAATGTCCATGTGGTGATGTAACTCGGGAAGAGATGGTAGATGGCCTGACCCATCGAAAACTTGTAGAGATCCGTCTCAAGCAGACTATTGATGACGCGTTCCATGTCGTCTCCTTTTTAAGCCGGCGCATAAGGGCGCCGCATTACTTGTATTTGTGGATATTTTAGCACATCGGGGGGCGGGTTCCCACTATTCTTTTTGAGCCGGCACTGAGCCTTTCGCGTTCCGGGCGGGAATCCCTCGCGGGAAGGACGCATGCAGGAAAACGCGCCCCTCCGGACAGGGCAGAAGGAATCATGAAACTTCTGCCCTGTTCGGAGGAGCGCACGTCATTCCGGTGTGTCAGCCCCCTTGTCTGTTGTGTCTGTTGTCACCTGGTTATAAAGAAACAGCCGAAAGAAATTCACACCTTCACGCTGTGTTCCTGGTTCCTGATCGAAACCCTTGCCCCCGCGGGAATAGACGACGTGATGAAGGCATTCGCCCCGATCACCGCCCCCTTCCCGATCCGGGTCTCTCCCCCGAGTATCGAGGCTCCCGAGTAGATCGTGACATTGTCCTCGATTGTCGGATGACGCTTCACCCCGTGGAGAAGATGCCCTTTTCTCGTAGAGAGCGCGCCGAGCGTCACGCCCTGGTAGACCTTGACGTTATCGCCGATCTCCGTCGTCTCGCCGATGACGATTCCCGTGCCGTGGTCGATAAAGAAATATCTGCCGATCGTCGCCGCGGGGTTTATGTCGATGCCGGTCTTCGAGTGGGCCAGCTCCGTCATCATTCTCGGGATCATCGGGATATTGAGAAGAACCATCTCGTGGGCGATCCGGTAGACCATGATCGCGTAGAGCCCCGGGTAGGAGTAGATGATCTCGTCCTTGTTGAACGCGGCGGGGTCCCCGTCGTATTCCGCCTGGAGATCCGTCTCGATAAACTCGCGGATTACAGGGATTCGCTCGAGAAAATCAAGCGAGAGCTCCTGTGCTCTCTCATTCAGTTCCTCATCGCTCTGCGTCTCCCCGCAGTAGCGGAGCGTCAGACTGATCTGTCTGGAGAGATTGTAGAGCGTGTCCTCCACCAGCGTGCTCGTGCTGTTCTCCCTCGTGTAATACCGGTAGGTCTGGGCGCGGTAGAAGCCGGGATAGATCAGATGCTGGATGTTCTCCAGGATCCGCTCCACCATGTCCTTGTCCGGCTGGCTGAACTGATCGGTCCGGTCGATATATCTGCCTTTTTTGTAGTCGGCGAGTATAAGATCCGTCACTTCCCTTATTCTGTCTCTCATCGTCTGATCCCTCCGCCGGCTGCATCCGGCTGCGCGGATGTTGTATTTTCGGACACTGGCTTTTCCGACTCTGTCTTTCCGGGTCCTGTCTTTCCGGACACTGCCTCCTCCGGCACGGACGCGATGTCCTCCACGCTGACAATTACGGATTCCGCTCCGGAAACAGCTGATTCCACACCGGAGACAGCTGATTCCACATCAGGGACAGCCGATTCCACATCGGAAACAGCGGACTCCGCATGAGAGACAACGGACTCGACGTCAGACATCGACGGCCCGATATCCGGTATCTCGGGTATGACAGCGGGAATCACCGCCTCCGCTGCGGACACCGCCGACCCGGTTCCCGCAGCGGCTGTTTCCGCGCCTGCGCTCCCGCCGCTCTCCGTATCCGGCTTTCCGGCTGTTTCCGTGCCCTGGGCTGTTTTCTTCTCTGCCGCGGACTCCGTGCCCTGTGCCGCTCCGGCACCAGCTGTCTCTTTCGCCGTCTCTTTCGCGGTCTCTTCGGCGCTCTTCTCCGCGCCTGCGCCCGCATCCGGTTCAGTTTCCTCCTCAACTTCCAGCTGCGGCCTCACGGTCCCGTAACTCTTCTGCGTCTTCGCGTTGTAGTGGAACGTCGCGCAGTCCACGACCTCGCCGGTTTCCCTCCGGAGGACATTGACCCTCATGATCCGCTTCGTCTCGTCGAGGTCGGGTTCCCTCGAGAAGAGATTGCCCTCGAAATACCTTGCTTTTCCCCCGCTGATCGTCTTCACTCTCAGCCTGCCGGCTTCCGTGTCGACCGCGGTCTGCTTTCCGGAGATGCCGTCGATGACGGCGGTTCCCTTCCCGCTGATCAGGATATAGTCCGTCTCGTCTGTCAGCAGATCGGTATCGACGCCGAGATTCGCGAGCTGGTTCACGACCTTCTTGTATCTGAGGAAATCGCTCCTGCCCGCCTCGATGCAGATGTCGTAGCCCGAGTCGTAGAGCAGCATCAGGTACTCGAAGATATTCTCATTGGTCGTCAGGGTCTCATTTTTAAATTCTTCGTATTTCGCGTAATCGTCGTCCCAGTGACTGTATTCCGGCTCCCCGCGGTGATCCGTCAGGCCATAATGTTCGATGAGGTACCTGCCGAGGTAATCCGTGACCTTGCGCGCGCCGGACTGGTTCAGGTGGGAGACGGGGTCATAGCAGTCCGTGTCGTAGTTGACGACGTCCATATCGAGGAAATCAAGGTAGTCCACCCCCAGCTTCTCCTCAAACAGATAACCCGTATTGGCCTCCCTCTGCTGGATCATCGAGGCGGGAAACGGCAGATACGTCATGACGACTTCAATCCCCCGCTCTTTGCAGAGATCCACGATCTTCCTGAGATACTTCCCGCCGGTTGTCGTCGTCTTGAACGCCAGGCCTTCTCTCACCTGCGCAAACTCTTTCGGCGTCGCGACGGCTGTCATGTAGGAGGCGCCCTTCTGCGTGTTGTAGTCTGTCCTGAAATCGTCCAGGGTCAGCTCCTTCCACCTCGTGTGGTACATGATCATCGGGACGAGGAGCGACAGGTCTTTCCGGTCCTCGAAGTCGACCGGATCCATTCTCTCCTCTCTGACGGCCTTTCCCATCATGCCGTCCTTCAGCGTGTCATAGACGGCACGGATTTTCGTCGGCGTCGTCGGATACCCGTCAAACGCGATCTGGACCATCGGAAGATTGAAGGAACTCTTGGTCGACATTCTGACTCTGCTGAGGTCGACGACCACCACTTTCGGCGTCGTGTGTTCCAGGGCCTGTCTCAGAATCCAGTAGTTTGTCGCCATCGTGCTCTGGCTCACCGCCAGATTGTAGGACGGAATGCCGTATTTGTTCCAGAGCTCCATCGGGTAGACTCCGTCCGCCACGTGGCTGGTCCCGAGGAAGAGAACGTCCATATTCGCGCTCTCCCTGTAAAACGGCACCACCTTCTTCGGCCCGTCCTTCTTGATGAGGACGCGGTGAATGCCGAGAAGGCAGAGCGCGAGAACAGCGAGGAAGGCTGCGGCCCGGACGGCCTTTACGATCTTTGGTTTTTTCCCGTTCGCATTTGTTTCCGTGTTTTCCAAATTCAAAACACTCCTTTACGCGCCGAAGTCCTTATCTCCGGCGCCTTCTTCCCAGAGGCTGCGCAGGGCCTTCCTGTCGAGCTTCTGCATCCGGTTCCTCGGAAGCGCGTCGATCCGGACGTAGTGAACCGGCACGTTGTACTTCTCGGTGTTCGCGGCGATATACGCCCTGATCTCGCCGGCGGGGACCGCCTCCTCCGACGCGAAGAAGAGAACCGGCACTTCGCCGAGTCCGGTCTCCGTGTCCGGTACTCCGATGCAGGCGCACTCTGAGATTTTGGGGAATTCACAGGCGACATTTTCCACGTCGAGCGGGGAGACCTTCTCGCCGCCGACATTGATGATGTCGTCTGAGCGCCCCAGCATATGAATAAATCCGTCCTCGTCCGCGTAGACGATGTCGTTCGTGAGCAGCATCCCGTTCTTCAGCGCGGCCGCCGTCAGTTCGGGCTGGTTCCAGTACCCGGACATCAGCATCTCGCCGGACAGAGCGAGCCTTCCCGTGTGTTCGGGGCTGCTTTCGATCGGAGAGTCATTTTCGTCCAGGACGTATACCCTGATGTCCGGGAGAGGCTTCCCGATGGCCGTCACGTGCAGCGGGGAGTCCGCCTCTCGGCTCACATTGATGAAAAGCGCGCCCCCGGTCTCGGAGGATCCCCACGTATTGCGGATCTCGGTGTCCGGAAGATTCGCGGACAGGCGCTTTCTCTGCTCGACCGTGAGCGAGCCCGCGCCGACTTCGATATAGCGGAAGCGGCCCATGATTTCGTAGAAGCGGTCCTGCATCTGCGCCCTCAGAAGCTCCATTGAAACCGGGACCACCGCGATCGCGGTACAGCTGTGGCTGTCCAGGTTCTGCTCGATCTCCCTCGCGAAGGTGAGCCCGTTCTGCAGCACCACGGAAGAGCCCCCGTAGAGCGCGGCGCGAAGTACGCGCAGGGAATACGAGTGGTGGAGCGGCAGGGGGATAAGAATCCGGTCGTCCTCACGGATACCGATTCCCTCCTTCGTGTGGGTGAGAATCGAAAGGACCGCGCGGTGGCTGAGCATGACGCCCTTCGGCTTACCCGTGGTCCCGGTCGTAAACAGGATCTCCGAGAGATCCTCCGGGTCAGGCGGCATGTGGGCGGCCACGACTTCGTCCGCTGAAGGCAGACTTCCTGCGGAGCCGGTTCCCGCGTCCGCGAGGGCATGCGCGGCGTCCTCCAGGGAGCCGCGGCACACCGCCTTCATTGAGACGCAGCGGATGTGCCCGGGCAGCTCCGCCTTCTTCATGTCCGACAGGAACAGTACAGCTCCGGCCTCATCATAGATATCCGCCGCGTGCTGCATCGTGCTGTTCTTGTCGATGAAGACGGAGACCGCTCCCGCGTACTGGACACCGAGGTAGGCGACGACCGTCTCGGGTTTCGAGACCGCCGAGAAGAGAACCCGGTCCCCCTTCTTCACGCCCGCTGCCGCGAGGAATCCGGCGGCGATGAGGGCGCGGTCGGCAAGTGTCCCGTACGTGAGAATCTCCCTGCGGAAGATCACGGCCTCCCTGTCGGGAAGTTCCCTTCCGCGCGCGATTACCTTTTCAGAAAATGTCTCTCTCATCGTCTCTCACTGATACCTCTCGATCAGCTCGGCAATACTCTCCAGGGAATTGAAGTTCTCCGGGACGATCTCCTCGTACGGGAACGTCACTCCAAACTCCTCCGAAAGCGCGGAAATCATCCCCACAATCGACAGGGAGTCGATGATGCCGTCGTCAACCAGTTCGTCCGAGCTGTCGAAATCGATCTCCGGGAAATTTTCCTCAAGAACCTCTCTGACTCTTTCTACCATAATTCTGTTGTTCCTTTCTGTTATCCGTTATCTGTTATCTGATCTTTTGTATCTCAATCCTGCGTCTCAGAACGCCCCGTACACGAATGCCGACGCCGTGTAGCCCGGTCCGTAGATGCCGAACACGACGACCGCGATAATACCGGCAAGGTAGACGATCCAGCGCAGAACAAGCGGCTGTTTCGCGAGCGCCTCCCGGACGTTCATCTTCGTCTGCAGGATACTCACAATCCAGACGACCGCGATCGCGATGAGAAGAACACCCATATCCTGGGCGTCTATGCCGTATCCAAGAATCGTGCCGTCGAACAGGACCCAGGGCCTCGCCTCCCTCGTGATACTCCTCATGATCGTCACAAAGCTCCCGGCGTTCCCAAGCGCGGTAATCATCCGGCCGATGGCGAAGTACACGAACGTCCTCACCATCTGGAACAGCCTGTGCCCGTACGACTCCGGGTCCACCCGGAAGAATTCGGTCACCTTCCGGAATTCCGGGGCAAATGTCGACTCAACTATAATCAGCACGCCCCAGTACAGGCCCCAGATCAGGTAGTCGGGGCCGGTCCCGTGCCAGAGTCCGGTGAGCACCCAGACGACGATGAGCGGAATGGCGGTCTGCGCGAATGAGGAAATTCGCTTGCCCCTGGACTTCTTCAGCTCAGCAGTCTTCTTCATCATGCCCTTCGATGTCGCGATCGGCATGTAGACGTAGTCCTTGAACCAGGTTCCGAGCGTGATGTGCCACCGTCTCCAGAACTCCGCGGCTCCCTTCGAGAAGAACGGCTGTCTGAAGTTCTCGTCGAGAGTCACGCCCATGGCCTCCGCCGCGCCGATGACGATATCCATGCAGCCCGAGAAATCCATATAGATGTGCATGACGTTGGCGGCGACGGCGAGGATGACCTCGACGCCCGCGTAACTGCCGATATCCGCGAAGATCGTCCCCGTGTACATCGACAGGCGGTCCGCGATGACGAGCTTCTTAAAGAGGCCCCAGACCATGCGCTGGAGGCCCAGCGTCACGCGCTCGTAGGAGAAGCCCGGAAGCTCCTTCATCTGCTTCATGAGCCGGTCATAGCGGGAGATCGGGCCCTGCACGATGATCGGGAAATACGTCATGGATATCAGCAGGAGGAAATAATTTCTCTCGGCCTTCGCCTTCCTCCAGTAGACGTCGAGCAGATAGCCGACCGCGGAAAATGTATAGTAAGATACGCCGACCGGAACCAGCACCGCCATCATGCCTCTTCTCCTCAGGCCGTCGAAACTCACGACCTCCGGGAGTCCCGCGAGACGGCCGATCTTTCCGTACAGGAGGATGCCGAGAACGATAACGATCCCGGCGATCAGGTATCTCACCGCCTTCTTTCGGTAACCCGGCAGGATCTGCATGCGTTCCTTGGGCTTCATTTCCGCGGTCTCCGCCTCAAAGCCCTCATACACCTTTCCCATCAGGACCGAGACGGCGTAGACCACGACTGTCGTCGCAAAAAGAACAGCGAGGAGACTCTTTCCCCCCGCAAAAAGGTAAAATACGATATTTCCCGCGAGTATCACGGCCTGCCTGAGCCAGACTCTCGGCATCAGCACATACAGCAGCAGAAACGCGCCGAAAAAAATAAGGAATCCGGCGCTGTTATAAGACATCTGGAACATTCAGTATCCTCTGACGAAAACATCACGGCCGCGCAGGCGCGGCAGGATAATTCACCTTCGCCGCATCTACGCGGCAGAACAATAGCGGGGTGCCCGCAAAAACACCCCGGTCTTGTCTCATACAATAGCACATCGCGAGTCGGATGCGCAACCTTGAGTGTCGGCGCGGACGCGCGCCGCCGCTCACCCGGTTTATCCCTGCGCCTCGGTCTCCATACAGGCTGTGTGTCCTCGGCCGCTCTCACCGCTCCTCGTTCATCCCTGCGCGTCGATATACCTGCAGGCGGCGAGCGCTGCCACCGCACCGTCGGCCGCCGCCGTTGTCAGCTGGCGCACTTCCTTCGTCCGGCAGTCGCCCGCCGCGAAAACCCCGGGGGTTCCCGTCAGGCAGGTCTCTCCCGCACTGATGTAGCCCTTCGGGTCGAGGGAGACAACATCCGTGAACGCGTCATTCGCCGGCATCTGTCCGATCGCCACAAAGAGACCGCTGACCGGGAGTACTCTCTTCTCCCCGGTGTTCTTGTCGGTCACCTCGACGCCCTCGACCTTCTGGTCGCCGAGGATCGCCGTGACGGTGGAGTTGAGGACGAATTCCACATTTTCCTTGGATTTCAGGAGTTCCACGGACTTCTCGTCGCCCCTGAACTCGTCCCTCCTGTGGATCACATATACCTTCGAGCAGTAATTCGCGAGAAATGCCGCGTCCTCAAGCGCCGTATTCCCTCCGCCGTTCACCGCGACGTCCTTCCTGCGGAAGAACATGCCGTCGCACGTGGCGCAGTAGGATACGCCTTTCCCGATCATCTCCTCCTCGCGGGCAATGCCGAGCGGACGGTTTTTCGCGCCCGTCGCGAGAATGACGGCCTTCGCGTCATAGGCATCGCTCCCCGTGGTCACCAGGAAGGCGCTGCCATCCGGTTCAACCGCGGTGACATTTTCAAAGCGGATCTCCGCTCCGAGAGCCTTCGCCTGCTCGGAGAGCCCCATCGCGAACTCATAGCCTGACACATGGGCGATTCCGGGGTAGTTCTCGATGTCGGGTGTGTTGACAATCTGGCCTCCGACGGCCAGCGCTTCAAAGATAACCGCCTTCTTGCCTGCGCGAAGCGCGTAGATGGCTGCCGTAAGTCCGGCGGTCCCGCCGCCGACGATCGCGATATCAAGCATTCCTGAAACTCCTTTCTTGAAAATGTGCATCCTTCTCAACGAACGCCTCTCTCGATAAATGCGGAAATCCGGCGCATAACATCCGCAAGATTTTCGATATCTGTCATCACATCTCCGGTCTCGAGAGAGTGATTTGCCCCGCTATAAGTGTAAAATTCATGTCCGGCTTCAAGGCACGCCGCCTTCTCGGCGGACAGGTCCGGCGCCCACGGGTCTCCGGTTCCGTGGAAGACAATGTATTCTCCTCCCGCGCGCTCAAAGGTCTCCTTAAGAGGGGTGAACAGGACACTCCTCGCCCTGCCCCCGATTTCCCCGTTGACCAGGTTCGACACAACCGTCCCGATGCTCTTCGAGATGAACAGGAGCTGATGTGACTGGTCAGCGCCTGCGTCCACGAGCTGTTTTCGGCTCCTATGAAGCGCGAGCTCAAGGGCTTTCTTCCTTGATGACATACTGTTCTTTGCGTCTTCTGGCAGCTTCCCATAGTCGATCCTGACGACTTCATAGCCGTGCCTCGTCGCGATCCTTGAAGCAAAGTAGAGAAGGGAGCGGTCGCATGTATAGCCAAGCCCCGGAAAAATGACCGCTACCCTCCTGGCAAAATTTTCAGAATACGGACTGATCAGCATCTCTCTCTTCTCTCCTGCGCCTTCTCTCCTGCGGATTCCCTCCTGCGGATTCTCTCCTGCGGATTCTCT
>CACYEN010000133.1 GCA_902773435.1 uncultured Lachnospiraceae bacterium | reverse complement strand
CGGAGGACTACGACGATTCCGAAGAGGACGAGGATTACGACGACTCGGAGGACTACGAGGACTACGACGATTCCGAAGAGGATGAGGATTACGACGACTCGGAGGACTACGAAGACTACGACGATTCCGAAGAGGACGAGGACTATGATGATTCTGAGGACTACGAGGACTATGATGATTCTGAGGACTACGACGACTCAGAGGAGGATTCCGACGGCGAATCCGGTTCCTACCTCGGCACATTTACGCTGACTGCCTACTGCTGGTGCGCCCAGTGCAACGGCACCGCGGGCCAGCCGACCGCCAGCGGGACGACTCCGGTCGCGGGCAGGACCGTCGCGATGGGCGGAGTGGACTTCGGAACGAAGCTGCTCATCAACGGAAATGTCTACACGGTAGAGGACAGAGGCACTCCGTACGGGCACGTGGACATTTTTATGGATTCACATGAGGAAGCCCTTGACTTCGGTCTCCAGTACGCGGACGTGTACCTGGTGGGATGATCGGGGAATAACTGAAAACGGATGGCGGGCAGGCTGTTCCGCCGTTGGAGAGGAGATCCGGCGCCTGTTGATGGGGCGGCCGGATCTCTTCAGTCTGTGATTGAAAGCGAAATCAATGATCTTTTTCCGAAGGCCCGGTGCGCAGCCGGGCTTCTTTTTTTCGGACATTATGGAGGAAATGCCTCATGCGCAGGGTCAGGAATAAGACTTTTCAGAACTCAACGGACAACCGTCCGGCCTTCCGGAAGCATCTGAGACGCTATTGGGAGCTTTACGCGATGATGGCAGTTCCCCTGTGCTGGCTTCTGCTCTTTAAATACGGACCGATGCTGGGCAATATACTCGTCATCAGCATTATGAATCTTGCCGTGAATTTTCCTGTTCCCATTATTTTTGCCATTCTGCTGAACGAACTGAGAAACCTGAAGATCAGGGGCCTCGTCCAGACGGTCAGCTGCATCCCGCGCTTTATCTCTACGCCGGTTGTGATCGCCATACTCGCCGAGCTCCTGTCACCCTCCACGGGCATGATCACCCGCGTACTGAACTCTGCTTTTGGCATACCGCCCGTCTATTATCTTAATGAGCCCGGGTATTTCCGCCCTCTCTATATCCTGACCGACATGTGGCAGTATACCGGTTGGACAGCGATCATCTACCTGGCCGCGATCGCCGGAATCAACAAGGAGATGTTCGAATCGGCCCGCATCGACGGCGCAAGCCGATTTCAACAGATCATCTATATCACGCTCCCGTCCATACTGCCGACTATCATGGTGATGTTCATACTGAGCGTGGGAACTCTTATGTCACTGGGATATGAAAAAGTCCTGCTCATGCAGACCCCGACCAACATGGCGGTTTCGGATATTATTGATACGTATGTTTACCGCCTCTCGCTGGGCGCAACGACCCCGCAGTATTCGCTGGGCAGCGCTGTCGGCCTGTTCAACGGCGTGATCGGCCTGATCCTTGTCTCCGGCGCCAACTTCCTGTCCAGAAAACTGACCGGAAACAAAGTTTATTGAAAGGGAATTCGTGCGATGAAAAAAGAACCCGCTCAGAATACCATCAGGGAAAGAAATCCCGTACTCAGCTTTGTAACCGCCCTGGTCATGGCCATTACGGTGATCTGCTGTGTCGTTCCCTTTTTATATATCATCGCGATGTCCTTCTCCTCCACATCGGCCATCTCCAACAATCGCGTGTTCCTTCTGCCGGTGGATTTCAACCTTGACGCTTATCGCAGCGTGTTTAACTATCCCAATTTTTTCAGGGCTTATGGCTACACCCTGATCTTCACCGTCGGAGGCACCTTGATCTCCCTGTTCATGATGGTCCTCTTTGCCTGTCCCCTCAGCAAGACGTGGCTTCGGGGACGGAAAATCATCATGAAACTGGTCGTTTTCTCCATGTTTTTCTCAGGCGGTATGATTCCGAACTATCTTCTGGTTTCAGCCCTCCATCTGACGGGATCTGTCTGGGCGATTCTGCTCCCCTTTGCCATCAACCAGTTTTTCCTGATCATCCTTGTCAATTACTAAAGGCGATTCCAAAGGAACTGGAAGAAGCCGCCATGATCGACGGCCTCGGCTATTTCGGGGTACTTTTCCGTATCGTTCTGCCGCTGTCCCGCCCCGCGCTGGCTACCGTCGGCCTGTATACCGCCGTCTTTTTCTGGAACAACTGGTTTTATTCGCTGATCTACCTCAAAACCGATCAATATCCCGTAATGATGCTGCTGCGCAATATAGTCAACGGAGGTACAACGATAGCGGCCGACTGCAGGCAGTCCGCGCCGGCGATCTCAATCAGGTCCGCGGTCATACTCGTATCGTCGGTCCCGATCATCCTTCTCTACCCGTTCCTGCAGAAATATTTTGTCGAGAGCATATACATCGGCGCTGTAAAAGAATAATTAACCGGACCGTCCCGGGAGCGGGAAGCAGCGGGACGCAGAGAACATAGTATATTGACACAATGAATGTTTGAGAACGATCCCGCCATAAGGTATAATATCTGACATAGAAAGAAGATGAAAGAAGGTCCGAATGCAGCAGAAGAGAAAGCGATTCACCGCAGCCGCGGCATTTGCGGCAGTTGCCTGCGCCGCGCTTCTTCTAGGCGCAGGCCGTCCGGCACCCGTATCCGCGGACGTTGCGTCGTCAGAGCCTCTGATCACGGAAAAAAGCCTGGAGGAGGAGAAGAAGGCGTCCGGGGCAGCAGTTGCGGGGAACAGGGACGAGATGAGCCGCGGCGCGGCGATGACGAAGTCGGTTGTGGAGGCCTCGCTGAGAAACTGGAAGCTGAGCGCCCTCGATGAGGAGGACGCTCTCCGCCGTAAGCGCAACGAGATGCTTCTGCGGGAGGCCATGCTCGCGCGCTACCGGATCGATCACGGCGCCGACGTCAGCGAGAACCTGAAGATCTATTATATCTGCGTGAATGAGATGGACTATATCGCCGCCGTGAACGGCGAGGACGTCCAGGTCTATCTCGCGTGCATCACAAAGCAGGGGGAGTACTTCGTCTCGACGGAGAACCTGATCGACGAGGTCGTCTCGACGGTCAGCAGGTACATGACCGAGGAGAACACGGTCTCCTCGAAGGAATTCTGGAATAAGATCACGCTGATGGACAAGCCGGAGGGCATCATCGACGGCAATTCCCTCCGCCCGACCGACGAGAATGGCGTGATGTGCGTCCCCTACTTCAACCAGGGGGCGGGTTTCTACGACAACGGCGAGTGGACATTTACCGAATGGCCCAATATCGCGTTCAACGTCAACGGACACACAATGCACCAGGCCGGCTGCGGCTTCTTCTCGACCGCGATGGCGCTCTCCTATGTCAGGCAGGAGCTGATCGCGCCGGTCGACTTTAAGGAGAACGGCGAGTATATCGACGACAATGGATCGGCCGTCACCGTCGGGGTGCATTCCGCCGCGATGTACGGCGTCCCCGCCTACCTCACGGGGGACTGGAAGACCGTCTACTCCGCGCTCATCAACGGCCATCCGGTGATGGAGCACGTCGGTCCGAGCGTCTTTACCAACGGCGGGCACTACATCCTGCTGGTCGGCGTCCTGCCGGACGGAACGATCGCGGTAAATGACCCGGGCCACGTCAGCAACACCTACTGGTACTGCAGCGCGGTTTTCTCACAGGATATCATCCGGGCCGCCGCGAAAGGCGGGAATCTTGCCTACACCGTGTTCGGATGAGCGGCTGCCGGAAAGCGGGCGTGTGCGCCTCCGGGCCGGAGAGCCGGTGCAGGCGCTGTAAAAGAATGGACACCGGAAGGAAACAGGTACTCACATGAACGACTTTTTTAATCCGGACAACAGGATCATGAGGGCGCTCTCGAGGCTCTTCGACCTCATGATCGTCAATCTGCTCACTGTTCTTCTCTGCGTGCCGGTCATCACGGCCGGGGCGGCATTTGCCTCGATGCACTCCCTGCTGATCCAGATGGCGGAGAACCGCGAGGGATATATCGTGAAGACATTTTTCTCGAAGTTCAGGGAGAACTTTAAGCAGGCGACGATTGTGTGGCTGGTATTCCTGGCTTTCGGGGTGTTCCTGTTTATTGACCTGCAGGTCGTGAATTCCATGAGCAGCGGCACGGCGAATGTCATGCGGATGGTGTTCATCGTGATCGGTTTCCTGCTGATCTTTATCGGGCAGTATATGTTTCCGCTGATCGCGCGGTATGAGAACACGCTGAGCGGACATCTTGACACGGCCGTCAAGCTCGCGATCGGTTTCTTCCCGAAGTCGCTCGCGATGCTCGTGATCCATATCGCGGTTATCGCGCTCGCCTACCGGTATTTCGCGTATGTCCTCCCGATCCTTCTGCTGTTCGGGTTTTCCGGGACCGCGTACACCTGTACCCAGCTCTACATGACGATCTTCCACAAGATCGAGGAGAAGAGCGGAGGAGGCGGAGACGACGAAGGAGACGGAAGCGGAACGGACGACGGGAACCGGGTTCCGGAGAACGTCGCGTCCGAGATCGAAGCGCGGAGGATTCCCGGCCGCGACACCCCGGACGGGGAGTGAGCGCTCCTGCGCCGGACAGGCTGCCGCCGGACTGTTCGAGATAATCATTTTCATTTGGTGAAATATACGTTATAATATGCATTATCATTGACATCGGGGGAGGGGGCTTCTTTATCTGTTAAGGACGTTATGATGAAGAACTGTATCTCAGCTCCCGCCATAGAACGGGGGTTTTTCTTTTCCCGGCCGTATTTCCGCGATGGCGGGACCGGGAGATGGGATGTCTCCGTCTGACTTGTGTGAATTGTTTCGTTGCCCGGCGCATGCGCTCGGGCAGAGGTTTTTGCTGTCAACAGGAAGGGGAAAAGATGGCGCGTAAATCATTCCGGGGAGGCGTGCACCCCGCGGACCGAAAAGAACTCACGCGGGACGCCGCGCCCGAGATCTATCTGCCGAAGAACCAGATGATCTATCCGCTCAATCAGCATATCGGAAAGCCCTCGGTACCTGTCGTGACCAGGGGCGACCGGGTCCTGGCGGGACAGCTGATCGCCGAGACCTCCGCTTTTGTCTCGGCAAATATCGTCAGCGCCTGCTCGGGAACCGTGAAGGCGGTCGACAGGCACCGCACGATCGGCGGGCTCTTCGTCGACTCGGTCATAATTGAAAATGACGGACTCTATGAGCAGGCGGAGGGAATCGGCGAGAAGGCTGACTACCACGCCATGACGTCGGAGGAGATCCTCAGAAAGATCATGGACGCGGGGATCATCGGCATGGGCGGCGCCGGATTTCCGACTCATGTGAAGCTCTCACCGAAGAATCCCGGGGATATCCGGTTCGTGATTGCCAACGGAGCGGAGTGCGAGCCCTACATCACCTGCGACGACCATCTGATGCGCTCCTGCGCTGCGGAGATTGTAGCCGGAATCGACATCCTGCTCAATCTCTTCGAGAACGCGGAGGGTGTCATCGTGATCGAGAACAACAAGCCCGAGGCGATTGCCGCGATGAAGAAAGCCGCGGCGGCCTACACCCGGATCAGGGTCCTGGAGGCGCCGGTCAAGTATCCCCAGGGAGGTGAGCGCAGCTGCATCAGCCTTGTGGCGGGAATCGACTATAAGATCTCCCAGCTTCCCGCGGACGTCGGCTGCATCGTTGACAATGTCGGGACGATCTACGCGATCTACAAGGCCGTGTGCGAGTCCACCCCGCTCATGGAGCGGCGCGTGACGATCACGGGCGATGCCGTCGCGCGCCCCTGCAACCTGATCACGAGGATCGGAGTGAGCTGCGGCGAGCTTCTCGAGTACGCCGGCGGCTGGAAGGACGGAAAGCAGGCGGTGAAGATGCTGGCCGGCGGTCCGATGATGGGCATCGCCTTCGACAGCCTTGACGTTCCGATTCAGAAGAATAACAACGCGCTGACATTTCTTACGAGGGACGAGGTCGCCGAGTCGGAGAAGTCCGCGACGAACTGCATCCGCTGCGGCAGATGCGGGTCCGTATGTCCGGTCGGCCTTGTGCCCCAGCTGATGGCAGCCGCGGTGGAGAAGAAGGATTTTGAGCGCTTCGAGAAGAAGCTCTACGGGATGGAGTGCATCAGCTGCGGCTGCTGTACGTTCATCTGCCCGGCCAAGCGCCCGCTGACCCAGGAGTTCAAGGCAGCCAAGGCGGAAGTGATGGCAATCAGAAGGGCTGAGAAGGAAAAGGAGGCGGCGAGATCATGAGCGGCATTTACTATCAGGTATCTGCGAGTCCCCATGTGCGGAACCGCCTGTCGACCGGCCGGGTCATGCTGGACGTGATCATCTCTCTCATCCCGGCCGCCTGCGCGGGCGTGATCAATTACGGGACGAGGGCGCTCGCCGTGATCCTCCTCTCGGTCGGAACGGCAGTGCTGTCCGAGGCGGCATTTGACCTTATCGCGAAGAAGGGGATGACCGTGAAGGACGGCAGCGCGGTCGTCACCGGACTTCTCCTGGCCCTCTGCCTCTCGCCGTCGGTGCCGTGGTTTATCCCGGTGCTCGGCAGTGTGTTCGCGATCATCTTCGTAAAAAGCTTTTTCGGCGGACTTGGCAGGAACTTCATGAATCCCGCGCTCGCCGCGAGATGTTTCCTGCTGATCTCGTTCAGCGGCATCATGACCAACTACTCGATGAGCGACGCGGTCAGCTCGGCGACACCGCTCGCGAGCCTTCTCGAAGACCGGGCCGTGAACCTCACCTCGATGTTCCTCGGATCCGCGAGCGGAGTCATCGGGTCTTCGATTCTCGCCCTGCTCATCGGCGGCGTGTACCTGATCGCGGCCAGGGCGATTTCCTGGGAGATCCCGGTATCGTTCCTCCTTGTTTTCGCGCTGTTCATCGGGCTTTTCGGAGGACACTGGTCTGATCCGTCCTTTGTTCTCGCCCATCTCATGGGCGGCGGCACGGTTCTCGGCGCGCTGTTCATGGCGACGGATCCCGTCACGTCCCCGGTCACTTCGGTGGGCATGCTGATCTACGGCGCGGCGGCCGGCCTCCTGACCGGACTTTTCCGCGTCTTCGCGACGGCGGCGGATTCAACCAGCTACGCGATCATCATCGCGAATCTACTGACGCCGCTGCTCGACGAGTTCATTATCCCGAAACCGTTCGGGTTCAGGGAGCAGGAGCGGGATCCCGACAAGGAGAGCAGGCCGTTTACCGCAAAGCTCCTGAAGCCGGCCGTGAACCTTCTCCTGATCACGGCGATCGCCGGCATCGGCCTGGCAGCCGCCTTCAATGTGACGAAGGACACGATCGCGGAGCAGGAGCTGAAGAAGAAGCTGCAGTCCTACAGCTCGGTTCTTCCCGGAGCCGAGACGTTCGAGATCGATGAGAATTCCGCGGCCCTGATCGAGTCCATGCAGGGTTCCGTCTACGGGACGGATTTCGGCCGGGCCTATATCAACGAGGTCGCGGTCGGGAAGGACGCGGCGGGTGGAACGGCGGGCTACGTCATCAGCGTCACGAGCGCGGACGGCTATGACGGCCGCATCACGCTGTCCCTCGGGGTGGACACGGAGGGTGTGACGCAGGGCATCGAGTTCACCGAACTCAACGAGACCGCGGGCATGGGCATGCGGTGCGACGAGCCCGGATTCAAGGACCAGTTCAGAGGCGTGGACGTCGAGAGATTTACTCTCAACAAGGCGGGCGGCTCGACGGCCGACGACGAGATCGACTCCGTGTCGGGAGCTTCGGTCTCCTCGGGCGCCGTGGTAAACGCCGTGAATGCCGCACTTGATTTTCTTCACAAGAATATAGGGTAAGGGGGCGAGCGCATGAATCGATATCTTGAACGGATTTATAACGGCGTCGTCAGGGAGAATCCGACGTTCATCCTGATGCTCGGCATGTGTCCGACGCTCGCGGTCAGCACCGCGGCGATCAACGGCCTCGGCATGGGCGTTGCGACGACCGCGGTCCTCATCCTCTCCAATCTGATCATTTCCGCGCTGCGAAAGATGATCCCGGATGAGGTCAGGCTCCCGGCCTACATCGTCATCGTGGCGACGCTCGTCACGATCACGGAACTTCTCATCAAGGCCTACGTGCCCGTGCTCTATGAGGCGCTCGGGATCTACATCCCCCTGATCGTCGTCAACTGCATCATCCTCGGGAGGGCGGAGGCGTACGCCAACAAGAACAGCGTCGGCCTCGCGGTCTTCGACGGAATCGGCATGGGGCTCGGCTTCACGATCGCGCTGACGGTCATCGGTTTCCTTCGCGAGCTGCTCGGAGCGGGCAGCGTCTTCGGCTACAGGGTTCTCCCGGAATCCGTCGAGCCGATCGGCATCTTCATCAAGGCGCCTGGAGCATTTCTCGTTCTCGCGCTTGTGATCGCGGTGCTGAACGCGTCCCACGTCAAAAACAGGTCTGACCGCATGGTGAACGGCTGCGACGGCTGCTGCGCGAACTGCGCTAAAAGCGCGAGCGCGTCCGGCTGCGGAGAGGAGGCTGCGAAATGAGAAGTCTCATCATGATCATCGTCAGCTGCGCGCTGATCAACAACGTGGTGCTCAACCAGTTTCTCGGCATCTGCTCCTTCGTCGGCGTCTCAAAGCAGATGAAGGCGTCGGCGTCGCTCGGCGTGGCGGTTATCTTCGTCCTCACGATCGCGTCGGCGGTCGCGTCGCTGCTCTACAACTTCGTGCTGAAGCCGTTTGATCTCGACTACATGAAGACCATCGTCTTCATTCTCGTCATCGCGGCGCTGGTCCAGATCGTGGAGATGTTTCTCAAGAAGACGTCGCCTTCCATGTACAAGGCGCTCGGCATCTATCTTCCGCTGATCACGACGAACTGCGCGGTTCTGGGCGTCGCCCTCACCAACGTGCAGGACGAGTACAATTTTATCCAGAGCGTGTTCGCTGGGTTCGGCACGGCGGTCGGCTACACGATCGCGATCGTTCTCCTGGCGGGCGTGAGGGCGAGACTGGACGAGTCCGCGATTCCGAAACCGTTCCGGGGCGCGCCGGTGGTGCTTCTCTCCGCCGCGCTCATGTCGATCGCGTTCATGGGCTTCGGCGGCCTCGCGTGACGGCTGCGGCGGGGTTCGGAATCGTCATCCGGAGACAGACTGCGGGAATGAGAGAGAAACCTGTGTTTCGGAAGGAGAACAGAGCATGAGTGCAATACTGACCGCTACGGTCGTGATCGGCATCGTCGGAGTGATCGTCGGCATCGCGCTGGTCTATATAGGAAACAAGTTCCACGTGGAGGTCGATCAGCGGGAAGTCGAAGTGAGGGAAGCCCTTCCGGGGAATAACTGCGGCGCCTGCGGATACGCGGGCTGCGACGCGATGGCGGCCGCGATCGCCGCGGGCGAGGCTTCCGCTGCCGCCTGTCCGATCGGCGGCGCGCCGGTGGCGGAGAGGATCAACGCCATCATGGGAACATCCGCGGAGGCGGACAGGCAGACGGCATTCGTCCACTGCAACGGTTCCTGCGAGCACACGTCGACGAAGAACAACTACGTGGGTGTCAGGGACTGCCGGGCTGTCGCGCTGTCCGGGATGTATCCCTGGGACTGCGACTACGGCTGCCTCGGATTCGGGAGCTGCGCCGAAGTGTGTCCCCAGGGCGCGATTCACGTGACGAACGGTGTGGCAGCCGTCGACCGGGAGGCCTGCGTCGGGTGCGGCCTCTGCGTGAAGGCCTGTCCGAAGGGCCTGATTGAGCTCGTCCCCTATGAGCAGAAGACATTTGTCCGCTGCGTGAACAAGGACAGGGGCAAGGACGTGAAGCTGGTCTGCACGGTCGGCTGCATCGGCTGCAGGCTCTGCGCCCGCGACTGCGAGGCGGAGGCGATCACTGTCGACAAAAACCTCGCGAAGATCAACTACGAACTCTGCACGAACTGCGGAAAATGCGCGGAGAAATGTCCGCAGACGGCCATCACATCCGGCTGACTTACGCTGCGGGTAAAACCCGGCGCGTCCGGATCCGGCGCGGTCAGAAAGGCGTTGACAGCGAAGGCGGGGCGCCCGTTTTATGCGCCCGCGCGTGAAGGGAGAGAGCCGATGGCTGGGAAAATGACGGTGAACAGATACCTGTCCGGAAGGATCATGGCGGTGCAGACCCTGAAGAAGAATATCATGCTTGTCGCGGGTACGCTTCTCACGAGCTTCTTCACGTTCGGTTTCTTCAGCACGCTGCTCAGCAGGGATGAGCCGAAGGAGGATCTGATCATCGCGGTGGTGTTCCTCGTTCCCTCCGTCGCCCTCCTGGTCTCCGGGATCAGGACGGGCAGACTGAACGGGGCGGCAAGGCGCTATGAATCGATCTTCGCCGGGGACAGGAACGGAGTTGTGACGATCAGTGAGCTCGAGAAACAGACCGGCTCCGACCGGGCTAAGGTGCTTGCGGAGCTGGAGGCGCTCTTCCGGAGGGGATATTTTTCCGGCTGCACGCTGCAGAGAGGCGGAGATCCCTGTGTGATCATCTCCGACGCCATGCGCGAGGAAGCCGGGCTCGGATTCGTGACCGTGCGGTGCCCGCTGTGCGGCGGGGCGAACCGTCTCCGGGCCGGAAGCCGCGGAACCTGTTCGTTCTGCGGCGGGGCGATCACCGACGAGCGCGCCTGACCCCCGCGTCAGCGCATCTTCAGCGAGAGAAGGGTTCTCTGGTCCATCTCCCCGCGGAAAAACCGGTCGAGCACCCTCCTGAATACGGGGTATTCGGGCGTGGCCTTCGCGAAGAGCGTCATGGAGGACCTGAGCCTCATGTCGTCGGGGTAGGGGAAGAACTTTGAGATGTCATTTCCCGGAAGCTCAAGAAGCGCCTCGGAGATCGCGATGAGATGCTCGCGCAGAATCGGCTCGCGCATATAAGCGCGGGCTTCCTCCACACCGCTGATCCCGTAGTAGTCGTCCGTCTCGCTGAACCCGAGTCCCTCGAGTCTTGGGAAGATCCAGGGCATCCATTCGCCCTTCGGGCTGCCGCCCTGTATCTCTTTAAAGGCCCGCAGAAAATCACGTCTGTGCGCCTTGATGTATTTTTCGAAATGATAAATCCGCATAATCCGGCTCCATCCTGCTGATGTTATGGTAAGCAGCCGCCCTGGCTGCGATTGGCGTCTCCAGGAGAAGTATTTGAGGAAAATACTTCTCTGTGGAGGGTATCATATCAGAGATTGCGCCGCGTCCGCAAGAGGAATTCCGGAATTATGTAAAGTAATT
>CACYEN010000132.1 GCA_902773435.1 uncultured Lachnospiraceae bacterium | reverse complement strand
GGATGGTGCTTCGGCGGCCACCAGGACTGCTGATAATACCGGATGTCGTCGAAAGCGGTGATCAGCACCTTCGGCTCACACCCCTCAGCTTTCAGGATGCCGGCGAAGAAATCGTCGCCCGGCACCATCAGCTGGGGCTCCAGCCCATCCGTGATCGGATCCCCGGGGACAAAGTCCACGATGAAATCGTCCTTCGGAACCTTCCGGCTCTCCGGCATCGTGAGGTAATAGCCCCACATCTTATAGTACTCCTCCGGGAGTCCGTCCTCGAGCCAGCAGCAGCTGTGGTGGATGTAGAGGCCGCCGCCATTTCTCACGAAATCAAAAAACAGCTTCTCCGCGCCCGGCTCAAGCCTCGTGTAGCGGTCTGTCGGAACATCCTTCCCGTCGTAGTTGAGAAGGATCATGTCGTACCCTTCCAGTGTGCGCGGTGTCGCTCCGTTGAACTCCTCGGTCACGCGCACATGGAAGCGTCCGGTGGACTCAAGAATTGTCCGCAGGTTCGTGTTCATCCTGACCATGTCATGCTCAGTCGCGAGCTTGCCGGACAGGAGCAGGACATTAATCTTTTTCATCTGCTGCCTCCTTATTTTTTTCTGGTTTCAGTCTCTGATTTAATCGCCAGGTCTGCGGTATCTACATTAAAACACGATAATTCGCCGCCTGGAAGGCTCTTACCTCGGCTCTTGCCACGGCTCTTTCCGCTTCTCCGTCAGGCGGTTCCCGCCTCCATCGCCGCGAGATATCCGTCGTGCACAGCGTCGACGATCTTTCTGGCCCGCTTCGCGTCCCCTACTCTCGTGATGGCCGCGTTCGGGCAGACCGCGCGCACGCAGGCGGTGATCCGGTCGGCTTCCGCGTCATTTGCCCGCATCCCGAACGAGTAGACGACCGAGTCCGCGAGGATCTTCTCCTCTTTCCCATCTCGAAGGACGTTCACCCCGTCCTCGTCAAATGACAGACACTTCGTCCCCGTATACTGCCTGATTCCGGCTGCGTCCATATGCTCGAGGAGCGCGTTTCGGTAGTAGCAGTATAGCTCCGGCGCGATGAGGTCCTTCATCTCGATGACCGAAATCTCAAGGCCGTACTCCTCCGCGAGGAAGAGTCCGAATTCGCAGCCCGCAAGCCCGCCGCCGGCGACCGCGACCCGCTTTCCGAGCTTCTCCGGATGCGCATAGGCATCGAGGATCTTCTCCGCCTTCCCGATCCCGGGAATCGGCGGTACAAACGGCAGCGAACCGGTCGCGATAATCACCGTGTCGGGCTTCACCTCCGCGAGCAGCTCTTCCGTCACGTCGGTGTTCAGTCTCACGTCAGCTTTAGATTCATTTACCTCGCGGATCAGCATGTCCTTGAAGTATCTCAGGTCTGCTTTGAGCCCGTCTCCGTCTGTGAAGTTGATGATTCCGCCGAGCCTTCCGCTCTTCTCCACGAGCGTCACCTCATGGCCGCGCGAGACGGCCGTGAGCGCCGCCTGCAGTCCCGCCGCCCCGCCTCCGGCGACGAGAACCCGCCCCCGCCGCACGACCGGCGGAAGCGTCCGCGGGTCAAGGTCGAAGCCGGATTCCGGATTGATCGCGCACCTGCCCATCGCTGCGGGATTGAAGACCGTCCTCACCTGCTCGTCCGTCCAGCCCCTCTCCGTGAGCGGAACGTCCGTCGGATGCTCGAAGGAGCCCGGATAGCAGTTGAAGCAGCGCACGCAGCGGCGGATGTGATCGGCCTGGCCGTCCCTGATCTTATTCGGAAATGACGGATCCGCAAACCCCTGCCTTCCAAACTCGATGAAGTCGGCCCACCCCTTCTCCAGGATCTCCTCGCAGAGTTCGGGCGAATTGAAGCCGCCGATCACCGATACCTTCGACTTCTCAAGCGCCTGCCTGACCTTCGCGGCATATCCCGCGTTGAGTCCGTGCGGATCGAGAAAACTGGAAAATGTCTTCGTATGGTTCCCCCGCCACTTAAGCCCGTTCGAGACGTGCACGATGTCCGGGATCCCGTCGATCTGCCTCATAAACTCAACCGTGTCGTCGATGGTCATCCCGCCGGGAATGCCGTCCTCCGCGCTGAACCGGAATTCGAGAATTCCATCCTCGCCGATGCCCTTTCGGACCGCCTGAAGAAGCCGCTTCGGAAATTTTGCCCTGTTCTCCGCGGATCCGCCGTACTCGTCGGTCCTCGTGTTGAAATACGGGGAGACGAACTGCTGAAGCAGAAAACCGTGCCCGCCGTGTACGAGGACGCCGTCGAAGCCGCATTTTCGGGCATATTCGCCGACCCGGCGGAAGTCCTCCTCGACCTTCGCCATCATGGCCTCGTCCATGCCGAGGACCTGCACGCCGTCGTCCCGCGTATAAGATACGGGACCCCACGGCTGGTAAGGCGGCTCGACATTCGCCATGCATCCCTCGTGGGAGAACTCGAGATAGGCGATCGCGCCGTGGGATTTGATTCTCCGGGCGTACTCGCAGGTCTCCTCGAAGATCTCACCCTCGAATTTCGTGTAGTCGATCGGCCCGTCCACGAACGACGTCGTGCCCTCCTCGCAGTTCGCCGGCAGCTCGCCGGTCGAGACCGCGGCGAAGCCGCCCTCGGCACGGCGTTCGACCATGCAGTAGACATTTTCCCTGATGTCCGGAATAAAGTAGACCGAGTGCGCGAACAGGGTCGGAGCGGCGATCATGCGGTTGCGGTAGACCTTGCCTCTGAATGTCATCGGGGACAGGAGCATCTTGAATTCGGTCATGTCATTTCCCTTCTTTTCTGACGAGTCAGGGCGGGACGGCCTCCCGAAGCGCACAGGCGTTCCGGTGCCGCCGTCCCGCAGATCACTGATTATGCTGTTCTCACACCTTCTTAGGCTGCTTTGAGGGAGACTTGACCGACCACTGCTCCATCTCGCGGTAGCGCTTCAGCTCGTCCTGGATCTCATCCACATGGGGATTGTAGATCTCCTCGGTGTGGCGGTTAATCTCCCGGGCGTGGTCGAACTTGCCCATCATCGTGAGCCGGTTCTTGTTGTCCTCCGGCCAGCTGTAGCGGATATTTCCGTCCTTGTCGAGTGTAATCATGCCCTTCCGGCCGCAGATCGCGCACTCAACATAATCTCTCCCAGGCTTTGCGATCATAAGGGAAGTATGGCATCCGGGACATGCTTCGCCGTCATTCAGATCTCCCAGCCACTTGTTCTCCCAGTCCTTCTGCGGATTGAGAACGGCGTGCCCGAGGTTCTGTG
>CACYEN010000131.1 GCA_902773435.1 uncultured Lachnospiraceae bacterium | reverse complement strand
TAAGAAAGCAAGCGGAGACGAGCGAAAATAACTTCAGGAAATTTAAAGTACGCCTTCAGGTGAAGACCCGGAGGCGTACTTTTTTCGTACGGTTTGATTATTCCGCGATGACCGCGCCGGCGGTCACAGCCGCGCAGGCTTCTCAGCGGCTCCTCCGCGCGCGCCTCTCAAGGACGGGAGCGGCCGCGAAGAGAATGATGAAGAGCAGGACCATGGCAGCGCTCACCGCAAGGCCAGCCTTCCAGAACGGCGTCTCCCAGGTCAGGACCACCTCGGATCTGCCCTTTTCAAGTTCAATTCCGACGAGCCCCCCGTTGATGCTGCGGACATCCGCGGCATCTCCGTTCACCTTCGCGCGCCAGCTTCCGGAGAAGAGCAGCGGGACACAGAGGGTGCCCCCTTTGTCCGAACTGACCGTCGCCCGGTAGGTCCCTCCATTCATGGAGATATCGGTGATGTCCGTCTTCGCGAGGCCGTCGTACATGCCGACGATGTCCTTCGCCGAGATGATCGAGAGTTCCGCCACATTCGTATCGAGATAATCCTCGGGGAAGTCGAGACGGATCCGCCGCACATCGTCCGGGAGGATGATGCAGGTCTCAGGATAGCCGCGCCCGAGGAAGAAGAGCCTGCTGTCCGCCGGATCCGGATCCTCATTTTCAGCGCTCATAAAGAAGATCTGCATCTGGCGCACCTTGTTGAAGTTCGTGCTCTTCAGCCGCATATAGAGCATGCGGACGGTCTCTTTTTCAGCTTTCCCAATGTTGTAGTAGATGTAAGGATCGCCGCCGGTCGGCCTGAAGACGATGCCGGAACTTGTCTTTCGAAGCTTCAGGTGATTGGACTCTTTCCCGGAATCCAGGAGATCCTCCTGCGTGAAGAGGCCTTCCTGATCCGACCGGTTCCGGCCGGGTTCGTCCCCGCCGTCGCTCTCCCCGGGATCGGTCTCCGGAGAGGAGTCCGTGGAAGCGTCCGCGTTCCCGGACGTGGAGATTCCGTCCGTTCTGTAACAGGTGTCCGTCAGCGTCAGCATCCGCTCTGGAAGCGGAAGCTCCCTGATATCGGCCGCCGAGACGCTGTCTGTGTAGAGATATCCGAACGGGAGCGCGGCCCTGCTGCGGTAGACGACCCGGCTTCCGTCGGGGGTCTCTCCGACTTTCTCATAGAGCAGCGAGGAGGGGGTGTCCGTCGACAGCCCCGAATTCGGTTTGATCAGGTACCGGACGGCGAGGAGGGGTGCCTGGCCGAACTCGTCCCCGTCCACCAGGAAATGATTCGGCGAGAGCTGGCAGGTTCCGTGGAGTTTTGTGAGCGAAGTCAGGGAAGCCGCGTTCACGTTGCTGTAGACGGAGGCGGCGGGAAAATCGAGCAGCATGCCGATGTTCGCGTCGTCCGTGTCGCTGCCCGCGGAGATCCTGTAGAGGCCGCCGTCGCCCGACTGTACCGCGG
Source organism: uncultured Lachnospiraceae bacterium (assembly GCA_902773435.1). Taxonomy (GTDB): domain Bacteria; phylum Bacillota; class Clostridia; order Lachnospirales; family Lachnospiraceae; genus Chordicoccus. Next base: position 81,948 of record CACYEN010000131.1, on the reverse strand, counting down.
AGACCGCCTCCTTCGTGCCGTCGTCCATGTGGGCGGCATATTCGGCGGGCGTCAGGACACGTCTCGTGTAGACCGTGTCGTAATTCATGACGACGAGCTCTGCCATAAGGGCGAGCATCATGAGGAGCGGAACCGCCCTCGAAATCTTAAAGCCGAACGCGTAGAGCATCACGAGAACCGAGAAAATGAGGCACGCCGCCCCCGCGTACTTGAGAGTCCGCACGTCGGTCCGGACGCCGAGACCGGCGTCCTGTGTCGCCAGGTAGAAGATGGCCGCCGCGGACAGGGCCAGCGAGATGATCGCCGACCAGAAGAGGGGTATCCCATAGGGCTGGGTCAGGATCTCCTTCATGAAGAAGCCGACGGCAACGGCTGAGGTGAAGACGATCATGAAGGAGTAGCGGTGCACGCCGATATTGAACTGGACGAAAGCGCCGGTATTCTTGACGATGAGTGAAGCGGCGCACACGATTGCCGCGAGCACGGTGATCACCCGCGTCCTGTCGACCGCGATCAGGTAGATGACAGCTGTGACGGCGAGGGCGGTTGTGGAGAGAGCCGCCGCCTCGTAGTAGTTCATGACCCCGGTGTACTCCGCGGCTGTCCCGAGAGAATTGACCGAGAACAGTCTCCCGAGAAGCGTGAACAGCTCCCTTCCCTGCGCCAGCTTCAGCCCTGACCCGACGACGGAGAGGGCGTTCGTTCTGCCCGAGCCGGAGAACCCCGTGAAAGAGGGGATCAGCGGCGCGGCCGCGAGGAAGACCGCGAAGACGGCGCTTCCGAGGACTTCCAGCCCGCTGATGAAGAACTGCGTGACCGTCTTCCCGGATCCCGCGGAGTAAAAGATCAGGAAGACAAGGACGTAGAACGCCGACATGTAGCAGTAATAGTAGTTTGTGAGGAGAAACAGCGAGAGGGAGAGCGTAAGGAGCAGGCATCTCCTCACCGTCGGCTTCATGAGCACGGGAAGGAGGGCGGCCATCATGACCGTGAACATCGCCATGCAGCTGCCGGTCGTCAGGTTCTGGCTCCAGAGCGTTATATATCCGGAAAATGTCCACGCGAGAGAGGCGAACAGCGCCGCCCCGCCGTGGGAGAGAAGCCTGCGGAAGAAAAACCAGGAGAAGAAGGCGATGACGTTGGTCTGGATCAGGAGCTCAACCATGAGCCCGAGGGGAAGCCTGTCCCCGGTAAAGAAAAGAAGCGGCGTCTTGATGGGATTCAGGTACTTGAGGGCCGACACGAGCGTCGGAGCCCCGATCCCGGAGTTTAAGCTGAATCCCGAGAAGTCGCGGGCGGCGAAGAGCCGCTGCAGCATGGAGATGATCGGGAGACTGGAATTGATCGAGTCCGAGCCGATATCCGTGTAGAGATAGACAGCCTCGCCGGTGAAAAAACGGAAATAGAGCGCGAAAAAAACCGCGTTGGCCAGGAGAAGTATGACGATGCCGCCGAATTTCCTGTTGAATCTTTCCATGAGAGCCTCCTCTACGCGCGGCGGTAGAATGAAAGAACCGCCTCGATCACGCGGCCACGGTCCCTGTCTGAGAGGCCGTAGTACAGCGGCAGCCTGACGAGACGCTCGCTCTCGCGCGTGGTATATCTGTCTTCGCCGAAGAACCGCCCGAACCGGAGTCCGGCCGGGGAAGAGTGCAGGGGAATGTAGTGGAAGACGGCGAGCACGCCGTTCTCTTTCAGGTGCCGGATCAGGGCTGTGCGCTCGCCGAGGTCCCGGGCTTTCAGGTAGTACATATGCGCGTTGTGGCAGCACTCCGCCGGGACGGAGGGAACTTCGAAAAGCCCCTCGCCGGCGAGCGGGCGGAAGACCCGGTCATATTCGTTCCAGGTCCGCATGCGGTCGCCGTAAATGCGGTCGTAGACCTCGAGCTCGGCCCAGAGGTAGGCGGCGTTGATGTCGCTCGGCAGATAGGACGAGCCGTAGTCCTGCCAGGTGTACTTATCGACCTGGCCGCGGAAGAACCTGCTGCGGTCCGTTCCCTTCTCCCTGTAGATCTCGGCCCTGTCGCGATAAGCAAGATCGCGGAGAGCGAGCGCGCCCCCCTCCCCCATGGAGAAGTTCTTCGTCTCGTGGAAGGAGAAGCAGTTGAAATCGCCGATGGTCCCGAGGAACCTGTCCTTATAGGAGGAGCCGAACGCCTGGGCGGCGTCCTCCACGACGAAGAGGGAGTGCCTGCGCGCGATATCCATGATCGTATCCATCTCGCAGGCGACTCCGGCGTAGTGGACGACGACGATGGCCCGGGTCCGCTCCGTTATGGCGTCCTCGATCAGCCGCTCGTCGATGTTCATCGTGTCCGGCCTGATGTCGACGAACACGAGCGAGGCGCCGCGGAGGACGAAGGCGTCCGCCGTGGAGCAGAAGGTATAGGAGGGCATGATGACTTCATCGCCCGGCCGGATATCGCAGAGCAGCGCGCTCATCTCGAGGGCCGATGTCCCCGAGGTCGTGAGGAACGAGGCGGGCAGGCCGAACTTTTCGCTGATCCAGGCCTGGCATTTCTTTGTAAACGGGCCGTCCCCGCAGATCTTCCTGTTGAGTGCGGCCTGCTTCATGTATTCCGGTTCCGTTCCCGCGAAGGGCGGAATGTTAAAGTCGATCATCATGGTGTTTCTCCCGATCATAACAGTGCATACATTCGCTATTATATAAGAATCCGGGGGCTTCTTCAAGGTGGAGAATCCCATTGACGGTGGTCGGAAAAGGTTATACGATAGTTAAAGTCTTTTTCAGGAGGCGTAAGAAATCATGACGGATCCGGTTGTCTCAACCCCAATCACCAGGGTGCTCTGGAAAGAGGATCCCGGAAATGAATTTTATATGAAGAGGGAGGACCTCCAGCCGTTCTCCTTCGGAGGCAACAAGGTCAGGATCGGCTGGGAGTTCATGCGGGACCTCACGGAGGGCGGATACGACGCCATGCTGATCTACGGCGACGCCAGGTCGAACCTCTGCAGGATTCTTGCCGGGATGTGCGCCGTGAGCGGAATACCCGCCAGAATGATCGCGACGAGGCCCGGAGGGGAGAGGGAAGGGACGGACATTTCCTTTAATGAGATGATCACGGAGGGATTCGGCGTTCCGGTCCGGACGTGCCCGGCGGACCGGATCGCGGATGCCGTCGATGAGGAGATGGAGCGCTTCCGGAGCGAGGGGAGGAATCCGTACTACATCTACGGGAACCGGTTCGGAACCGGGAGAGAGGGGATTGCCGCGCGGGCATATGCCTCGGCTTACCGGGAGATCCTCGCTGAGGAGAAGGAGCTCGGCATCCGCTTTGACCTGATCGCCGTCCCTTACGGGACGGGAGCCACACAGGGCGGCCTGATCGCCGGGGCGATGGAGCTTCGCGATGAGGACAGGATCCTCGGCATCTCCGTCTCCTCGAGAACTGGTGAGAGAGCGCGGAGCGTGCTCCGGGAGACCGTAAGAAGCTACTTCGCCGACAGGGCTTCCGACGGGGCGGACGTCCCCGGGCCGGAGAGGATCGACGAGAGGATCCATCTTGAAACCGGCAGGAACTGCGGCGGGTACGGCATCGTCGACGGGCGCGTGACGCAGGCGGTCCGGGACATGTTCCTGCAGAATTCTGTCGCGCTCGCCCCCGAGTACACCGGGAAGGCCTGGAGGGGGATGTGCGATTACCTGCGGGAGAACGGTATCTCGGGGAAGAAGATCCTCTTCATCAATACGGGCGGCCTGCCGCTGTTCTTTGACGCGCTGGGCCGGTCGCGCTCCCGGGGGTGACCGCGCCGGCGGCGCGAAGGCCTCATCTTTTATCCCGCGGTGACCGCGTCGGCGGTCCTGACATTTTTATCTTAGGAGAACAATGCCATGCTCGTGTCAGTGATAATCCCCTGCTACAATTCCGAGAAAACGATCGGGGAGGTCGTGCGCCTCGTGAGGGAGGAGTTCTCCCGGATGGACGGCTACGGATGCGAATTCGTGCTGGTCAACGACTGCTCTGCGGACGGAACCTACGATAAGATCAGGGAGCTCGCGGCGGAGTATCCCGAGGTGAAGGGGATCAGCCTTATGAGGAATTTCGGCCAGCACAATGCCCTTATGTGCGGCCTCAACTACGCAGAGGGCGACTTCTGCATCGGCATGGACGACGATATGCAGACGCATCCGTCCCAGCTGAGGAAGATCATCGGGAGGATGGAAGACGGCTTCGACGTCGTCTACGGCGTGTACAGAAAGAGCACGAACAGGTTCGGGAAGCGCGTGACGAGCTGGCTCAACAAGGTGTCGTCCAGCATGCTGCTCGGAAGGCCCAAAGACATAGAATCCAGCAACTTCTGGATGATCACGAAGAATGTCCGGGATCAGGTGATCCAGTACAAGAACTACAACCCCTACGTCGACGGGATCTTCTTCCGGTGCACGCACAATATCGGAAATGTCGAGATCGAGCACCACAAAAGGGAATACGGCGAGTCCGGCTATACGCTGAGAAAGCTGCTGAAACTCTGGATGGCGTACTGGAATTTCTCGGTGCTTCCGCTCCGCATCGCCTCGGTGGTCGGGGGCGTCACCTCGGTGGTGGGCTTCATCGCCGCGGTCGTGACGGTCATTCACAAGATTCTTCATCCCGGGATGACGATGGGCTGGTCCTCTCTCGTCTGTATCCTGCTGATTTTCTTCGGCCTGATCCTTCTGGTTCTCGGAATTATCGGGGAGTATATCGGGGAGATCGTGCTGTCAGTCTACTCGACACCGCAGTATATCGTGCGGGACAAGGTGAACCTATGAGCGGGAAGAAGCTGATGATTCTCGGCGCGGGGCTCTATCAGGAGCCCCTGATCCGAAAGGCCAGGGAGATGGGAATATCGACCGTGGTGCTGAGCGTGCCGGGAAATTATCCGGGATTCCGGATCGCGGACAGGGTACTGGAGATCAATACCGCCGATCCACCGGCGGTGCTTGCCGCGGCGAGAGCCGAGGGCATCGACGCCGCGGTGACGACCGGGACGGACGTCGCCGTCCGGTCCCTCGGACTTGTCTGTGACGAGCTCGGCCTCCCCGGGATATCGGGGAGCGCAGCGAGAATTCTCTCGGACAAGGCGCTCATGAAGGACGTGTGGAGAGGTATCGTGAACACCTCCCCGCACCGCGTCGTCCGCAGCCTCTCTGAGGGGCTTTCCGCAGCGCGGGAGATCGGCTTCCCGGTCATGGTCAAGGCGTGTGACGTGTCCGGAAGCCGCGGGATCACGAAGGTGGACGAAGAGGAGGCCTTTCCCGCGGCGTGGGAGAGCGCATGCAGCGCCTCAAGGACGGATCACTTCGTTGTGGAGAAATTCGAGGAGGGCATAGAGATCGGCGTCGACGCGCTCGTCGTGAATCACAGGGCGGGTCTCTTCATGCCGCACGGGAAAATCAACGCCTCCGCCGGCGGAATCGTCGTCCCCGCGGGGCACGTGTTCCCGCTTCCCATGGACGCCGGAGTCAGCCGCCGCGCCGAAGAACAGCTCGGGCGGATCATCTGTGCGACGGGGCTCAACAACTGCGCGGTCAACTGCGACATGATCGTGAGGCCCGACGGGGAGATCTCCGTACTTGAGGCGGGCGGACGCTGCGGAGCGACCTGCATTCCCGAGCTGATCTCGATCTATACGGGCATCGACTACTACAGGGCGATCATCGATATCGCCTTCGGGAGGGAGCCCGATCTCGAGCCCCGGAGGGCCGTTCCCTGCATTTCCAGGCTGATCTTCAGCGAAGTCAACGGAACCGTGAAGAGTATTGACCGGTTCAGGATCGGTGAACTGGAGGGAAAGCTGAGCGGGCTTCGCGTGGACCCGGAGGTCGGGGACACCGTCCACACGATGAGGAACGGGACCGACCGCATAGGGCATGTCATCCTGGAGACGGCGGATGTGGAAGAGGCGGAGAAGGCCGCGCTCGAGGTGAGGGCGGCGATCGCGATCGAGCCCTCTTTGGCGGAGGAGAGTTCCCTGCCCCGGAAGAAGATCATGATGCTCGGGGGAAACTTCTACCAGAAGACCGCGACGCTCGCGGCTAAGCGCGCGGGCTATCACGTCGTCAGCGTGGACTACCTTCCTTCGAACCCCGCCCACGCCGCCGCCGACGAGTACTATAATATCAGCACGGTGGACCGGGAACAGGTGCTCGCGAAGGCCCGGGAGCTTGGGATCGACGGGATTGTCTCCTACGCGTCGGACGTGTCGGCTCCGACAGCCGCCTATGTCGCCGGGAACCTCAGGCTCCCGACGAACCCGCTCTCCTCCGTCTGGCTCCTGACGCACAAGAACCTGTTCCGCCGCTTCCAGGCTGAGAACGGCTTCCCCCACCCGCGCTTCGGATGCTTCTCCGACCGGGACCGGGCTTCCGCGTTCGCGCGGGAGATCGGGACGCGGGTCATCGTCAAGCCGACGGACTCGTCCGGCAGCAAGGGGGTGGGCCTCGCCCTGCCCGGGCCGGAGTTCGACGCTGCCTGGGAGGAGGCGCGAAGCTACGCGAGATCGGGAGAGATTATGGTCGAGGAGTTCCTGGACCACGAGGGCTTCCGGATCGACGGGGACATCTTTGTCGACGGGGGAAGGATCGTCTTCAGGGGGCTCTGTGACCAGCACCACGACAACGCCGTGTCCAGGTTCACGCCGACCGGCCACAGCTTCCCGTCCTGCCAGGACCGGAAGTATCAGGACGAGGCGATGCGGCAGGTACAGGGGATGATCGACCTGCTCGGCCTCTCGATCGGGGCCTTCAATCTCGAGTACATCGTCCGCGCGGACGGAACCGTGTATATCATGGAGCTCGGGCCGAGAAGCGGGGGAAACCTGATCTCCGACGCGATCAGGGAGGCGTGCGGGGCGGATCTCGCCCTCGCGGTCGTCCGTCAGGCGGTCGGGGATCCGCCGGGGCTTCCCGCCGCGGCGCGGGCCTACAGATACACTTCGTCCTACATCCTGCACTCGGCGTCGGACGGGATCTTCAGGGGACTCGAGGTCGATCCCGGGTTCGTGAGACACATCCTGCTTCAGAAGCTCTTCGTGGAGGAGGGGGACCCCGTGTCCCGCTTCCGGAACGCGTCGTTCGCTGTCGGGGCCATGATCCTTGCGTTTGACGACGCCGGCGGGATGACGGACGCCCTTCAGCATATAGACAGGTACGTCAGGGTTATTGTGGAGTGATGATGGAGAATACGAAAAAACATGAGATAAAAGGGCCGAAGGGACTTCTTTCGATCCTGGCGATCCAGCTGGCGGTCATGCTGTACACCGTCTCGTCGGTCTGCGCGAAGATGGCGGGAACCCATCCGGGAAGCATCAGGATCTTCGGCATGGAGATCAGCGGCCTGAGCCCGGCCGGGATCAGGTGGCTCTTTCTTGAGGTGCTCTGCCTCGGCCTCTACGCGGTCGTGTGGCAGCAGATCATTAAGAGATACGACCTCTCGATCGCCTACGCGAACAGGGCGTTCGCAATCTTCTGGACCTTCATATGGAGTGTCCTGATCTTCCATGAGCCGGTAAAGCCGCTCAGACTGATCGGGATCATTATTGTGTTCTGCGGAATCATGACGGTGAACAGCGATGTTGAATAAATGGAATCCGTGGGTCCTTCTCTTTGCTCTCTCCTCGCTCATCGCTGCCTTCTCGCAGATGCTCCTGAAGAAGAGCGCGTCGGAACCCCACAGCAGCGTAATCAGGGAATACATGAATATCAAGGTGATCGCGGGCTACGGCCTGATGGTCGTCGGAATGCTGCTCTGCGTCCTCGGCTACGCGAGGAACGTGAGCATGCAGAGCGGGTCCGTCATGGAGTCGATCGGCAATCTGTGGGTCATGCTTCTCTCCTTCCTGTTCTTCCGGGAGCCGGTGACAAAGAGAAAGCTGGCCGGAAACGCGCTGATCATCGCGGGCATCATCGTCTTCAACCTGTTCTGATCCGCCGTGAGGACAAGGAGACGCGCCCCGGCGCGGCAGTTCTTCTGCCGCGCCGGGGCGCGTCTCCTTCGTCTTTCACCGGTCCTTCAGCTCTGCCTGCTTCTTTCAAACCTTCGGCGGTCTCTCGGAGAGAGGGGAGCGGTCCTTCCCGCTCAGTCCTTGTAGCTGAACCTCGCGAGCTTGAGCACGCCGTCCCCGATCTCCTCGGACTTCACCCGGATCTCCCTGCCCGTCACCGATGCCAGGTAGTTCCTGGTGATCTCCGGGGTGTCGGTGATCATATAATAGTTGTCCTCGGTGAGAAGGCTGGATATCAGGTTGTCGGGATCGGAGAAGCCGAGATCCTCCAGGATCCGGTAATATCTCGGGGTGAAGCTGTCCCAGCTTCCCGAGCGGATCAGGTGCTGATAGTCGTCGATCGTGTGCACGTCGCTGATCGGGTGGCCGTAGTAGTACATGCGGCCGAAGGCGTAGCTCTCGGCGAGATATACGCGGTCGGGGTGCGATCTGACCTCGTCGAGCGCGGCCTGCGCCGACACCTTGATCTCCGGGTAGCGGAGATAGAAGACGGAATCGTAGAACCCCATGGAGAACCTGACCGTGACGTACCCCGTGAGAACGCAGGCCGCGGCCAGCGCGGCTATCCGCGCGGCTTTCACCGCGGCGTGGGATCCCCGGAGGAGGCTCTCCTTCGCCCTCGTGCAGACGAGGACCGTGTAGATGCTGACCATGGACAGGGGGACCGACACCCGGAGAAGAAAGCGCATGCGGATGTAGCAAAGGGCGAGAATCGCCGCGAAGAAGATGCCCGCCTCAAGGAGCGCCGTGAACCACCGGAACCTGCGGTCGATGATCAGGAAGACCAGGAAGATGACGAACGGGAACGCGATGATATACCTGTTCGGGCGGCCTTTTATGGTCTTCTTCGTGTACTGGAGCCTCCACGGGTGGGAGTAGATATTCTTCTGGATCGCGGCGATCTGCAGGAGGCGCTCCTCCGGGAAGGACCTCTTGTCGCAGAAGGACCACCTGTTGAGGAGCGTGTACTGCTCGGTCGTGAGATCAATCTTGCGGAATTCTTCCCCGAGCGTCTGATAGCCGACCATCGGGAAGTCGAGGACCTCGGATCTCGCGTCGTTGTAGCTGTTGTACTCCGGCCAGCCCTCGCTGCCGTAGGCGGTCTGCTCCCACTTGCGCATGCCGAGGAGGCAGAGCAGGGAGACCGCGGCGGTCGCGGCGAGCAGCATGAGGTTCCTCACATAGACTTTCTTCTCCTCCCCGTCCTTCTCGCGGATCAGCACGGTGAGGGCCTGAAGGGCGAGCGGGAGCATCATGCCGACGACGGGCACGAACGTGTTCGTCCGGATTACGTAGCCCCAGAGCATGAGCAGCGCGCCACCGACCATCAGGTGGAGTGATTTCTTTCTGTAGAACGAGCACACGAGGAGCAGCGACCCCGCCGCGACGGCGAGGAAACCGCAGACCGTGAACGTGATCATCATCGGGACGGTGACCGCGTTGAAGACCAGGGAGATGAGGAAAGCGATCCGGTTTTCGCTCATCCTGGTGATCACGTAGTGGAAGACCGCGAAGGAGACGGAGAGCGTCGCGACCAGGAGGACCGCGTACCAGTTCACCGATCTCGTGATGCCGTACAGGAATTTCGTCACGGTTCCGAACAGGATCCGGGGAAAGACGAGATGGTCGCTGTACTCGACGCCGTAGGAGCCGTTCGCGATGTAGTTCATCAGATAATCGTCCGCGTACATGTAGTAGACCTTCATGAACGCGAACGGGATCGAGCAGAGGAACGTGGAGATCAGAAGCAGTACCGGAAATGAAGTGATATGTTTGCGCAGAGCTGACATAGATATACGGCCCTTTCGTCGGTTTGGTTTGATTTTCGGGATACCGGGGACCCGGGACCCAAGATACATGATAACATATATTTGAAGACGGCGCACGGATTATCGGCCGCGCCGCTCCGTCTTTTGCGCTCCTGTCAAGGTTGCAAAGCGTCATTATCAATGTTATAATTCCAGTGATTATGTGTTAAAACGGGGGTTTTTTATGCGCACTTATCTCGTGACCGGCGGCGCCGGCTTCATCGGTTCGAATTTCATCCATTACCTGTTCGGAAAGTACGGCGATTCGATCCGCGTGATCAACGTGGACAAGCTGACTTACGCGGGCAACCTCGAGAACCTGAGGGATGTCTCCGGCAGGGAGAATTATACATTCATCCGGGCGGACATCTGCGACGCGGACGCGATCGGGGAGATCTTCCGGGACAACGACATCTCGAGAGTGGTCCACTTCGCGGCCGAGAGCCACGTCGACCGGAGCATCCGGGATCCGGGCGTCTTCGTGAGGACGAACGTGCTCGGCACGCTCGTAATGCTGAATGCCGCCCGCGCGGCATGGGAGAGGCCCGACGGCTCCTACCCGGAGGACCACCGGTTCCTCCACGTCTCGACGGACGAGGTCTACGGGTCCCTGAGCGAGCCGGACACCTATTTCTATGAGACGACGAAGTATGACCCGCACAGCCCGTATTCCGCGTCCAAGGCGTCCTCCGATTTCATGGTGAAGGCCTACATGGATACTTACGGGTTCCCGGCGAACATCACCAACTGCAGCAACAACTACGGGCCCTACCAGTTCCCGGAGAAGCTGATCCCGCTCATGATCAACAACGCCCTGAACGGCAGGAAGCTTCCGGTCTACGGGGACGGCCTCAACGTAAGGGACTGGCTCTACGTCGAGGATCACTGCAAGGGCATCGACCTCGTCATGGAGAAGGGGACTCTCGGCGAGACCTACAATATCGGCGGCCACAACGAGAGACAGAACATCGTGATCGTGAAGACGATCATCTCCACGCTCCGGGACATGCTCCCGGACAGCGATCCACGGAAGGCGAACGTCACGGAGGACCTGATCACCTACGTAGCGGACAGGAAGGGCCACGACAGGAGATACGCGATCGCGCCCGACAAGATCCGGAAGGAGGTCGGGTGGTATCCCGAGACCACTTTCGAGGACGGGATCAGGAAGACGATCGGCTGGTACTTCGCCAACCCGGAGTGGATGGAACACGTGACGTCGGGCGCCTATCAGACATATTACAAAGAGATGTACAGCGAGTGACGCGCAGGCGGTATCTTGATTCTGTGACGGCCGCGCCGCCGGCCACGACAGCTATTTACGGTTATCCGGGGGAAATGTGATGAAGGGAATTATACTTGCCGGAGGCAGCGGGACGAGGCTCTATCCCCTGACCAAGGCAGTGAGCAAGCAGATGATGCCGGTGTACGACAAGCCGATGATCTATTATCCGCTGTCCACACTGATGCTGGCGGGCATAAGGGACATCCTGATTATCTCCACGCCGAGGGACCTGCCCGCGTTCGAGGAGCTGTTCGGCGACGGGAGCCAGCTCGGCATGAGCTTCTCCTACGCTGTCCAGGAGCATCCGGGCGGCCTGGCGGAGGCGTTTATCATCGGGGCGGACTTTGTGGGGTCCGACCGGGTGGCGCTCGTTCTCGGCGACAATATCTTCTACGGCCAGAGCTTCTCCAAGGTCCTTGACGAGGCGGCGCAGAGGGAGGACGGGGCGACCATCTTCGGCTACTACGTCAAGGATCCCCGCGAGTACGGGGTCGTGGAATTTGACGCGGAAGGCAGGGCGATCTCGATCGAGGAGAAGCCGGAGCATCCGAAGTCGAAGTACGCCGTGCCCGGCCTCTACTTCTACGACAACGACGTGCTGGAGATCGCGCGGAACGTGAAGCCCTCCGCGAGAGGGGAACTCGAGATCACCTCGGTCAACAACGAGTACCTGAAGAGGGGAAAGCTGTTCGTCGAGACGCTCGGCAGGGGCTTCGCCTGGCTCGACACGGGCAGCCACGACATGCTGCTCGACGCGGCGGATTTCGTGTCTGCTTTTCAGAAGAGACAGGGGCTCTATATCTCCTGCATAGAGGAGATTGCCTTCAAGAAAGGGTTTATCGACAGGGAGCAGCTGGTCGCGCTCGCCCAGCCGCTTCTCAAGACTGCCTACGGGCAGTACCTGATTGAGATATCGGAAGGGCTCGGAGTCTGACACCGGTGTCCGCGGCCGGGATTCCGGCCGCGGGGACTAAAAGAAGGAAGAACGGGAATATGGGGAAAATCACAGTTGAAACCTGCGATATTAAGGGGCTGAAAGTCATTACGCCGGAGGTCTACGGAGACCGCCGCGGCTATTTCATGGAGACCTACAACCTGAACGATTTCAGGGCTGCGGGGATCGAGAGCAGTTTCGTGCAGGACAATCAGTCGTCGAGTGTGCGCGGCGTGCTGCGCGGACTTCATTTTCAGATCCACTACCCTCAGGAGAAGATCGTGAGGGTCGTCAAGGGGGAGGTCTTCGACGTCGCCGTCGACCTGAGGGAGGATTCGGAGACGTTCGGACGGTGGTTCGGCGTGCGCCTGTCGTCCTGGAACAGGAAGCAGTTCTATATCCCCAAGGGGTTTGCCCACGGCTTCTATGTGCTGACGGAGACAGCCGAGCTGACCTACAAGTGCTCGGATTTCTACCACCCGAACGACGAGGGCGGGCTCGCCTGGGACGATCCGGATATCGCGATCGACTGGCCGCTGATCCCCATCGTTCCGCTGACGCTCTCGGACAAGGATACCCGCTGGGAGACGTTCCGGGACTATATGGCGAGAAATTATGGGACGGGCAGAACCCATGAAGAGGCAAAGTAAGCCGTTCGCGATTGATCTTCTGTCGGGAGTCGCGAAGAACAGGCGGCTGATCGGAAGACTCGCAAAGAATGATTTCCGGACCAGATTTGCCGGGTCCTACCTCGGCATTATCTGGGCTTTTGTCCAGCCCGTCGTCACAGTGCTCGTATACTGGCTGGTGTTCGGATTCGGGTTCAAGAGCCCGTCGGACTCGGACGTCCCGTTCGTTCTCTATCTCACGTGCGGGATCGTCCCCTGGTTCTACGCTCAGGAGATCCTGATCTCCGGCACCGCCGTTCTTCTTGAATACAGTTATCTCGTGAAGAAGGTCGTGTTCGAGATCGCCGTCCTGCCCTTTGTCAAGGCGCTCTCGGCTTTTTTTGTGCACGCGTTCTTTATTCTGGTCGCGATCGTGATCGGGATCCTCTACGGGCATTACCCCTCGGTCTATCTGATCCAGCTGGTCTATTATTTCGCCGCGATGTTCATCCTGGTGATCGGGATCTGCTACGGCACCTGCGCGGTCGTCGTGTTCTTCCGGGACCTGTCGCAGATTATCGCCATTGCCCTGCAGATCGGCATCTGGTCGGTTCCGATCATGTTCTCCCTGAAGACGTTTGAGTCGTCGTCGTTTGCCTGGATATTCAGGATCAACCCGATGTACTATATCGTGACGGGCTACCGCGACGCGATCTACGGCCGGGCCTGGTTCTGGGAGAGGGGCTGGTACACCGCCTATTTCTGGGCGTGGGCGGTCCTTATGTTTATTCTGGGCACACATGTATTCCGGAAGCTGCGCGTCCATTTCGCGGACGTGCTGTAACCGTCGGACGCGTGCTGTCCGTCGAAGGGGACGCGGACCGGGTCCGCGGGGCAGATGAGGCGCATATGGAAAATGACAGCGCGATCGAAGTATCGCATCTGACGAAAATCTACAAGCTCTACAACAGGCCTTCCGATCGACTTCGGGAGGCTCTCGGTTTTTCAAAAAGGGCGCGCAGCACGGAGCTGCGAGCCCTCGACGACGTGAGCTTCAGGGTCGCGAAGGGTGAGACGGTCGGCATCATCGGGACCAACGGATCCGGAAAGTCGACGATTCTGAAGATCATCACCGGGGTCCTCAAGGAGACGTCGGGCGAGGTCCGCGTGAACGGGCGCATCTCCGCCCTCCTCGAACTCGGCGCCGGCTTCAACATGGAGTACACCGGGATCGAAAACGTCTACCTGAACGGGACGATGATCGGCTTCACGAAGGAGGAGATCGACGCGAAGCTCCAGAGCATTCTCGATTTCGCGGACATCGGCGACTTCGTGTACCAGCCGGTCAAGACCTACTCGAGCGGTATGTTCGTGCGGCTCGCCTTCGCCGTCGCGATCAACATCGACCCCGAGATCCTGATCGTCGACGAGGCGCTCTCGGTCGGCGACGTCTTCTTCCAGGCGAAGTGCTACCACAAGTTCGAGGAGTTCAGGAAGGAGGGGCGGACGATCCTGTTCGTCAGCCACGACCTCAGCAGCATCTCGAAGTACTGCGACAGGGTCGTCCTTCTCAACAGGGGCGTCATGAAAGCCGAAGGAAGGCCGAAGGAGATCGTGGACCTCTACAAGAAGCTCCTGGTCAACCTCGCCGACGGTGAGGAGAAGGCGGACGGTGAAGAAGGGGAGACGCCGGCGGCTCCGGGCGGCGCGGACGCGAAGACCGGGGACGGAAAGAGCGCGGACGGCCTGACCGGGCCGCTCCCGATGAACCCCAATACGCTGGAGTACGGCGAGGGGCAGGCGAAGATCGTGCGGGTCGTCACCGAGGACGGGAGCGGGATGATCACGAACGCGATCGAGAAGGGGGACACTTTTGCCATCAGGATGCGCGTGGAGTTCCTGCAGAAGGTGGAGAGCCCGATCTTCGCCTACACGATCAAGAACCTGCAGGGGACGGAGATCACCGGAACCAACACGATGTTCGAGAAGGTACCGGTCGACAGGGCGGAGCCCGGGGACGTCTACGAGACCTGCTTCAGGCAGCGGATGACGCTCCAGGGCGGGGAGTACCTGATCTCCTTCGGCTGCACGGGATACCACGAGGGGGACTTCAGGGTCTTTCACAGGCTCTACGACGTCCTGAACGTCACCTGCGTCTCCTCGAAGAACACGGTCGGGTTTTACGACATGGAGCCGGAGACGACGGTTGTCCGCACGGCGGGCGGAGATTCTGGAGGAGAGGGCGAATGAGCGAGCGCATAGGCGGAGTCATTCTGAACGACGATGATTACCCGGGAGAGGATCTCTATTCTGACGGGGCGGTCGAGGACGAGCTCCTCGGGATCGCGATGAACACGGATCCCGCGGATTTCGACAGGGTCGTCGCGTCGAGGAAGTCCTGGCCCGTCATGTACCATTTTTCAACGGTCAGGCAGAATATCCTGAGCTGGTTTCCCGTGAGGGACACCGACCGCGTGCTGGAGATCGGCGCGGGCTGCGGCGCCGTGACAAGGACGCTCGCCGCCCGCGCCGGGCACGTCACCTGCGTGGACCTGTCGAAGAAGAGAAGTTATGTCAACGCGTGGAGGAACCGCGGCTTCGGCAATATCGAGATCCGGCTCGGCAATTTCCAGGACGTCGAGAAGAAACTCGGCAGCGATTACGACCTGATCACGCTGATCGGCGTGTTCGAGTACGGGAGCGGCTACATCGACTCGGAGCAGCCCTACGAGGACTTCCTCCGAATCGTCGGAAGGCACCTGGCGCCGGGGGGCAGGATCGTCATCGCCATCGAGAACCGGCTCGGACTCAAGTATTTCGCCGGCTGCACGGAGGATCACACCGGGCGGTTCTTCGACGGGATCGAGGGGTATCCGGAGACGGACTACGTGCGTACGTTTTCGAAGGCCGGGCTTCTCCGGATCTTCCGGGAGGCGGGCTTCAGGAACTGCGAATTCCGCTATCCCTATCCGGACTACAAGTTCCCGATGGCGCTCTACTCCGACGCGTACCTGCCGAAGAGGGGGGAACTCCGGAACAACATGGTCAATTTCGACCGGAGGAGAATGCTGCTCTTCGACGAGGCGAAGGCCTACGACGCCCTCCTGCCGGAGGAGTATCCCCTGTTCTCCAATTCCTTCTTCGTCACGCTCTCCGAGGAGGAGATCCCGGGCACCGGCGCGGACTTCATCAAGTTCTCCAACGACAGGAGTCCCCGATTCTCGATCAGGACCGACATCACGGCCGGCGGGGAGCCGTCGGTGAGAAAGATCGCCGTCTGCCCCGAGGCGGAGGCCCATGTCCGGAGCATGCCGGAGATCTGCCGGAGGCTTGGGGATGTGTTCCGGGGCACCCGGTTTGAGCCGAACCGATGCGCCGGGATTATCGGGGACGCCGCGGAATTCGAGTTTGTCCGGGGCGGAACGCTCGAGGAGCAGATGGACTCGCATCTCCGGGAGCCGGAGCGGCTTACGGAGCTCTTCGGGGCGTTTTTCCGGGAGATCGACCGGACAGCCGGCCGGGACTTCCGCGTTACGGACGGCTTCACGGAGGTGTTCGGGAGCGAGGTGCCGGAGAGGCCTTTCATGGCGCCGGCCGTCTCCGACGTGGACCTCATCCCCTCCAACGTCATCGCGGACGGGGACAGGTGGAGCGTGATCGACTATGAATGGACATTTCCGTTCCCCGTGCCGGCCGACTACATCAAGTGGAGAGCCGTCCACTACTACACGGGGAGCAGCGGGCGGAGCGGAGCCGACGCCGGAGCCCTTCTCGCGAAGGCGGGGATCCGGAGGGAGGACATCCCGTATTTCGTGAAAATGGAGGAACATTTCCAGGAATACCTCGCAAGGGACGCGGAGCCGCTGTGGAAACTCTATCCGGACGTCTCGGAGGGCTTCTTCCGCCCGTCAGAGCGGGGGGACGGCGGATATGCCGGCGCGCTGTCAGCGGCCGCCTACTTCGACCGCGGGGCGGGCTTCACCGAGGAGGATACGGTCAGGACGCCGGTTCCGGAGGACGGGAACGTCAGGATGGACCTTGTCCTTGACGGCGTCCGGGAACTCCGTATCGATCCGGCGGAGCGCGCCTGCGCCGTTGTCCTCAGCGGCATCAGCATCGACGGCAGGATGCTTGATCCGGAGACCGTCGCGTCCAACGGGTTTACGGCTGACCATCGCCTCTTCGTGCTGACCGGCGACGACCCGCAGATCCTGACAGGCCCCCTGCCGGGCGGAGCGAAAGCCGCCTCCGTCAGCTTCAGGGTGATCACGGATCCCGCGGAAATCAGGAGAAAGACGGAGGAGGTGCTGCGGGCGAAAGAGGAGAGGATCCGCTTCCTCGGCGAGCGCCTGTCCTCGGAGGAGGAGACGCTTGAGAGGGTCGGGAGAGCCGTCGACGCGATCGGACATACCCGCGCGGAGAAGCTCTACCGGGCGGCGAGAGGTGCGATGGGGAAGACGGACCCGTTTGATTCGGTCAGGCCGGCGCTCGTCAACGGCCGGGACGTCCACCTCGTGCTCGACCGCAGAAGCTACCAGCCCGAGGGCATCTATCTCATGGGGTGGTTCTTCGACCCCGCCTACAGGGGCGAGAGACTCTATCTCACAGATTCCGACGGAAAGCGCCTCGACGTGAAGACGGAGAGGCTGGTCCGGGAGGACGTCAACGGGACGCTCGGGACCGAAAGCGACCGCTTCACCGGCTTCAACATCCTCGTTGAGTACGGTCAGCTGGAGCGTCTCCCGCTCTTCATCGTCGCGGAGAACCCGAGGGGGATCCTGCGCCTCCCGCTCGATATCGAGACGGACCTTGAAAAGAGAGAGGATCTCCGGGCAGCGGTGAGGAGAGGGGAGTCGCAGGTCCTCGTCCCGCTCACCACCGAGTACGACGAGTGGAGGCTCGACCTCCTCGCGGAGGAGGGAGGCACAGAGGAGAGACCAGCCCCGTC
This sequence comes from uncultured Lachnospiraceae bacterium, assembly GCA_902773435.1. Taxonomy (GTDB): domain Bacteria; phylum Bacillota; class Clostridia; order Lachnospirales; family Lachnospiraceae; genus Chordicoccus. The sequence goes on along the minus strand of CACYEN010000131.1, from coordinate 64,358 downwards.
CCCGGGAGAAGGCCCGCTGATCAGCGTCGCGGTCCCACTCTACAGGACGCCGGAGCCCTACCTCAGGGAGCTGCTCGACTCCCTCACCGCGCAGACCTGGGAAAAGATCGAGATCTGCCTCGCCGACGGGAGCCCGGACGACTCCCTCGGCGCCTTCATCCGGTCCGCCTACCCGGGCGAGAGCCGGATCCGCTACAGGCATCTCCACGAAAACCTGGGGATATCCGGCAACACCAACGCGGCGCTCGCGATGGCGTCCGGGGACTTTATTGCGCTGGCTGACCACGACGACACACTCGATCCCGACGCGTGCCTTGAGATCGCCCGCGCGGCGATGATGTCGAAGGACACCGACATCGTCTACACGGACGAGGACAAGCTGACGGTCTCGGGACATTTCCTGTTCGGGCCGCACTTCAAGCCCGACTATGATCCCGACTATCTGTGCTCGGGCAACTACATCTGCCACCTCTTCGCGGTGAGGAGGACCCTGGCCGCGGAGGCGGGGCCAATGAGGAGCGAGTACGACGGCGCCCAGGATTTCGACTTCATCCTCAGGTGCTGCGAGCGTGCCCGTGTGATCCGCCACGTGCCGAGAGCGCTCTACCACTGGCGCGCGCATCCGGATTCGACGGCGATGAGCCCGGAGAGCAAGATGTACGCGTTCGAGAACGGGAGGAAGGCGGTGGAGGACCATTTCCGGAGAACCGGGACCGCCGCGGCCGTCAGCATGACGGAACACCCGGGCCACTACAGGACGCGCTACGAGGTTCCGGAGGAAGCGCTCGTCAGCATCCTGATCCCGAACAGGGACCAGGCGGACACGCTCCGGACCTGCGTGAACTCGATCCTGAGAAAGACGTCGTGGAAGCGGTTCGAGATCCTGATCATTGAAAACGGGAGCACCGAGGAGAAGACGTTCCGGCTCTACGAGGAGCTCAGAGCCCTCGACCCGCGGGTGAGGGTGCTCACCTGGGATCGGCCCTTCAACTACGCCGCCGTCAACAATTTCGCGGCGGGGGAAGCGGAGGGGGAGTACCTGCTCTTCCTCAACAACGACACTGAGGTCGTCTCGGAGGACTGGATCGGGGAGATGGCCGGGTTCTGCGGAAGGCCCGGGACCGGGTGCGTCGGCGCCTACCTCGAATACCCGGACGGCATGATCCAGCACGCCGGTGTCATCGTAGGGGTCGGCGGGGCCGCGACGCACATGTTCGGCGGGATGGACCCGGCGGACTACCCGGGGGGCGGGAGGTCGCTCTCCCAGCAGGACCTGAGCGCCGTGACCGGGGCCTGCATGATGACGAAGCGGTCGGTCTTCGCGGAGACCGGAGGGTTCGACGAGCGCTTTGAAATCGCTTATAATGATATCGACTACTGCCTGAAGGTCAGGGAGAAGGGGCTCCTCGTCGCGGTCAACGTCTTCGCGAAGCTCATTCACCATGAATCGCTCAGCCGGGGAAGCGACGAAGCTTCCGCCGACCGCGGCAGGCACGAAAGACTCATGCGCGAGGCAGCCCTGCTCAGGGAAAAATGGCCCGCCATCTTCAGGGACGGAGATCCTTACTACAACCCGAACCTGACCCGCTTAAGGCCGGACTTCTCTCTTCGGGAGCTGCCGGCGCGCGGGCAGGCCCCGGGAGGGGCCGGAATTACGGAGACAGACGCAAAATGACCGAAAACCACGGATTTATTGTCAAAAATGACCGCTTCCTCCTGACGGACCGGAACTGCTACCGGCTGACGGGATGGCTGAAAGACGGCGCCGGCGTCAGGGTGCTGCTCGACGGGAAGGAGTGCCGCTTCAGTGAGCAGGCCCTCGCGGACTACACCGACGAGCGGTACGGCGGGCGCGAGACGCGGATCGATGTCATTTTCGGTGAAAATGATCTGGACGGCGCCGGAAAGCTGGAAGTTTTCGCGGGGAGCGGGGAGGAGAGCCGCCTCTCGTTCGCGATCTCCGTGAAGGAGCTCCTCAGGAAGCGCGGGGAGATCCGCTGGTTCGTCGACAGCTATGAGCTCCTCCGGGCCGACGGGCTCATGAGGATCCAGGGCTGGGCCGTCGCGAAGGAACCCGTCCTCATCGAGGTGACGGGAGAAGACGGGTCGAAGCTGCTTCCCGAAGTGGAGCGGTACAGGCGGTACGACACCGCGGAGCTCTTCGAGGAATACCCGATCGACGACAACTGCGGGTTTAACATCGAGCTTCGGCCGATCCCCTCCGGAACCGTGACGGTCCGCATGAGGGCGGCGGGCGACGAGGTCGTCCTTCAGTATCCGACCAGCCGCGCCGGCGCGGCGCTTAAGAGAGCGGAGACCTACGCCGCGAAGGCGAGGGACGCGTTCGTCTACGGCGGCGCCGGGACGCTCATAAAGAAGACGTGGAACAAGCTGTTCAACCCGGCCATGCGCACGATCCAGTACGGGAACTGGATCAAAAAGCACCTGCCCTCCGAGCGCGAGCTCGCCGCCCAGAGATCGGTGAAGTTCGACGACGGGCCTCTCTTCAGCATCGTGGTCCCCTGCTACAGGACGCCGGAGAAGTATCTCCGCGAGCTCGTGGATTCGGTGCTCGGCCAGAGCTACCGGAACTTCGAGCTGATCCTCTCGGACGGAAGCGGCCCCGATTCCCCCATAGAGGGGGTGCTCGGCGAACTCGGGTCTTCGGATCAGAGGATCCGCGTCGTCAGAAACGGGAAGCTGCTGCGGATCGCGGAGAACACAAACGCAGCGCTCGCCGCCGCGAAGGGAGACTGGATCGTCTTCTCTGATCACGACGACCTCATCGTGAGGAGCGCGCTCTTTGAGTGCGCGAAACTGATCAACGAAGATCCCGCGGCCGAGCTCATCTACACCGACGAGGACAAGATCGGGGCCGGGGACAAGTATATCCAGCCGAACCTGAAGCCCGACTTCTCCCCGGACTTCCTGAATTCTGTGAACTACATCTGCCATCTGCTCGTCGTGAAGAGAGAGCTTCTCGACCGCGTCGGGGGGCTGCGCCCGGAGTACGACGGGGCCCAGGACTACGACTTCATCCTCCGGTGCACGGAGGAGACGAAGGAGATCCGCCACATCCCGAAGATCCTCTACCACTGGAGATTCTTCGAGGGCAGCACGTCCGCGAACCCGGAGAGCAAGCTCTACGCCTTCGAGGCGGGACAGAGGGCCGTACAGGCTCACTACGACCGGCTCGGCCTTCCGGCCGAGGTTCTGATGGGAGAGTACCCGGGCCTCTACCGCACGGTCTGGAAGTGGAAAGAGGAGCCGATGGTCTCCGTCCTCATCCCGAACAAGGACCACATGGACGACCTGACGAAGTGCGTCTCCTCGCTGCTTCGCACCGGCACCTGGCCGAACCTCGAGATCATCGTGATCGAGAACAACAGCACGGAGGAGGAGACATTTTCGGGCTACGGGGAGCTGGAGAAGAGCGACGGCCGGATCCGGGTCATCCGCTACAGCGGCCCGTTCAACTACTCCGCGATCAATAATTTCGGAGTGAAAGAGGCAAAGGGCGACTACCTGCTCTTCCTCAACAACGATACCGAGAGCGTCAGCGACTGCGTGAGGGAGATGATGGGGTTCGCGATGAGGCCCGATGTCGGGGCGGTCGGCGCGAGACTGTACTACGGGGACGACACCATCCAGCACGCCGGCGCGATCGTCGGGTGGGGCGGCGTCGCCGGCCACGCGTTCGTCAACCAGCCTCGCGGCATCTCGGGTTACCAGCACCGGATCATCTGCCAGCAGGACTACAGCGCGGTGACGGCCGCCTGCATGATGATGCCGGCGAAGGTGTTCCGCGAAGTCGGCGGGTTCAACGAGGAACTCGCGGTGGCGTTCAACGATATCGATCTCTGCATGAAGGTGAGGGAGGCGGGGTACCTCGTCGTCTACAATCCCTTCGCGGAGCTCTACCACTACGAGTCGAAATCCAGAGGGCTCGAGAACACACCGGAGAAACAGAGCCGCTTCAGCAGGGAGATCCAGCTGTTTAAGCAGCGCTGGCCGGAGATCCTCGAGAAGGGGGATCCCTACTACAACCCGAATCTGTCCATGATCACACAGGATTTTTCGCTCAGGAGAAACTGACGGAGGCATCTCCGGAGAAGAGATGAGGACCTTATGTCCCCCGGGAGAGGGACGGGGCGGGAGGAAGACGGATGGCAATCAGGCTTCGGAACAGTTTTACGGCGCTTGTGGTCGGGATCATCGGGGTCCTGATCTTCGTGTGCGCCGTGCGCGTCGAACAGTACAGGTTTCCGGTCTCAGTCGTCGACGACCTCTCAGGCGCGGTATTCGAAGGAGGGGACCGGTATGACGCGAACCGGTTCCGGGCCATGGTCTACGAGCCGTCCCTCGAGGTGGAGATCCCCGGGACGCGCGTGCGGATGATCGACGTGGATTTCAGCATACTCGGCTCGGAGGAGAAGGAGTACCCGCAGACGCTCAGGATCTACGCGGGCGACGGGAACTACAGCCTCTACGCCTCCGACGCGGCCCACATCAGGCCGGGTACGGTCCGGTTCGCGTTCGACGGGAGCGTGGGGTCCGTGACAAAGCTGCGCATGGATTTCACGGGGATGCACGGGAAGCTGATCGACATCGGCCGGATCGTCATCAATCCCAACCGCTTCGTCAACCTCCCGTTCCTCGCGGCGGCGGCCGCTGTCTTTATCCCGGCGGTCATGGTTCTCTCCGTTCTCCTCACGCAGGCGGGGGCGGTCCTGTTCGCGGCCGGCTTCATGCTGGTCATGTGCACGGGCGGCGCGGCGCTGCTGGCCTCCCCGACGATGCGTATCCAGCCCATGTTCTTCTTCTTCAGCCTCTTCGCGGCGGTCTCGCTGTTCCTGTTTCTCTTCCCGGGCAGGAAGGGGAAATATCCGGTCTTCATGGCCGCGCTCCTTATCGTCGTGTTCTTCACCGCCCTCTGGTGGGCTTCCGCGGCGCCGTTCGGGGAAGGGCCGGACGAGGTGATGCACTATGATGTCGTGAGATATATCTTTGAAAACGGAGCCCTCCCGAGAGGGGACGACCCGGCGGTGATCGATCCGAGATGGGGATTCTCCTACGCCTTCTCGCCGATCCTGCCGTTTATGCTCGGGGCGTGGGCCGGGAAAGTGCTGGCTTTCTTCGGCATCTCCGACGACCTTCTGTTCGCCGCCCGCCTCGTGAGCGTGCTGTCGGGAACGCTGGCCGTCCTCTTCACCGCGTCGGCGGCGAGGCGGATCTTTCCGGAGAGCCCGATGAAATACGTGATGCCCGCTCTCGTCGGACTGTTCCCGCAGATTCTCTTTGTGTCGACTTATGTCAACTGCGACGCGTTCGGGCTGATGACGACGGCGATGATCGTCTGCGCGTGGACCGCCGGGATCGAAAAGAGGTGGAGATACCGGGACTGCTTCTTCCTCGCCGCCGGCATCGGACTCTGCGCGCTGTCCTACTACAACTGCTACGGGTTCATTCTCGTGAGCGTTCTCCTGTTTCTCGCGACGTCGGGATTCCGGAGGGGAAGGGCGAAGAAGACGGCCGCGAAGATTGTCTTCATCGCGCTCATCGTGTCCGCCGTCTGCGGGTGGTGGTTTGTCAGAAACGCCGTGCTCTACGACGGGGATTTTCTCGGAAGGGAAACCATGAGGAAGACCGCGGAGCTCTACGCCGAGGACGGCTACCGGCCCTCCCAGATCGTGACGCCGAAGAGCAGCGGGATGACCGTCTCTTCGATGTTCAGGGAGACGGAGTTCGTCAAGGAGACCCTCACGAGCTTCGTCGGACGATTCTCAAACTTCTCGCTGCAGGTCAAGATGCCGGTTGTCAGGCTGTGGCTCATCATGATCGCGGTGGGACTTGCCGGAAGCCTCAGGCTCCTGCTCTCGATTCCCCGGGAAAAGCGGCGGATACGCGCCGCCGAAGCGGGCGGGGAACAGGCGGTGAGCCGCTTTTCGGCGTTCCGGATGAGCGCCGCCGCGCAGATCGCGATGCTCGCGGCGATGGCGGTGCCGCCCGTCCTGTCGGTCATCTATTCCTACGCGGGCGATTTTCAGCCGCAGGGAAGGTATATTCTTCCCGCCGCGGTGCCGCTGTTCTATTTTGTGTGTCAGGGACTTGACGAAACAGGAAACTTGTTATACAAAGCATTTAAGAGAAAAAAGGCGCAGGGAAGCGCGGTTCCGGAGGAAATTGCCGGGACGGCCGCGATCGCGTGCGCGTTTTCAGCGGCTGTTTCAGCGGTTATGCTGACGGTCTACAGGTACTATGTCTGACGGCACGGACGGAGTGTCAGAATCGGGGAGTATAGCAATGAAGGTATTAGTAACCGGAGCAGGGGGACAGCTCGGCCACGACGTGATGAAAGAACTCGCCGGCCGCGGGATCGAATGTGTGGGGAGCGGAAGGTTCTCCGACAGCAAGGGGACCGCGAACCGGTCCGTCGCGATGGGGATGCCCCTCGTGAATCTGGATATCACGGACGCCGAGGAAGTCAGAGGCGTGCTTTTCCGCGAGAAGCCGGATGCGGTGATTCACTGCGCCGCCTGGACGGCCGTGGACAGCGCGGAGGAGAATCCCGAGATGTGCAGGCACGTCAACGCCGGCGGGACCGCGAATGTCGCCAGGGTCTGCGGCGAGCTCGGCATTCCGATCATGTATTTTTCGACCGATTATGTCTTCGACGGGGAGGGGACAAGGCCGTGGCGCCCGGAGGATCCCGTGAATCCGATCGGCGTTTACGGGGCGACGAAGGCCGAGGGAGAGGAAGCCGTGCGCGAGTATGCCCGGAAATGGTTCATCCTGCGCATCGCGTGGGTATTCGGCCTGAATGGAAAGAACTTCGTGAAAACGATGCTCCGGCTTGCCCAGATGCGGGATACGCTGAGGGTTGTGAACGACCAGATCGGAACCCCCACCTACACCCGCGATCTCGCGAGGCTCGTCGTCGACATGATTCTCACGGACCGCTACGGGGTCTATCACGTGACGAACGAGGGGGATTACATCTCCTGGTATGATTTTTCAAAAGAGATCTTCCGGGCCGCGGGAATCACGAAGATGACCGTCATCCCCGTGTCGACGGAGGAGTACGGGGCCGCGGCGAAACGGCCTGCCAACAGCAGGATGGACCGCTCCGCGATCGCGGAGAACGGATTTATGCCGCTGCCCGAGTGGAGGGACGCGCTCCGGCGCTACCTGGAGGAGCTCAGGGAGCAGGGGGAGATTTGATCCTATGCAGTTTCCGATCACACCATATAAGGTCAAAAAAGCATACCTCTACTGGAAGCACTTCGGGACAAAGGAATTCATCAATCATCTGATGGACCGCCTGGAACCCGAGGACGTCCCCTACGGGCCCTGGAGGGATACCCACAGGGCGAAGGAGGACGTGATCAAGCACCAGAAGAACCACCCGATCACCGGCGCCCCCAGGATCTCCGTCGTCGTGCCCGCGTTCAGGACCCCTGAGCGCTATTTTATGCAGATGGCGGAATCCGTTCTGGACCAGAGCTTCGACAACTGGGAGCTCGTCATCGTCGACGCGGGAGGGGATGAGTCCGCGGGAAAGGGCAGGACGGTCCGGGAGATGGCGGAGGAGCTCCGTTCCAGGGATCCGAGGATCACATACGTCGCCCTCGAGGAGAACCTGGGGATCTCGGAGAACACGAACCGGGGAATCAGCGCGGCGGGAGGGGAGTACATCGCCTTTCTCGACCACGACGACCTCCTGGAACCGGACGCGCTCTATGAGGTAGCCGGGGCGATTATGGGCGGCGCGGACCTGATCTATACGGACGAGGACAAGGTCACGTCGGACAGGTCGAGCTACTACCAGCCGCATTTCAAGCCCGAGTTCAACCTGGACCTCCTCAGGTCGAACAATTATATCACGCACCTCCTCGTCATAAAGAAGTCGCTCATCCTCGAGGCCGGAATGTTCGATCCGGAGATGGACGGGGCGCAGGATTACGACCTGATCTTCCGCTGCGCGGAGAAGGCGGGGAGGATCGTCCGCGTTCCGCGCGTCCTCTATCACTGGAGGACGCACGAGACCTCCACGGCGGACAACCCGATGAGCAAGATGTACGCCTATGAGGCCGGCAAAAGGGCCATCGAGGGGAACCTCCTCAGGACGGGAACAGAGGGAACCGTGGAGCTTCTCCCCGACTTCGGATTCTACAGGGTGCGGTATCCGGTGAAGGACAGTCCGATGGTCTCGGTCGTGATTCCGAACAGGGATGAGTCCGAAGCCCTGCGGTCGTGCCTGAATTCGCTCCTCGATACAGGGTATCCGAACCTGGAGATCGTCATCGTCGAGAACGGCAGCCGCGACAGGGCGACGTTCGAGTATTACAGGGAGATTTCCGCCCTCGACGAAATCCACCTCGTGCGCTGGAAGAAGGGATTCAACTACTCGGCCATCAACAACTACGGGGTCAGGTACACGCACGGGGACTATCTGCTCTTCCTCAACAACGACGTCCGTGGAACGATCTCGACGGACTGGCTGACGGAGATGCTGGGCATGCTCATGCGGGAGGACGTCGGCGCGGTCGGGGCGAAGCTCTACTACCCGGACAACCGGGTCCAGAGCGCCGGGATCGTCGTCGGAATGGGAGGAATCGCGGGTTCCATGTTCGTGGACCTTCCGAGGGGCAGGAGCGGCTACATGCACAAGGCTTCCCTCATACAGGACCTTAGCGCGGTCACCGCCGCCTGCATGATGACGAAGAGGGAGGCGTTCGTAAAGGCCGGGGGATTCACGGAGGAGCTGGCGGTGGCGTTCAACGACGTCGATTACTGCCTGAAGGTGATCAAGTGCGGGTACCGCGTCGTCTACGACCCGTTCGCCGAGCTGTACCACGACGAATCCAGGACCAGGGGGCCGGAGGACACTCCGGAGAAGGTCAGGCGTTTCCAGTCGGAGATCGAGTACTTCCGCTCCGCATGGACAGATATTCTGAAGAAAGGCGACCCGAACTATAATCCCAGTCTCTCGGTGAAAAAATGGAATTATTCCCTTCGGGTATAAAGAAAATGGAACCATCGGTATCGATCGTCATACCGAACTACAACGGGCTGCGCTGGCTGCCGGACTGCCTGGACGCGATGAGACGGCAGAGGAGAAAGCCGGACCTCGTGGTCGTCGTCGACAACGGGTCCTCCGACGGCAGCGCTGATTTTGTAAGGGAGAACTATCCTGAGACGGAGCTCATCCTCTTTCCCGGGAACACGGGGTTCTGCGGGGCGGTCAACGCCGGAATCGGGGCCTCGCGGGAGGCCGGGATGGACTACTGCGTCCTGCTCAACAACGACACCCGCGCGGAACCGGAGTTTACCGGGGAACTGGTAGCGGCGATGGAGGCGAATCCCCGCGCGTTCTCGTGCCAGGCGATGATGCTGAGCATGGCGGATCCCGGGAAGATCGACGACGCGGGCGACCTCTACTGTTCGCTCGGCTGGGCCTTCGCGAGGGGCAAGGGGAAGCCCTCCGGAAGATTTGAGAAGCCGTGTCCCGTCTTTTTCTCCTGCGCGGGGGCGGCGATCTACCGGATGAGCGCGCTCGATGAGATCGGACTCTTCGACGAGCGCCATTTTGCCTATCTGGAGGACTGCGATATCGGCTGGAGGGCGAGGATCCACGGTTGGAAGAACCTCTATGTCCCGTCCGCGCGCGTGCTCCACGCGGGGAGCGCGACGACCGGGTCCGTCTACAACCTCTTCAAGGTGAAGAATACCTCCCGGAACAGCATCTACCTGATCTCCAAGAACATGCCGGCCTGGCAGATCATCCTCAATCTGCCCCTGCTCCTCCCGGGATTCCTTGTCAAGGCGGTGTTCTTCGCCGCCCGGGGCTTCGGGAGGGAGTACCTCGCCGGCATCGCCCGGGGTTTCCGGATGAGCGCGGAGGGAAGACGGGACGGGCTCCGCGTGAAGCCGAAGCCCGAATACGCGCGAAGCTACGCGGAAATACAGCTTGAGCTCTGGATCAACGTGGTCCGGAGACTGTTCCGGACCTGACGGAATCCCGCCGCACGAAAGGCGGGGTTCCCGTTTTTTTTACAAATCAGGTTTCCATAAATATCTTGCCATGAGTTCACCGATATAGTATATTTGTAACTGCCTGATAGGTTTTTGGAGCGCGGAATTTTGAAGAATCCGTGTTGCGGGACATGTCGGCGGGCTCCCTTCGAGGAGGGGGTTAATTGAATACTATTCATGATATATGGTGCAGAAGTACGGGGATACTGATTTGATAGAGGATAATCAAAAGTATTTCAGTCGCCTTCTGGCTGTCTGCGATATCCTGATTGCCGCGATCTCCTATGTTCTCGCCTGGTACCTGAAGTTCCGCACCAGGGTTCTGCCCGGGAATTCGGTTGAATCTGTGCCGTTCACTTCCTACATGACGGCACTTTTTTTTATCGTACCGGGAATTCTGATTCTCTACTCGGGGTTCGGACTGTACCGCGCGAACCGGATGAAGGGACGGCGCTCTGAGATTGGCAATGTCGCGCTCTCCAACATCATCGGATTCATGATTTTCATCCTGATCCTGTACCTGATCCATCAGGTCAACTGGTCGAGAGTCATGATTGCGGTGTTCTTTACTCTGAACACGACACTTGACCTGATCATGCGCATGATCATCAGACAGATCATGATGAATATGCGCAGGCGGGGCCGGTTTGTGAGAAATGTCCTTCTGGTCGGATACAGCCGGGCCGCGGAGGAGTATATTGACCGTGTCGCGATGAATCCGCAGTGGGGACTCAATATCAGGGGGATCCTGGATGACAGAATCGAGGCGGGAACTGAATACAAGGGAATAAAGGTTCTGGGGAGAGTCGACAATCTCATGATCATCCTCCCCGAAAACCATCTCGACGAGATCGCGATCACGCTCGGACTTTCGGAGTATTACAGGCTCGAGTCCATCGTATCGCTCTGCGAGAAGTCCGGTGTCCACACCAAGTTCATACCGGACTACAACAACATCATACCGACGAAGCCCTATACGGAGGACATACTGGGGCTTCCGGTCATCAACATCAGGTACGTGCCGTTGTCCAACGCGTTTCCGGCGATGGTCAAGAGAGTCATCGATATCGTCGGGAGCATAGTGCTGATCGTGCTTTTCTCGCCGGTCATGCTCATATTCGCGCTCGCGGTCAAGGCGACTTCTCCGGGCCCCCTGATCTACTCGCAGGAGAGGGTCGGGCTCCGCAACCGGCGCTTTATGATGTACAAGTTCCGCTCCATGATCGTCCAGGACGATTCCGCCGAGAGGAAGAAGTGGACGACAAGGGACGATCCGAGGGTGACCCCGGTCGGCAGGTTCATGAGGAAGACCAGCATCGATGAACTTCCTCAGCTTTTCAATGTCCTCAAGGGAGATATGTCTCTCGTCGGTCCGAGACCGGAGAGACCTTATTTTGTGGAGAAGTTTCAGGAGGAGATTCCGCGGTACATGGTCAAGCACCAGGTCCGCCCGGGGATGACGGGCTGGGCCCAGGTCAACGGCTACCGGGGGGATACCTCCATCAGGAAGCGAATTGATTACGACCTCTATTATATCGAGAACTGGACTTTGGGCCTCGACCTGAAGATCCTGTTCCTCACGGTGTTCAGGGGATTTGTGAACAAGAACGCATATTAGTCAGGAGCCAGTGCAGTAATGTCACGATCGGGGAAAAACAGCAAAAAGAGCGGCAAGTCCAGAAAGAGCCTGATTATCTTTCTTGCCGAGATTCTGGTTCTGATGATTCTGGTCTGCGGGATCTTTGTCTTCGCGAAGATCAACGCCGGGCTCAGGAGCATCGGATCCCGGGCAGGGGCTCACGCCGGCGTGAATACGTCGGCCGGAACCGTGACCGCCGGGAAGGACGTGCCGAAGGGGAGCAGCTCCGCCGGCGCGAAAAGTGATCCCGCGGAGGGCGGGCAGGTGAAGGTTCCCGCGGCTGTTACCCCGGATCCGAACGCGGACGCCGATGCAGCGGAGGAGAATACCGAAGTCACCTCGAACAGGAGGATGAAGGGCTACACCAATATCGCCCTCGTCGGGATCGACACGAGAGACACGGATCAGATTGACTACGCGAACAGCGATACGATGATTATCGCGAGCATCAACAACGAGACGGGCAAGGTGCGCCTGATCTCGCTTTACAGGGATACCCTTCTCAATATCGGGACGAAGTCCGACGCCGAGGTTCCCCAGGGTGACGACGACGGCGCCGAGTGGGCCGCTGACTTCGAAGAGGATGTCGCCACCTATGAGGAGGATATGGAGTACTACGACTACGATACCGGCGAGGCGGACACGGGCGGAGACGCCGGAGACGCCGGCGAAGGCGAACCCGCGGGTGAAGGCGGCGATGATGGCGCCGGAGACGCGGGAGAGGGAGCCGGAGAGACCGGTGAAGGCGGTGCCGGAGAGGACACCGGGGACGCCGGTGAAGGCGGCGCCGGAGAGGGCGCAGAGGATGCCGGCGAAGGCGGTGCCGGAGAGGGCACAGAGGATGCCGGCGAAGCTGCCCCGGGTGAAGGCAGTCCCGACGACGCAGGTGCCGGAGAGACCGGAGACGGCGGCGGGGAACAGCCTGCAGGCGAAGGCGGGGGCGAGGAGCCCGCAGGAGAGGGAAATCCCCCTGACGGAGGCACTTTAGTCCCGGCCACGGACGGCGAAGATCCCGGCTCAGGCAGCGGGAACAGCGGGTCCGGCAGCCAGGACACGGGAAACCGGGAAAGCGGCAGCCAGGGCGCGGGCGCGGGGACCGGGGAAGGCGCGGAAGCCGGTGAAACCACGGAGGAGACTCCGGAAGTCACTTACGCGAACAACACGGATTACGACACCGCGACGATCTCCGAGGAATCCAACGGATTTACCGGCGTTACGACAGCCGCCGGAAAGTATGACAAGGCGAACGCCGCCTACGCCAACGGCAGCGCCAGGCAGCTGCTCACGATGCTGAACCGGAATTTCGACCTGAATATCCACGACTATGTCGTGGTCGACTTCAACGCGGTCGCGAAGCTCGTCGACGACATCGACGGGATCGACGTCTGGATGACGGAGCAGGAGGTTGTCCACATGAACAACTACTGCATCGAGACCTCCAGTGTGACGGGGCTCGAGTATGTTCCGATCGAGCCCGAAACCATGCCGAGGGACTACCATCTGAACGGGGTCCAGGCCGTGGCTTACGCGCGCATACGCTACACGACGGGCAACGACATGAAGCGGACCCAGCGTCAGCGCGTTGTCATCCACAAGATCGTGAACAAGGCGAAGAAGAGGGGAATCCAGACCGTCCAGGGCATGATCAGGGACGTGTTCCCGCTCTGCAAGACGTCGTTCTCAGCTTCCGAGATCATCCGGCTCGCGTCGCAGATGTTCACGTTTGAGATCGAGAAGACGTCGGGGTTCCCGTTCGAGCATCTCGAGAAAAATGTCTACGCGGGCTCCAAGAAACTCGATGCCGTCGTGCCGGTGACGCTGGCCGACAACGTCGCGGAGCTCCACGAATTCCTGTTCGACGACACGGACTATCAGGTCAGCTCGACCGTCGCGGAATTCAGCGCCGATATCGAGTCCCTGTCCAACCTCACGGCGAAGAGCAGGGAGGCGGCGATCCAGAACAGCGTGATCGGCCTGTCAGGCGGAGAGGCGGATGTCGTCATCTGACCCGCGCGAGCCGGGGAAGGCAGGGCAGAGCGTTTCAGATACATGGGGGAAGGCGCGGACAGCGCGCCGGCAGTTCATTGAAAAAGACATAAAAGTGCCATCCGCTTCCGCGATGGTACTTTTTGTGATTGATGGGATATTGACCGGCCGGAAGATGCCTCATCCGCGATTCGGGGGAGAAGCGGAGTTATTCGGGGGAGTAAATTATGGGGAAAAGGACGGTGGATGTCGTTGTGCCGACCAGAAAGCCGGACGGCTCCTTCAGGGAGCTGATCAGGATGCTGGGCCGTCAGAGTGTGCACCCTGACCATATACTGATTATTAATACGGGGGAGGAAGACTGGGACGAAAGTCTCATCGCGGGGGCGGAGAGAACGGAAGTCTTCCACATATCGAAAGAACAGTTTGATCACGCGGCGACCAGAAATATGGGCGTCGGCTTTTCGGCTGCGGACACGATCCTGTTCATGACGCAGGACGCGGTTCCGGTCGATGAGTATCTCATCGAACGGCTGCTGAAGCCCTTCGACGACCCGCTCGTCAGGGTCGTCTACGCGCGGCAGATTCCCAAGCAGGACTGCCGCATCGCCGAGGGATTCGTGCGCAGCTTCAATTACCCTGACAGAAGCAGGAGCCAGAAGATAGAAGACGTGCAGACCGCCGGGGTGAAGGCGTTCTTCTGCTCAAATGTCTGCGCTTGTTACGACCGGCGCCTGTTCGACGAGATGAAGGGATTCAGCGCGCCGGCCATTTTCAATGAGGACATGGTCTACGCCGGCCGCATCCTGAACCTCGGATATATCGTGTATTACGAGGCTGACGCGTGCGTCTGCCACTCCCACAACTACTCAGCCCTGCAGCAGTTCCACAGGAATTTCGACAACGGCGTCTCCCAGGCCATGCACCCCGAGATCTTCGGAAGACTCAGGTCGGAGGGGGAGGGGATGCGGCTCGTCAGGTACGTGACGCGCAAACTGTGGCAGACGGGAAGAATCTACCTGCTGCCCCAGTTCTACTGGCAGTGCTTCATGCGGGTACTCGGGTTCCGCCTGGGAAAGAATTTCAGGTCCCTGCCCGCCTGGATGGTGAAAGCCTTCAGCATGAACCGCTCGTTCTGGAAGAACGGGATTCCGGAGAATCCCGAGTACTGACGGGACCGCGCGGATATGTGTAAGGAGCATAGGAAATGGAAGATTTAAACAGAGAATTCCCCGAATACGGTGAAGATCCGGCAGGGACGGATCCCGCGGCCGGCGCACCGGAAGAGGGCCCCGCGGACGAAGGGGATGCCGGAATGCCGGAGTACGGGTATCCGGGATACCGCGAGAACGTCAGGTTCTGCGGAAATGCCGGGGAAGGGGATCAACGCGGCGGGGAATACCGGAGCCGCTATGACGTGTACAGATTCCTGAGGCCCGGAGATTCCGCCGGAAACTCACCGGAAGGTGGAAATGGCGACAACGAAAAGATGAGGAAGATCCTGCTCTGGCTCTGCCTTGCGGCGGCCGGGATCCTTCTTCTTGTCGTTCTGGTCTCCGCGATCTCCGGATCAGGCAGGAACCGGCGGGCGGCGGCCGGGAAGGCGGAGACGGCGGTCTCCGGGGGCGCGGCCTCCGAACCGGCGGAAGACAAGTCCGCAACAGCGGAATCCGCGGGCGGACAGGTCCCGACGGGGGAGGACGTGAATCCGATCCTCCCGATGACGGAAGCCGTCAGAAAAGTCATGCCCTCCATGGTATCCATCACATGTTCTCCGGCCGCGGATACGGCCGGATTTTCGAATAAAGAATCCTCGTCCGGAGATGCGGTCATGGCGACCGGGATCATCATCCGGAAGACGGAGAGCGAGCTCCTCATCGCGACGAACGGCCACGTCGTCTCCGGAGTTTCCGGGATCAGCGTCGGGTTTGAGGACGGCTCTTTCGCGGACGGGACCCTGAAGGGTTCCGACGCGGACAGCGATCTCGCGCTGATAAGCGTGGACATGTCGGAGCTCGGAAAGTCGGCGCGGGCGGCGGTCAGCGCGATTGAGATCGGGGATTCGGACAGCCTGGAAGTCGGGGAGACGGTTGCGGCGATCGGGAACGCGCTCGGCTACGGACAGTCCGTCTCGGGAGGGATCGTGAGCGCGGTCGAAAGGCCCGTCTACGCGAAGGACGGCGGCGTCAGCTACATGATCCAGACCGACGCCTCGATCAATCCGGGCAATTCCGGGGGCGCCCTGATCAACATGCGGGGCGAACTCGTGGGAATCAATGAGATCAAATCCGTCGGCGTCACAGTGGAGGGAGTCGGCTACGCCATCCCCGCCGCGGAGGCGATGCCGGTTCTTGAGCGGCTCGCCGCGAGGGAGCCGAGGGAACCCGTCGAAGAGGAGGAGGCCTCCTATCTCGGGGTCATCTGCGTCACGATGCCGGAGTACTACCTCGCATCGGGATTTCCCGCGGGCGTCTATGTCTCCGATCTCGACGAGAGCGGACCCGCGGCGAGAGCCGGGATCCTCACGCACGACATCATCACGTCGATCGACGGCCTGGAGGTTCCGGATGCGGATACGCTCGTCGATCTGCTCAGGTACTACAGGGCCGGCGAGGAGCTCCCGGTCTCCGTCAGCAGATACGACAGGGAGGCCGACGAGTTCAGCAAGCTGAGGGTCCTCGTCTCACTCGGCAGCAGAAGCCGGGCGGTCAGGGACGGTTTCCTGAGGGAAGACGGGACGCCCGGGCAGAATTATGACGTCCTGGAGAAGGCGGAGCCGGGCAAGGCGGAGAAAGACGCCGGCGGGGAAGCCCCGGGGAAGGACGGTGACGACGGAACCGCAGAGCCGGACCCCGGTCCGGTACCATCCGCCCCTGCGCCGGAGGACGACGGAGAGGAAGCGGCAGATGCGGAATCCGGGGCCGCGGAGGCGGTCTCCCCGGAGACGCCGGAAGAGCAGCCATCCGCACCGGAAGGGCAGCCATCCGCGCCGGAAGCCGGTGACGGCGGCGGGGAGGACGGCGGCTTTGACTTCGGGGGCCTCTTCGGAAACAACAGGGACGAGTACAACATCCCCGATTTTTCGAAATGACGCCCCGCGGAGCGGCGGCGCGTTCCGGGGATGGCGGTGAAGTGTTTTATATGCTGACAGGGACAGCAGGAAGGTTTTATGAGCGATCAGGACAGGAAGGATACCGGATCCCCGGGCGGTGGGAGCGGCAATGACGCGGACAGCAGGCGCTGTTCGATGTGCGGGAGGACGGAGAGAGAGGCGGGAAGCCTGCTCGAGCTCCCCAACGGATTTCTGGTCTGCGGCGACTGCATGCAGAAGAGCGTCAACGAATTCCGGAACAACGGAGAGCTCCGGAAGCTGACGGAGAACCTGCCCCACTTCTCATTCCTGAACCTCGGCAGCCTCTTCGGCGGGGACGCCGGCAGGGCTGCGCAGGAACAGGAGGAGAAAGAGGAACCCCGGTTCGAGATGGCCGATATCCCGGCTCCCCACATCATCAGGAAGAAGCTGGACCGGTTCGTTGTCGGACAGGAGCACGCCAAGAAAGTGCTGTCTGTCGCCGTCTACAATCACTACAAGCGGATCATCGGGGAGGAGAAAGTCCGGGACTACAGGAAACAGGCCGGAAAGGACCGCCTGCCTGATCCCGGCGCCCGCGAGCCGGTGGAGATCGAGAAATCCAACGTGCTCATGATCGGCCCGACGGGGTGCGGAAAGACGTACCTGGTCCAGACGCTTGCGAAACTGCTGGATGTCCCGCTGGCCATTACCGACGCGACGTCGCTCACCGAGGCAGGCTATATAGGTGACGATATCGAGAGCGTGGTCTCCAAGCTTCTCGCGGCCGCGGGAAATCATGTGAAGAAGGCCGAGCACGGCATTATCTTCGTCGACGAGATCGACAAGATCGCGAAGAAAAAGAATACGAACCAGAGGGACGTGAGCGGAGAGGCGGTGCAGCAGGGAATGCTGAAGCTTCTCGAGGGGGCGGAGGTGGAGGTCCCGGTCGGGGCTTCCAGCAAGAACGCGATGGTTCCCATGAAGACCGTCAACACGAAGAATATCCTGTTCATCGTGGGAGGAGCGTTCCCCGGACTCGAGGATATCGTGAAGGAACGCCTGAACCGCCACAGCGGGATCGGTTTCCACGCCGACCTGAAGGACCGCTACGACGGCGACCGGAACATCGTCAGGTTCGCCGAGACGGAAGATCTCAGGAAGTTCGGGATGATCCCCGAGTTTCTCGGGCGCCTTCCGGTCATTTGTCCGCTGGAGGCCCTCACGGAGGAGATGCTCGTGAGAATCCTGAGGGAGCCTGAAAACGCGATCCTCAGACAGTATGAAACCCTTCTGGCGATGGACGGAGTGAAGCTGACCTTCGAGGACGGCGCGCTCGCGGAGATCGCCTCGCGCGCGCTCGCGCGGGATACGGGCGCGAGGGCCCTTCGGTCCATCCTTGAGGAATATATGCTCGATATCATGTATGAGATACCGAAGGACAGCAGCATTGGAGAGGTCATCATCACGGAGGATTATCTGAAACACAAAGGGGTGCCCGTGATCAGGATGCGGGGCTGATGCCGGACCGGCACCGGTCAGCAGGAAAGGAGTATATGTCATGGCAAAGAATTTTTTCAGCAGCGTCGGTGAGTCTTTCTCAAAGCTGACGAAGAAGGCGGCGGGCGGAACGGAGAACGCGATCGCTTCCGCAAGGCTCAAGACGAAGATCAGCGAGGAACACCGTGAGATCGCGAAGCTCTACCAGCTTCTCGGTGAGCGCGTCTTCAAGAAAGCGGAGAGCGGCGGGACCGGGTCCGACGAGGACGAGGAGCGCATCATGGGCGATATCAGGGGCCATCTCGCGAATATCGCGGCGCTGACGTCGAAAGCCGCTTCGCTGTCCGGAAAGCGGACGTGCCCCCAGTGCGGCGAGCTGGTCAGTGCCGATTCCGCCTACTGCTCGAGGTGCGGAGGAAAGCTGCCCCCGCTCGACGCGGATGACGCCGCCGATGAGGCTCAGACGCCCGAAGGCGGGGAAGCGGGAGCCGGCGCGGCTGATGACGGGCCGTTCACCGAAATCGAGACGGCCGGGACGGAGCCGGAGGATGAGGCGGAGGACGTGCTCGACGCCGAGTTCCAGGTGGTGGATGATGCGGAAGCTGCCCCCGTCGCCGGCGAGGGCGATGTGAGCGGACAGGAAGCCGGCGAGGCCTGCCCGGCGGAGGAAACCCCTGCGGCAGATGATGCGGCGGAAGCGGAAAATCCCGCGGTGCCGGAGGAAGAGCCGGAGGCGGAGCCCGCGGCCTGCGGGGAGACGGCGGAAGCGGTAAAACCGGAGGCATCGGGTGAGCCGGAGTCCTGCGAGTCGCCGGAGACGCCCGCGGAATAAGCGGAAGGGCTGTCCGGGAGAGCAACTGAAGACGGAGATACCGCCCTGCCATGCGGGGCGGCAGTAAAAGGGCGTGTGAAAAACGGGAGCTTTTTCACACGCCCTTTTTCCTTACACCGCAGAACGTCTCCCGGCCCTTGAAACCAGGGGCTTTTTCTGACTGTCATTTTGACTATTATTTTGACTGTCACCCGCCGTAAAAACCGCCAAAACACCATGGAGCGGGGCGGAAAGAAATAACACGGATGAGGGTATGGAAAAGCCTGTATTTCCGGGCATTATAGCATGAAAAAAGGAAGTCTGCAGATATCTGCAAACTTCCTTAAATCCTTATGCAGGAGAAGGGACTTGAACCCTCACTGCCTTGCGACAACAGGCACCTGAAGCCTGCGCGTCTGCCAATTCCGCCACTCCTGCTGACCGCTGACTCTTTCGTCAACATCCGATAGTTTACTATGTTTCGATTGATTCGTCAATAATAATTTCACGACGGCCTTTTGTTAAGATTCTGAGACAAAACCGTTAATGGTTGACACATTATTGTCAAAAAAATATAATCATTTTTATGGAACAGAATTCTGTCAGACGTAGAGAATATAAATATCTTCTCGGTGAGAGCCAGGCGTTCGACCTCAGGAAGCGGCTGGCCGCCCTGCTCAGCACCGATCCCCACTCCGGCCCTGACGGATACTGCGTTAGAAGCCTGTACTTTGACACGCCGGACGACACGGACTATGAGCTCAGGATGGCCGGCGTTGAGAAGCGGAAGAAGATCAGGCTGCGTGTTTACTCCCCGGACGCCGAGTGGTGCAGCCTGGAGATCAAGTTGAAAGTGGGGGAGCTGCACAACAAGCGGACCCTCGTGATCTCGAGGACCGACGCGGAGATCCTGATCGGAGGAGATTACAGCGTGCTGCTCAACTACGCGGAGGGGGACCCGGGCGGGACCGCCCTTCTTCTGTATACCGAGATGATGCTGGGGTGCGTGAGGCCGGTGACGCTGATCGAGTACCACAGGTACGCGTTCACGTATCCGGAGTGCAGGACAAGGATCACCCTCGACAGCCGCGTTATGTGCAGCGAGTCGGATCTCGACCTGTTCCGCAGGGACCCGGGACTTGTGCCGCTCATGTACGACAGGACGATCCTGGAGCTGAAATTTGACGGCTACCTGATGAAGTTCATTTCCGACATCCTGAGGCCCTATAACCTGACCCGGATGGCCGTCAGCAAGTACAGCATGGGAAGACCCGGCTGCTATCTGTGAGAGAAGCGCGGCTGACGAATACTCTGATAAGATACGGAGGCAGACAATGACTAAAGAGCAGATCTTTGAATATTTCGCGGCGAACAGCGCAAATCTCGGCGTGAAGACGATTCTCTACACGCTTCTTTCAGGGCTCGCCGTCGCGGCGATCATCTATATCACCTACTATCTGACAAACCGGACGGCGGCCTACAGCGCGCGCTTTAACGGGTCACTCGTCGTGATCCTTCTCATCTCGGTCGTGATCATGCTGATGATCAGCAGCAATATCGTGATCTCGCTCGGCATGGTCGGCGCCCTTTCGATCGTCAGGTTCAGGACCGCGATCAAGGACAGCGGGGACACCGTCTTCATATTCTGGGCGATCTCCGAGGGCCTGTGCGTCGGGTCGAGGAACAACGTGCTCGCGTTTACGACGACGCTCGCGATCGCGCTGATCGTCCTTTTCTTCAGCGTCGTCTCGGGCAGGGGCTCCGGCTACCTGATCGTAGTGAGGGGCGGAACGGATGCCGCGATGGACGTCTATATGGTCGAGCACACGGTGAGGCGGAGCGCGCGCCGCGTGAAGGTGAGATCCGTCAATATCTCCCCCGAACACCAGGAGATGATCATCGAGGCCTCCTCGGCCGGTGTCAACAAGAAGATGCAGGAAGAACTGATGAAACTGGCGGGAGTCGATTCTGTCAACTGGATCGCAAAGACAGGTGATTCACTTGGCTGATCTTCAGAATAACCGAAAAAACGGTCTTTTGCGGAAGCTGTGGATGCTTCTCGTCTTCGTATGCCTGATTGCGCTCTACCTCGTGAGGAGACGGGCCGAGACAAAATCGCTCGCCGAGGCGCTCAGGTACGCGGAGGGCAGCGCGATCACGGCTTCCAGGGAGACCGGCTTTTACGGGGAGCCGATCAGGGTTTCGCTCAGGCTGAACATGGAGGTTCCCGACGGCGCCAGGATCCGCTACACGCTGAACGGCGACGATCCCTCCGGAAAGAGCGAAGCGTACCTGCAGGAGATTGAAATCGGGGGTTCAGAGGACGGTCCTTCGGTGGTGCCCCTCAAGGCGAGGATATTCTATCAGGACGAGGTCAGCCCCACCTACAGCTGGACGTATGTCATCACAAGGGACGAGGAGCAGAAGTTCTCCATCCCCGTGATCAGCATCACGAGCCCCTACCGGGGACTCTACAGCTATGAGCAGGGAATCCTGGCGGACGGCCTCACGAAGTCGATGGCAAATGTGACGGGCAATTCCGGCACCCTCTCCGGAAATTACTTCCAGAAGGGGGACCAGTGGATCCGCGGGGGGCGCGTCACCATGTTCAGCCCGGAGGGCGGCGTCCTTCTGGACCAGAACATCGGCCTGTCCGTCTCCGGCGGCTTCAGCCGCACCTGGGAGAAGAAGTCGTTCAAGATCAAGGCCGGGGCTCCCTACGACATGGAGAACGACAAGTTCCGCCTGGATATCTTCCAGGATACGGACAGCGACGAGCTCTCCTACGTCAATGAATTCACGAATCTGAAGCTGCGCTGCAGCGAGCACTGGTCGCGGGCCTTCTCCGGCGAGCTCGGCAAGATCCTCGCCGCGGAGAGCGGCTTTGACGGCTACCAGTACTCAAAACCCGCGATTCTCTTCCTGAACGGGCAGTACTACAGCCTGGTGGACCTGATGCCCTCATTTTCCGATTCCTACATCTCGAGAAGGTTCAGCGTCGGCCAGTCGGAATTCATAGAGAAGTTCAAGAAATCCGAGGCGGGAGTTCTCGAGAAGACCGGGGTTCTGCCCTTATTCCAGAGCGATCTTACGGATGAGAAGAACCGGGAGCTGCTCGAGGAGAGAGTGGATATGGACAACTATCTGCTCTACTACGCCATCGAGGTTCTCTTCAACAACACGGACTGGCCCAGGAACAATTACGAGGCCTGGCGCTCCTCGGTGAAGGAGCCGGGAAATGCCGCCTCGGACGGCAGGCTGCGATTTCTGCTCTACGACCTCGACTTCATGTATTCCAGGGACAGGGTCTCCGAGAAGGAGAGGGGAACGGACACGTTCCGCAACCTGATGGACCGCGAATTCTACGGCGGATCGTCGGAATTTTCCAACGTCATGCGGTCGAAGGAGTACCGGGACCGTTTCGTGACGATCGTGACGGACCTGCTCAACAGCTCGTTCGACGCAAGCCACGTCAGGACGCTGATGGAGCAGATCTATATCGGGAAGAGGCGGGAACTGCTCAGGTGGAGGGGCGAGGAGTTCGACGAGGAGATGCTCCGCAGCATTCAGGCGTCCGAGAAGCTCGCCGACATCCGCGCCGACGAGATGGAGGAGGATTTCAGGGAGTATTTCGGACTGGAGGACAAGTATGACCTGGTGCTCTCCGTCGGCGACGGAGCCGCCGTGAGCTGGAACCAGATGGAGGTGAGGGGAGGGGGCTCCTACAGGTGCAGATATTACAGCGACCCTGTCATCCGCATGAGCGCGAAGGCGGCGCCGGGCTACCGGTTCGTCTGCTGGAATGTGAACGGCGAGAAGGTGAACAGCCCGGAGCTCGACATAGACGGCAGCAGCGCCCCGGGCGGCAGGTGCGTCATCAAGGCTGTGACGCGGCAGGTAAAAGGCCCGCTTCTCCTGATCCAGGAGATCTCAGCGAAGAGCGATTCCGACTGGATCAGGCTGAGCAACGTCGGGAGCGCGGCGGTGGACCTCTCCGAGTACTGCCTCTCAGACCGCGAGTACGACCCGCAGATGTACACGCTCCCCGATAAGAAACTCGGGCCCGGCGAGTCCGTGCTGATCAACGGGCGGAAGAACTACTACGCGGTCGGGGAATACATCTGCAACTTCAACCTGAGGGACGGGGAGACGCTCTTTCTCACCGGCCCGGACGGCAGGATCGCGGACAGCCTCGTCGTCCCGAGGATGAGCCGCTATGAGACCTACGGACGCATCAATCTGACGAACCGGTTCGTCTATTTTAATAATCTCGACGAGAAGAGGAGACAGGCTGACCCCTTCAACCAGGAGGAATAGGCAGCCTGTCCCTCTCATTATATTTGACCGGCTTTATTGCATTTGCAGTTTTCATATTGTACAATTGCATCGCATATTCTCGTATGAAGAGCAAATCAGCTAAGAGAGGACGACGGTATTGAAGGCATCCCTTATCCTTGAAGACGGAACGGTCTTTCACGGAACCTCCATCGGCTCCGGGAGGACCGTTGTCAGCGAAATCGTATTTAACACGTCGATGACCGGATATCTTGAGGTCCTGACGGACCCGTCATACGCCGGGCAGGCCGTCTGCATGACGTGGCCTCTGATCGGCAACTACGGGATCTGCGCGGAGGACATGGAATCCGCGGGTCCCTGGACGGACGGTTTTATCGTGAGAGAACTGTCCAGACTTCCCAGCAACTTCCGTTCGGAAGAGACGATTCAGCATTTTCTTGAGAAAAATGATATTCCGGGGATCTCCGGAATCGATACGCGGGCCCTCACCAGGATCCTCCGGGAGAAAGGCACGATGAACGGGATGATCACCACGGAAGATATCCGTGCGGAGGAAGCGCTGTCCCGCATCCGGGACTACCGGGTCGGGCAGGTCGTGGACCGCGTCACCTGCGCGTCGGCGGGCGAATTCCCCGGAAGCGGTCCCCGCGTCGCGCTCTTTGATTTCGGGGCGAAGAGGGACATCCGGGACAATCTTCTGAAGCGCGGCTGCGCCGTGACGGTCTGGCCCGCCGGGACCTCCGCCGGGGAGATTCTCGCGGGAAAGCCCGACGGAATCATGCTGACGAACGGCCCCGGGGATCCGAAGGACAATCCGCGGATCATCCGCGAGATCGCGAAACTCTATGAGTCCGACGTGCCGATCTTCGCGATCTGCCTCGGCCACCAGCTGATGGCGCTCGCGACCGGCGCGGATACCTATAAGATGAAATACGGCCACAGGGGCGGGAATCACCCGGTGCGGGACCTTCTCGGGGACGGGAAGGTCTGCATCACGTCACAGAATCACGGGTACGCGGTGGATATCAGCACGGTGGACCCGGCGGTCGCGCGTCCCGCTTTTGAAAATGTCAACGACGGGACGAATGAAGGCCTCGCCTACGAGGGGAAGAACATCTTCACCGTCCAGTTCCACCCCGAGGCCTGCCCGGGTCCTCAGGACGCGAATTATCTGTTTGACAGGTTCATGAAGATGATGCGCCGGGGGAGGATCTGAATATGCCGAAGAATTCATCTGTCAGAAAAGTACTGGTGATCGGCTCCGGCCCGATTATCATCGGGCAGGCCGCCGAGTTTGACTACGCGGGGACCCAGGCCTGCCGCGCGCTCAGGGAGGAGGGCATCGAGGTTGTCCTGCTGAACAGCAATCCCGCCACGATCATGACGGACCGCGACATCGCCGATCAGGTCTACATCGAGCCGCTCACGGCCGAGACGGTCATGAGGATCATCGAGAAGGAGAAGCCCGACTCGATTCTCCCGACGCTGGGCGGCCAGGCGGGCCTCAACCTCGCGATGGAGCTCTCGGACCGCGGATATTTCGAGGAACATCCGGAAGTCCGCCTCATCGGGACGACGGCGCTCACGATCAGGAAAGCCGAGGACAGGCAGTCGTTCAAGGATACGATGGAGAAGATCGGGGAACCGATCGCCGCGAGCCTTGTCGTCCACTCCGTCGAGGAGGGCGCCGTATTCGCGAAGGGAATCGGCTACCCCGTGGTTCTCCGCCCGGCCTACACGCTGGGGGGCTCCGGGGGAGGCATCGCCCATAACGAGGAGGAGCTCAGGGAGATCCTGTCCAACGGGCTCCGGCTCTCCAGAGTGAACGAGGTTCTGGTCGAGCGGTGCATCTCGGGCTGGAAGGAGATCGAGTATGAGGTGATGCGCGACGCGAAGGGCAACTGCATCACCGTCTGCAACATGGAGAATATCGACCCGGTCGGAGTGCACACAGGGGATTCCATCGTCGTCGCGCCGTCCCAGACGCTCGGGGACCGCGAGTACCAGATGCTGAGATCCTCCGCGCTCCGGATCATCGACGAGCTGAGGATCACGGGCGGCTGCAACGTCCAGTACGCCCTGAACCCGGAATCCTTCGAATACTGCGTCATCGAGGTGAATCCGAGGGTGAGCCGGAGCTCCGCGCTCGCCTCGAAGGCGACCGGCTACCCGATAGCCAGGGTTTCCGCCAAGATCGCCGTGGGCTACACGCTCGACGAGATTCCGAACGCGATCACGAAGAAGACATTTGCCTCGTTCGAGCCCATGCTCGACTACTGCGTCGTGAAGATCCCGCGGCTGCCTTTCGACAAGTTCATCACCGCGGCCCACACCCTGTCGACCCAGATGAAGGCGACCGGGGAAGTGATGGCCATCTCGACGAACTTCGAGGGCGCGCTGATGAAGGCGATCCGCTCGCTCGAGCAGCACGTCGACTCGCTCCTGTCCTACGATTACTCGCAGCTGACGGACGAGGAGTTCGAGACGGAACTCCGGATCGTAGACGACAGAAGGATCTGGAAGATCGCCGAGGCGGTGAGACGACAGATGACGCACGAGGATATCCGCAGGATCACCGGCATCGACCTCTGGTTTATCGACAAGATCTCGATCCTCGTCGGGATGGAGTACTCGCTGAGGACGAGGAAGCTGACTCCGGAGCTGCTCCGGAGCGCCAAGCGGATTGAGTTCCCCGACACCCTCATCGCGAAGCTCTCGGGGATGGCGGCGGACGAGGTCAGGGCGATGAGAGAGGAACACGGCATCACTGCCGCGTTCAAGATGGTCGACACCTGCGCCGCGGAGTTCCAGGCGGAGACGCCCTACTACTACTCGGTCTACGACGGGGAGAACGAATCGGTCCCGTCCCATGAGAGGAAGAAGGTCCTCGTCCTCGGCTCGGGCCCGATCAGGATCGGACAGGGAATCGAGTTCGATTTCTGTTCCGTCCACTGCACGTGGGCCTTCTCTGCCGAGGGGTGGGAGACGGTCATCATCAACAACAACCCGGAGACCGTCAGCACCGATTTCGACATCGCGGACCGGCTGTATTTCGAGCCGCTGACCCCCGAGGACGTCGAGAACGTCGTGCGCGTCGAGCGCCCGGACGGCGCCGTCGTGCAGTTTGGCGGCCAGACCGCGATCGGCCTCACGGAAGCCCTCATGGAGATGGGGGTGCCGATCCTGGGCACGTCGGCGGACGACGTCGACGCCGCGGAGGACCGCGAGCGGTTCGACGAAGTTCTGGGAAAATGCGGGATCAGGCGCCCCGAAGGCGAGACCGTGTTCACCGCGGCCGCCGCTAAGAAGGCGGCAGCCTCGCTCGGCTATCCCGTCCTCGTCCGCCCCTCCTACGTGCTGGGCGGCCAGGGGATGAGAATCGCGATCAACGACGAGGATATTGACGAGTACATCGGCGTGATCAACCGGATCGCGCAGGATCACCCGATCCTGGTCGACAAATATGTGCTGGGCAGGGAGGTGGAGGTAGACGCCGTCTGCGACGGGACGGACATCCTGATTCCCGGCATCATGGAGCACGTCGAGAGAGCCGGCATTCACTCCGGGGATTCGATCTCGGTCTACCCGGCGCGGACGATCTCGGCTGCCGCGAAGGAGAAGATCATCGACTACACGGGCAGGCTTGCCGCCGCGCTTCACGTGAAGGGGATGATCAACATCCAGTTCATCGCGAAAGACGACGAGATCTACTGCATAGAAGTCAATCCGCGCTCCTCGAGGACCGTGCCCTACATCAGCAAGGTGACGGGGATCCCGATCGTTCCGCTCGCCGTGAAGGTGATGCTCGGAGCGACGATCCGCGGACTCGGCTATGAGCCGGGCCTCCAGAAAGAGGCGAAGTACACGGCGATTAAGATGCCGGTGTTCTCATTCGAGAAGATCCGCGACGCCGACATCTCCCTCGGCCCGGAGATGAAGTCGACCGGGGAGGCGCTCGGCGTCGCCGAGACCGCCGGGGAAGCTCTCTACAAGGCCTTCCTCGGGGCGGGGATCAACCTCCCGAAATACAGGAACATGATCATCACCGTCCGCGATGAGGACAAGGAGGCGATCGTGCCGATCGCCGCGAGGTTCGAGAAGCTGGGCTACAGGATCTACGCGACCCGGGGAACGGCCAGGTGCCTCAATGAGCACGGCGTGCGCGCCGTGAGGACCAACAAGATCGAGCAGGTCCACCCGAATCTCATGGACCTGATCCTGGGACACCGGATCGATCTCGTCATTGACCTCCCGCCCCAGGGCGCGGAGCACCAGCACGACGGTTTCGTGATCCGCAGGAGCGCGATCGAGACGGGTGTGACGGTGCTGACCGCGATCGACACGGCGGAAGCGCTCGTGACGTCGCTTGAGAACATGGACAGGGAGAATATGTCCATCGTCAATATTGCCTCGATCCGGAACGGGAGCGGGGACAGCGAGCAGGAGTAAGAAAAAACGCTCTCGTGAGGAGACGAAATCATGCTGACAATTCTGGAAGTAATTATTCTCGGCATTGTGGAGGGGATCACCGAGTGGCTCCCGATCAGTTCGACCGGGCATATGCTCCTCTTTTACGAACTCTTCCACATCAGCGAGCAGGACCCGTTCTGGTCCATGTTCCTCGTAGTGATCCAGCTCGGGGCGATCCTGGCGGTCGTCGTGATGTTTTTCCGGAGGCTCTGGCCGTTCCGGATGCCCGATCCGGAGGCCCGGGGCACGGCGAGGTTCCTGAGCGTCTTTGACAGGAAGGCGGTCGTCCTCTGGGCGAAGATCGCCATTTCCTGTATTCCCGCCGCGATTATCGGGCTCACGATCGACGACTGGATCGAGGCGCATCTCTACAATTACGTGACGGTCGCCGTCATGCTGATCGTCTACGGTGTACTGTTCATCCTGATCGAGAACAGGAACCGCGGGAGGAAGGCCCGGATCAGGAGGACGGCGGACATAGGGATTACGACGGCGCTTCTCATCGGCGTCTTCCAGGCGCTCGCGATCATACCGGGCACTTCGAGGTCGGGGGCGACGATCCTCGGGGGAATCCTGATCGGCATGTCGAGAAAATGCGCCTCGGAGTACACGTTCTTCCTCGCGATCCCGACCATGTTCGGCGCGAGCATCCTGAAGCTCGTGAAGTCCGGCGGAGGTTTCACCGGAGCGCAGGTCGGTTACCTGGTGCTCGGGATGGCAGTCGCTTTCGCGGTCTCCGCCGCTGCGATCAGGTTCCTGCTCAGGTACATCAGGAATCACGACTTCAAGGTCTTTGGCGCCTATCGCATCGTACTCGGAGCTGTTGTGCTTGTCGTATTTTCTATCCTGAATGCCGTCAGGTGACACCCGGCGGCACCTGAGAGGGGGTAAATATGGAGAACAGAAAGACAGTGGTGATCGCGCTCGGACACAGGGCGCTCGGCAGTACGCTTCCGGAGCAGAAGAGAGCGACGAAGGAGGCGGCGAAAGCGGTCGCGGACATCGTCGAGACCGGGGCGGATGTGGTGATTTCCCACAGCAACTCGCCGCAGGTCGGAATGATCCACATGGCGATGAGCGAGTTCGCGCAGAACCATCCCGAATACACGGTCTGTCCCATGTCCGTCTGCTCGGCGATGAGCCAGGGGTACATCGGATACGACCTGCAGAATTCAATCCGCGCGGAACTGATTACGCGGGGAATCTACAGGCCCGTCTCGACAGTCCTCACGCAGGTGCTGGTGGATCCCTACGACGAGGCGTTCTACGAGCCGTCCAAGATTATCGGCCGGGTCCTCACGAAGGAGGAGGCCGAGGCGGAGGAGAAGAAGGGGAATTTCGTCGTTGAGTCCGAGGGCGGCTGGAGGCGCATCGTCGCGTCCCCGAGACCGAAGGAGATCATCGAGCTGGATGCCGTGAAGGCGCTCCTCAATGACCGGCAGATCGTCATCTGCTGCGGAGGCGGGGGCATCCCGGTCATGGAGCAGGGAGTGGATCTCCGCGGCGCGTCGGCCGTCATCGAGAAGGATCTCATCGCCGGCCTCCTCGCGATCGACCTCAACGCGGACGTGCTGATGATCCTCACCTCGGTGGACCAGGTCGCGCTCGGCTACAGATCGGACAACGAGAAGATGATCGGGAAGATAGATGCGAACCAGGCCAAGAGCTATATGAGGGAGAACCAGTTCGAGAAGGGGTCGATGCTGCCCAAGTTCGAGGCGGCGGTCGATTTCGTCGAGCTCGGCGCGGGAAGGCGCGCCCTGATCACCTCGATACCGAGGGCGAAGGCCGCCTATATGGGCAGGGCCGGGACGGAGATCGTGAACAGCCTCTGACCCGGAGATGCGCCGGAACATAAATGACAGGAAAGAAGAGAGCCCGGAGGCTCTCTTCTTTCCTGTCATTTCATGAGGGGGGAGATAGTTAATGGCTTATTGAACTATCTGAAGCCATAATAAAAGATAAATATGGAGAGAGTATGAATGCCCTGGAAACAAAACGTTAAAAATCTAAAAAAAGTATAAATAGAAGGGCCGGCGGAGAGGGAAGACATACCCGGCCGGGGAGACGGGGAGATTCCCCGGAAGAGTGCGGCAGCGGGGCCGTCCGTCCGGTTTGACTTGCGCCTCTGTTTTGGTATAAAATAAAAAACCGTAGTACTTGCAGGGGGAATAGGAAATGATTCTTGGGAAACTTCTTGAACGCACGGATTACAGGTTTCTGAACGAGGGCGCGGACGGCGCCGGAACCGAGATCGCGGAGGTCGTTTACGACTCAAGGAAGGCAGGGCCCGGTTCGCTCTTTATCTGTATCGTCGGAGCCAATTCCGACGGGCACTCCTACCTGAAGGACGTCTTTGAAAAGGGCGCTGCAGCGGTCATCGCGGAGAGCGGCCATTTTCCGCAGGATCTGGAGATACCGGAGGGGGTTCCCGTCGTCGAGACCGACGATACGAGGAAAGCCCTCGCGCTCGTGTCCGCCGCGTATTTCGGCTACCCGTCGGAGAAGATCCCCGTCATCGGCATCACCGGGACGAAGGGAAAGACGACGTCGACCTACATGATCCGCTCGATCCTGGAACACGCCGGGATGCGGACCGGACTCATCGGGACGATCGAGGCGATCGTCGGAGACCGGCATATCCACGCGGAGAACACGACGCCGGAGTCCTACGTGATCCAGAAATACCTGAGCGAGATGATCAGCGAGGGGATGGAGTGCGCGGTCATGGAGGTCTCGTCGCAGGCCCTCATGATGCACCGGACGGACGGCATCCTGTTCGAGATCGGCGTCTTCACGAACCTGTCCCCGGACCACATCGGGCCGAACGAGCACTCCTCGTTCGAGGAGTATTTGAGGTGCAAGGGGCTCCTCTTCCGGCAGTGCAGGCTCGGCATCGTGAACGCGGACGACCCTCACACGGAACAGGTGCTCGAAGGGCATACCTGTGACGTCCTGACCTACTCGATTGAGAAGGAGGGGACGGATTTCCGGGCGGTGGACATTGTCCATGTCGCGGACGGCGGTTCGCTCGGCATGAAGTTCCGGGTCACAGGCAGGACGGAGCTCGACGTGGAGCTCGGGGTTCCCGGCCTCTTCTCGGTCATGAACGCCCTCTGCGCGATCGCGGTCTGCAGCCGCTTCGGGATCGGGAAGGAGGATATCCGGGCCGCCCTGCTCGACGCGAGGGTGAGGGGCAGGATCGAGCCGGTCAGGGTATCCGATGAGTTCTCCCTCATGATCGACTACGCCCACAACGCCATGGCGCTTGAGAGCCTGCTCACGACGCTCCGCGATTACAACCCGAAGCGGATCGTCTGCGTCTTCGGGTGCGGGGGCAACAGGGCGAAGTCGAGGCGCTACGAGATGGGCGAGGTCTCCGGGCGGCTGGCCGACTTCACAATCATCACGTCGGACAACCCGAGGTTTGAGGAGCCGTCCGCGATCATGGACGACATCGTGGAGGGAATCGGCAGGACTGACGGAGAGTACATCACGATCGCGGACCGGAAGGAGGCGATCGCCTACGCCATCCGGAACGGGAAGCCGGGGGACGTGATCGTGCTCGCGGGAAAGGGGCACGAGGATTACCAGGAGATCAGGGGCGTGAAGTATCCGATGGATGAGCGCGACCTGATCAGGGACATTCTTGATGAAGAAACTGTACGCTGAGGTTATTGTCGATATCTCCCATGAGAAGCTGGACCGGCCCTTCACCTACGCGCTCCCGGAGGAGCTGAGGGAGGCTGCCGTGCCCGGCAGCGCAGTGACGATTCCGTTCGGAAACGGCGGAAGGCTGATCCGGGGGTATATCGTCGGCTTCTCCGACAGCTGCGGACTGGATGACGCGCGGGTCAAGAGCGTCGTCTCCCTCGACACGGGAGATGAGACCTCTGAATCGAAGCTCATTTCCCTCGCGGCCTGGATGAGCAGGAACTACGGATCGACGATGATCCAGGCGCTGAAGACCGTCGTCCCCGTGAGGAAAAAATACGGGGAAGTCACGGTCACCACGATCTCCCTCACGGACAGGTGCCGCGCGGATGAATACGCCGCCCTCTGCAGGCAGAAGGGCTGGAAGGCCCGCCTGCGCGCCGTGGAGGAGCTGATGCGGTACGGGGAACTCCCGGTCGTCCAGCTCCGGAGCGCCGCGAACGTGGACGGCGGCGTGATCAGGAAGCTGGAGGAGGACGGCGTCGCGGAGATCTCCTCCGTCTCGGAGCTGCGGAGAGTCGTGAAGGAGGCGGAGACATTTCCCGCCCCGGTTCTCACGGAGATGCAGAGACGGGCCGTCGATCTCATCCTCGAGGAGTGGGAGGGAAGAAACCGTCCCGTCCTCATCAACGGGGTGACGGGGAGCGGCAAGACCGCCGTCTACATAGAACTCGCTTCGCGGGTGATCGGTAGCGGACAGCAGGCGATCGTCCTGATTCCGGAGATCGCCCTCACCCGGCAGACGGTTCTCCGCTTCGTCAGGAGGTTCGGGGAGAAAGTCTCGTTTATGCACTCCCGCCTCTCGGGCGGGGAGCGCTACGACCAGATGAAGGCCGCGAGGAGGGGGGAGGTCAGCGTGATGGTCGGGCCGAGATCGGCCCTTTTCGCGCCGTTTCCGCACCTCGGCCTCATCGTCATCGACGAGGAGCACGAGGAGACCTACCACTCGGAGAATTCCCCGAGATACCACGCGCGGGAGACCGCGGTCAGAAGGGCGGAGCTCGAGGGAGCCCACGTCGTGATGGGGTCGGCGACCCCGTCCGTCATCTCGGCATACAGGGCGGAGCAGGGGGAGTACCTCGGCGTGACGCTCGCCGAGAGGTACGGCGGCAGCATCCTGCCCGAGGCGGAGATCGTCGACATGCGGGCCGAGCTGATGTCCGGAAACCGGTCGGTCATAAGCCGGAAGCTCAGTGACCGGATCGGGGAGACCCTTCTTTCGGGAAACCAGGTCATGCTCTTCCTCAATCGGAGGGGATACACCGGAAGCATCACCTGCAGATCCTGTGGAAACGTGATCAAATGCCCCCACTGCGACATCTCCCTTACGAAGCACAGAAACGGGCGGCTCGTCTGCCATTACTGCGGCCACGAGCAGCCTGACGCCGCGGTCTGTCCTGCCTGCGGCTCCCCCCACATCGGGGGGATCACGGTCGGAACGGAGCAGGTCGAGGAGTTTCTCCGCTCGGCGTTCCCCGGCGCGGGCATTCTGAGGATGGACGCGGACACCACGAAGGGGAAGGAGGGGCACGCCGGGATCCTCACGGAATTCGGCGCCCGCAGGGCGGATATCCTTGTCGGAACGCAGATGATCGTGAAGGGCCACGATTTCCCGGGCGTCACGCTCGTCGGGGTCCTGCTCGCCGATCTCTCGCTCTCCGACAGCGATTACAGGTCCGCGGAGCGGACGTATTCCCTGATCGCCCAGGCCGTCGGAAGGGCAGGAAGAGGTGAGAAGAAGGGGACTGCCCTGATCCAGACCTACCAGCCGGAGCACTACGCGGTGACGGCAGGGGCGGGGCAGGATTACCGGGCATTTTATGAAGAGGAGATGAAATTCCGGTCGCTCATGTCGTACCCGCCCGCGGGCCACATGGCGGCGATCTTCGGCTTCTCCAGGGACGAGGCGCTGCTGTCAAAGGGGATGGGCTACATCAGGCGCTATATAGACCGGATCGACCCGGAGGGAAAACTCATGGCGATCGGGCCGGCCCCGGACGCCGTCGGCCGGATCCGGGACTGCTACCGGCAGGTTATCTATATCAGGCACCGCGACCGGGACATGCTCGTCCTGGCGAAGGACTACATAGAGGAGTACGTGTCGGTCAACAGCGGGTTTGAGAACATCAGGATTCAGTTTGACTTTAACGTGTGACGTTGGATGGAGGAAGCAGATGGCGAAGAGGACGATCCGGATTGCGGGGGACCCGGTGCTTGAGAAGAAGTGCAGGGAAGTGAAGGAGATGACCCCGAGGATATCCGAGCTGATCGATGACATGTTTGAGACGATGTACGCCGAGAGCGGCGTGGGCCTTGCCGCCCCGCAGGTCGGCGTCCTGAAGCGCATCGCGGTGGTCGACACGACCGGGGAGGATCCGATCGTGCTGATCAATCCGGTCATCACGGAGAAGGAAGGGGAGCAGACCGGCGACGAGGGCTGCCTGTCCCTGCCGGGGAAGGCCGGGATCGTGACGAGGCCGAACCACGTGGTCGTCGAGGCGCAGGACCGGGACATGAAGATGAGGACCGTCGTCGGCGACGAGCTGCTCGCGCGCGCCCTGTGCCACGAGATCGACCACCTGGACGGCCACATGTACACGGAATTCGTCGAGGGGCCGATCCACGATGTCGTCTACGAGGAAGAGGAGGACGAGGAATGAACGTCGTATTCATGGGAACTCCCGATTTCGCCGTCGCGTCTCTCGGGATCCTCGCGGACAGAGGATACGCGATCACCGGGGTCGTGACCCAGCCGGACCGGCCGAAGGGCAGATCCGGGGAACCCGTTCCCGGCGCGGTAAAGGCCGAGGCGCTGAGAAGAAACCTCCCGGTCTTCCAGCCGGCGAGGGTCAGGAACCCGGAGGCAGTGGAGAGGATCCGCAGGATGAACCCGGACCTCATCGTCGTGGCGGCGTTCGGACAGATCATCCCGAAGGAAATCCTTGAGATGCCGAAGTACGGATGCGTCAATGTTCACGCGTCCCTTCTTCCGGCCTACCGCGGCGCGGCCCCGATCCAGCACGCGATCCTGGACGGTCTCACCGAGACCGGGGTCACGATCATGCTGATGAACGAGGGCCTCGACACCGGGGACATCCTGTCCCAGAGGAAGGTGCCGATCACGGAGGAGACCACGGGAGGAAGCCTCTTCGGGACGCTGAGCCGCGTCGGGGCGGAGCTCCTCGCGGATACGATCCCCGGGATCGTCGACGGGAGCATCGAGCCGGTTCCCCAGCCGGCGGAGAGCACGACCCCCTACGCCGGCATGATCAGCAAGGCGATGGGGAGGATCGACTGGACCCGGGAGGCCGCGGAGATCGAGCGTTTTGTGAGGGCCATGGATCCCTGGCCGAGCGCCTGGACATATCTTGACGGAAGGATCCTCAAGATATGGAAAGCCCATGTCGAGAAGAGGGAGCTCTCCGGGACGCCTGATACGTGCGGCAGGATCGTGCGCCAGGACGCCGGAGGATTCTACATCCAGACCGGGAAGGGGATCCTTGTGCCGGAGATCGTCCAGGCGGAGGGAAGAAAGAAGATGACGGCCCAGGAATTTCTCAGGGGTTCCGTGATCAGGAACAACGACCTGACCAGGGACCGGGCGTGAGGGAAAGCCGGAGGTTATTTCTCCGGTCTCAGGGAGGAAAAGTCAGATGACCGAAAACACCAGGGAGATCATTCTCCAGGTTCTCACGGAGATCAGTGAAAACGGAATATACAGCCATATGGCGATCCGCGGGGCTCTCGACAGGTACCAGTTCCTGCCGAAGAGGGACCGCGCGTTTATCACCCGGGTCTGTGAGGGGACTGTTGAGCGGATGATCGAGCTGGACTACATCATCGACTGCTACTCGACGGTCACCGCTTCGAGGATGAAGGCGGTGATCCGCGACATTCTGCGGAGCGCCGTGTACCAGATCAGGTTCATGGACGGCGTCCCGGACTCGGCGGCGGTCAATGAGGCCGTGAAGCTGACCCAGAAGAAGGGATTCTACAACCTGAAGGGATTCGTGAACGGCGTCCTCCGGAACGTGATACGCGGAGGGGATGACATCCCCTATCCGGATGAGGCACAAGAGCCCGCGAGAGCGCTGTCTGTCAGGTATTCGATGCCGGAGTGGATCGTGACCGGCTGGATTGAGGAGTTCGGGCTTTTCGTCACGAAGAAGATGCTCGAGAGCAGCCTGAGCGAGAGGCCGACCGTCGTCAGGTTCAAGACAGACCGCATCTCGAAGAACACGATCATCAGGTCCCTCGAGTCACAGGGCGTGACGGTGAAGAGGGCGCCGTACCTCCCCTACGCGTTCATTCTCTCGGACTACAACTATCTCCCTGCCCTCAACGCCTTCAAGAACGGCTGGATCTTCCCCCAGGACGTGAGTTCGATGCTGGTCGGTGAGGCCGCCGCTCCGATGAGGGGAGACTACGTCATCGACGTCTGCGCGGCGCCGGGGGGAAAGAGTCTCCACATAGCGGACAAGATGGGGGGCTTTGGCATGGTGGAGGCAAGGGACCTCACGGAGGACAAGGTCGCCCTGATCAGGGAAAATGTCCACAGGGCCGATCTGATCAACGTGCGCCCCGTTGTGATGGACGCGCTGACCTACGACATGAGCTCGGAGGGCAAGGCGGACATCGTGATCTGCGACGTCCCCTGCTCGGGGCTCGGCGTGATCGGAAGGAAATCCGACATCAAGTACCGGGTGACGCCCGAGCGGATGAACAGCCTGCAGGAGCTGCAGAGGCAGATCCTGAAGAACGCCGCCCAGTACGTGATGCCGGGTGGGCACCTGATCTACAGCACTTGTACGGTCGGACACAGCGAGAACCTGGATAATCTCAGATGGTTCCTCGGGAATTTCCCGTACGAGACGGAGAGCCTCGACCCCCTGATTCCGGCGGCCTTAAGGAGGCTGACGACGGCCGAGGGCTATCTGCAGCTCCTGCCGGGTATCCACGACACGGACGGATTCTTTATCGCAAGGCTGAAGAGGAAGAGGGTATGACGGAGACGGGCGGTGCGGGGAGCGGCGGAGAAGCCGCGAAAGACAGGCTGCCGGATCTCCGGTCATTTACGAAACCGGAGCTTGAGGACCTGGTCAGGGAGCTCGGGGAGCCGGCCTACAGGGCCGGACAGCTTTACGAATGGATCCACAGGAAGCGGGCATACACCTATGATGAGATGACGAATGTACCGCGGCGGCTGAAGGAACGTCTGGCAGCCGCGGTTTCCTTTGACCCGCCGGTCATAAGGGAGAGGCAGGTCTCCGCGGCGGACGGCACGAGAAAGTACCTCTTCCGGCTTGGAGACGGAAACTACGTCGAGAGCGTCTTCATGCCCTATCACCACGGCAACAGCGTCTGCGTCTCCACACAGGTCGGCTGCAGGATGGGCTGTTCGTTCTGCGCGTCCACGCTGCTCGGCCTGACGAGGAACCTGACGGCCGGCGAGATGCTTCTGCAGGTCTACGCGATCGAGCGCGACACCGGCAGCAGGGTGTCGAACATCGTCATGATGGGGACCGGGGAGCCGCTCGACAACTACGACAGCTCGGTCCGGTTCATCAGGATGATCTCCGGCCCCGACGGGCTCAACATCAGCGAGCGGAACATCACGCTGTCCACCTGCGGCCTGGTCCCCGGGATCCGGAGACTGAAGGACGAACACCTGATGATCAATCTGGCGCTCTCGCTGCACGCCCCGACGGACAGCCTGCGCCGGACCCTGATGCCGGTTGCGAGGAAGTATGCCCTCGCCGAGATCATGGATGCCCTTCGCGACTACTACAGCGCGGGAAGGCGCAGGCTCACGTTTGAGTACAGCCTGATCCGGGGGGTCAACGACGGCGCGGAGGAGGCCGAAGAGCTCGCCTCCCTGCTCAGGGGATACAACGCGCTGGTCAATCTGATTCCGGTGAATCCCGTGACTGAAACGGGGTTCAGGGAACCGACCTCCGCGGGGGCCTCCGCGTTCAAGAAAAAACTTGAAAATCATGGAATTCATGTTACTATTAGAAGAGAAATGGGCAGAGATATTGACGGTGCCTGCGGGCAGCTGAGAAAACGCTGCACGGAAATGGATAGTAGATTATGAGATCTTTCTCGGCCACAGACGTAGGTCAAAAAAGAAAAATCAATCAGGACAGCATATTCGCTTCCGACAGTCCTGTCGGAAATCTCCCGAATCTGTATATAGTCGCTGATGGCATGGGGGGCCACAACGCGGGCGACTTCGCGTCGAGGTACGCGGTCAACACAGTGAGGGAATTCATCGCGGAGAGCAGGGAGAAGAACCCGGTTAAACTCATCGACGAGGCGATCAGGCTGGCCAACAGCGGCATCATCCGCGAAGCCGGTGAACACGAGGAGATGTACGGTATGGGGACGACCATCGTCGTCACGACCGTCGTCGGCCAGTACGCGTACACGGCGAATGTGGGTGACAGCCGCCTGTATCTTTTTGACGGCTCGCTGAGGCAGGTCACGAGGGACCATTCACTCGTGGAGGAGATGGTCAGGCTCGGGGAAATCACGGAAGAGGATGCCCGCGTTCATCCCAAGAGGCACTACATCACAAGAGCGGTCGGAGCAGCCGACGAACTGGAGGTTGACTTCTTCGACTACCAGCTGCCGCCGGATTCCATGATTCTGATGTGCTCGGACGGACTTACCAATATGGTTGATGATGAAGGCATCAGAAAAGTCCTTTCGAGATCCGTGAATCTGGAATCGAAGGTTGAAGCGCTTATTGAGGAAGCGAACAACAACGGCGGAAAGGATAACATCGCGGTGATTCTTGCGGCGCCCGATGCGGATGAGGTGTGATATGTTAAAAGCGGGAGTAATGTTAGCGAATCGTTATGAGATCGTCGGAAGGATCGGCTCCGGCGGCATGGCGGATGTCTATAAAGCCATGGACCACAAGCTTAACCGCTATGTGGCCGTCAAGGTGATGAAGCCTGAGTTCCAGGGGGACAGCACATTCGTCTCGAAATTCAGGCGCGAGGCCCAGGCGGCAGCCGGACTCGCGAATCCCAATATCGTCAACGTCTACGATGTCGGTGAGGATCAGGGGAACTACTACATCGTCATGGAGCTCGTCGAGGGCATCACCCTCAAGGAGTACATAGAGAAGAAGGGCAAGCTGTCCGTCCGGGAGGCGACGAGTATCGCCATCCAGGTCTGTATGGGACTCGCCGCAGCGCACGACCAGGGAATCGTCCACCGCGACGTCAAACCCCAGAATATCATCATTTCCACTGACGGAAAGGTGAAGGTGACGGATTTCGGCATCGCGCGTGCGGCGTCTTCGAACACGATCAGCGCCAACGCGATGGGATCGGTGCACTACAGTTCGCCGGAGCAGGTCCGGGGAGGCTACTCGGACTCCAGATCCGACATCTATTCGCTGGGCATCTCCCTCTACGAGATGGTCACGGGAAGGGTTCCGTTCGACGGGGAGACCACGGTCGCCATCGCGATCAAGCACCTCCAGGACGAGATGGAGCCGCCGACGAAGTATACGCCGGATCTTCCCCACGCCCTCGAGCAGATCATCTACAAGTGCACGCAGAAGAGCGTCGACCGCCGGTACCAGTCGATGAACGACGTGATCACGGACCTGAAGCGGTCCCTCATGGAGCCGCAGGGCAATTTCGTCCAGCTTGCGCCGCTCTCCGACCACGCGCCGACAGTCCTCCTGACGAAGAAGGAGCAGCAGGAGATCAAGAGCGCCGGAAAGTCCGGCACCATGCCTCCCGCCGCGCAGACATTTACATCGATCGAGGCGGCAAGGAGAGGACGCGACGAGTCCCAGGAGAATGACGACGAGAATGACGACGACGGATCCGATGAGAGCTCCGGGCTCGAGAAGGCCGTGACGATCGGAAGCTTTATCGTCTGCGGACTCATCATCTTCGTGCTGATCTTCTTTATCGCGAAGGCCGCCGGCCTCGTCGGCAATTCGAGAAATTCCGGTAATCCGCAGCCGTCCGTCACGTCCTCCGCGGAGGTGACCGAGAGCGGAACTCCCTCGGAGGAGTCGGGCGCGAGCCAGATCGTGACGACGGTCTCCGTGCCGAGCATCCTCGGCATGACGGAATCCGACGCCCAGAAGATCGCGAGGGACAAGGGACTCGGCATCAAGTTCGCGGGTGAGAAATTCTCCGACCAGGCCGAGGGAACGATCATCGAACAGGATCCGGCCCAGGGCACGCAGGTCGAGCGGAACTCGACGATCAGCTATTTCAAGAGCAGCGGTCCTGAGACGCACGCGATTCCGACCGTGACCGGCGGACAGATCGGTGCCGCGAAGGAAGCCCTCGAGGCAGCCGGTTTTACCAACGTGAGGGTGGAGAAGGAAGCCTCTGAGAGCTCATCGGTCGGAACCGTCCTCTCCGTGACGCCCGCGGAAGGCGAGCTCGTCACGGTCGACTCCGAGGTCCTTCTCACGGTCAGCCGCGGATCCGCGGACGCCGGCACGGTGAGGATCTC
The DNA here is from genome assembly GCA_902773435.1 of uncultured Lachnospiraceae bacterium. Lineage (GTDB taxonomy): Bacteria > Bacillota > Clostridia > Lachnospirales > Lachnospiraceae > Chordicoccus. Next base: position 24,344 of record CACYEN010000131.1, on the reverse strand, counting down.
CGACTATGTCGGATGGAGTCTCGACTCCGCCTACGAGGACGCGAGACAGAGCGGTCTCATCGTATCGCTCGACTACGGCTCCTCCGAGGAATTCGGGACTGATGTGATCATGAGCCAGACGGTGGAGGCGAACACCTCCGTCCCGATGGGAACGGATATTACGCTGACTGTCAACAACGCGGAACTCTATGCGGAGCAGGAGGCGAAGAGAGCCGAGAAGGCCGGGTCCCAGACCCCGGGCTCGGCGCCGGCGCCGACGGAGGCTCCGAAGGAGGAGTCCGAGAGCAGTGAAGAACCGGCGATTCCGGAGCAGACTGTTCCGATTACGACGGATACGGGCTCCGAGGCGGAAGCTTCCGGGGAGGCGGCGTCCGACTGGGTTGCGGTCGCGAGCCTGCTTCAGCCCGAGAACTACGCGGGCGGACCCTACAGGCTGATGCTGGTTCAGAATGTGGGAGGACAGGACAAGGAGACGCTGATCGAGGAGAGCAGCACGTCGCTCGCGTTCCCGTACACGCTCCAGGTGACCGGAGAGCCCGGTGTGGCTGAAGGCCAGGTCTATCTCTATGAGAAGTCCGCCGACGAGGAGTATATCGCGCTTGCCGCCTGGCCGGTGTCATTTGCGGAAGGCTGACGGATGCAGGGAAAGATAGTGAAAGCGATTGCCGGATTCTACTACGTGGACGCAGTGGAATCCGGTATTTATAAATGCAGGGCAAGAGGCATCTTCAGGAAGAACGGCGTGAAGCCCCTCGTCGGGGACGACGCGGAGATGGAGGTCACGCACGAGGGGGACAGGGAGGGGAACGTCATCTCGATCCTCCGGAGAAGGAATGAGCTCAGGCGCCCGGAAGTCGCCAACATCGACCAGGTTCTGATACTCATGGCGTTCAGGGACCCGAATCCGAACTTTCTGCTTCTCGACCGGTTCCTGCTCTCCGCGGAGACCGCGGGGGTCCCCTGCCTGATCTGCTTCAACAAGGCGGACGCGGCGCGGGAGAAGGAGGCTGACCGGATCCTGGCGGATTACGGGGGTTGCGGATATCCGGTCGATTTTATCAGCGTCAGGACGGGCCTCGGTCTCGAAGACCTGCGCGCCCGTCTCGCCGGGAAGACGACGGTTCTGGCCGGCCCCTCGGGAGTCGGAAAATCTTCCCTCACAAATGCCCTGTCGGGCCGCGTGATGATGGAGACAGGGGAGATTTCCAGAAAGCTCGCGAGAGGGAAGAACACGACCCGGCACTCGCAGCTTCTCGATCTCGGGGAGGGGACATTTCTTTGCGATACGCCCGGGTTTTCGGCGCTTGACACCGCGGCGCTTCCCAAGGAGGAGCTCGGAGACTACTACGGGGAATTCAGGCCTTACGACGGGATGTGCCGCTTTCAGGGATGTGTCCACGTCGGCGAGCCGGACTGCGCCGTCAAGGAGGCGGCTGCGGACGGAAGGATCAGCCGGCTGAGGTATGAGAACTATGTGCAGCTCTACGAAGAGCTGAAGGAGGCGGAAAGGAGGAAATATCTGTGAAAAAGATTCTGTCACCGTCAATTCTCGCGTCGGATTACTGGAATCTCGGCCGGGAAATCGAGGAGGCGAGGGACGGAGGGGCTGAGTGGCTCCATGTCGACGTGATGGACGGCGTGTTCGTCCCGAATCTGTCGATCGGCGTCCCCGTCGTCGAAACTCTGAGAAAGCATCTTGATCTCTACTTTGACGTCCATCTCATGATCACCGATCCCATCAGGTATATCAAGGTTTTCTCCGATGCCGGCGCGGACGGCATCACGTTCCACGTCGAGGCGGCTCCGGACCCGGGCGCCGTGATCAGCGAGATCAGGGGCTGCGGGAAGGATGTCGGCATCTCGCTGAAGCCCGGGACACCTGTGGAGGACATCCTCCCTTACCTCGGGCAGGTGGATATGGTTCTCGTCATGACCGTCGAGCCCGGTTTCGGAGGCCAGAAACTCCGTCAGGACACGCTCCCCAAGATCACGAGGATCAGGGAGGAAGCGGAGAAGCTGGGCCTCGATCTCAACATCCAGGTGGACGGCGGCATCTACAGGGAGAACGTCCACGAGGTGCTGGACGCCGGCGCCAACGTCATCGTCGGAGGGAGTTCCGTGTTCAGGGGAGATATCCGGGGTAATGCGAAGGCGTTCATGGATATATTCCGGGCCAGGGAGAAATGAAGACGCTGATTGCGGGAGGAGGGGATCTTTCCCCGGCTTTCCTCGCAGGGTTCGCGGCCCGGAGGGACAGCGATTTCCTGATCGCGGCGGACTCGGGCCTCGACGTCATGCTGGAGGCCGGCCTTTGGCCTGACCTCGTGGTGGGCGACTACGACAGCCTGGCGGACAGGGCGGCGCTCGATGAACTGAAGGGGAGGGGGATCCCGGTCGAGACCTATCCCTGCGAGAAGGACTTCTCCGATGCGGAATCCGCGCTCCGCGCCGCGGTCAGGATCGGAAGCTCGGAGATCGATTTTCTCGGGGGATGCGGGGGAAGGCTGGACCACTTTCTCGCCAATGTCCTGGATCTGCGCATCCCGCTTGAAGCCGGAATTCCCGCGAGGCTGATCGACGAAAAGAACGAGATCTTTCTCGCCGACCGGCCGTTTACACTGAGAAAAGAGGAGACGGCCGGGAGATATGTGTCGCTGCTTCCGCTCGACGGACCGGTGGAGGGCGTTGTTCTCCGGGGATTCCGGTACGCCGCGGACGGCGCAATCCTCACATCGGCGCACGCGTCCCTCGGCATCAGCAATGAGATCGCCGCGGAGACGGCGGAGGTCACGTTCACTGCCGGGACCCTGATCGTGGTCCTGTCTGATGATTGAGTACGGATGAATCACAGAAGTATTTTCAAAGATATAAAGGAGGAGACAAGTCATGAAACGTTCTTTGGTCAATTCAAGTATCGAGTGGGCGATGGATCTCTGCAAAAAAGAGAACTTCAACCTTCCGGGTTTTGCCTTCTGGACACCGGAGGAGTGGGCTGCAAAAGAAGCCGAGACCGGGCGTATGCGCGAAGTCGGCCTCGGCTGGGACGTGACGGATTACGCGAGCGGGAATTTCGACAAGATCGGCGCTGTCCTCTTCACGATGAGGAACGGCAGCCTTGAAGACCCGGGCCGTCCGTACTGCGAGAAGATGATCGCCATGAAGGACGGGCAGATCCTGCCTTGTCATTTCCACTATGAGAAGACAGAGGACATCATCAACCGCGCCGGCGGCACGCTCTGCGTACAGGTCTGGAATTCCACAAGCAAAGAGGACGGCTACAAGGTCGACGAGAAGTCCGACGTCCATCTCTACTGCGACGGAATTGCCGTCACGGTTCCCGCGGGCGGAGTCATCAAGGTGACGAACGGGAACAGCATTACGCTGACCCCCTACGTCTATCATCTCTTCTACGCCGAGGGCGGGGATGTGATCGTCGGCGAGGTCTCCAAGGTCAACGACGACGCGGCCGACAATCACTTCACGAAGGAGATGCATCTCACGATCGACGAGGATGAGCCGGTCCGCCATCTGCTGTGCGGCGGATACGTCATGGAGTGAGACGCGGGCGGTATCGCCGTTCAGGGATGAACCGCGCGGGCGGCCTGGGTCCGCTCCGGTGAGTGCCGTGCTTCCGGACGAAACGGCCGGCAGGAATGTCCGGAGAGTAAATGACAAGGAGAATACAATATGAAACTGGGTATCGTCGGCCTTCCTAATGTAGGCAAGAGCACACTGTTCAATTCCCTCACGAAGGCCGGGGCGGAATCCGCCAATTACCCGTTCTGCACTATTGACCCGAACATCGGGATAGTCGCGGTCCCGGACGACCGCCTGAAGCTGCTCGGAGATTTCAGCCGCTCGAAGAAGGTGACGCCGGCTGTGATCGAGTTCGTCGATATCGCGGGACTTGTGAAGGGGGCATCCAAAGGGGAGGGGCTGGGCAACCAGTTCCTCGCGAATATCCGTGAGTGCGACGCGATCGTCCACGTCGTCCGCTGCTTTGACGACGCGAACGTCATCCACGTCGACGGCTCGGTCGACCCGAGGCGCGACATCGAGACAATCAATCTTGAGCTGCTCTTCGCGGATCTCGAGGTTCTCGACCGGAGGATCGCGAAGACGGCGCGCTCGGCGAAATCCGGTGCGGACAGGAACGCGAAGCGGGAATACGACCTGCTGAAGAAGATCCACGCCTGGCTGGAGGACGGCAATCCCTGCATCACGCTTGAGCTTGACAATGAGGAGGACGAGGCGTTCAGGAATAGCCTCGACCTTCTCACGGACAAGCCGGTGATCTACGCCGCCAATGTCGCGGACGAGGATCTCGCGGACGACGGGGCGTCCAACGACTATGTGGCGGCGGTCCGGGAGATCGCGAAGGAGAGCGGCTCGGAGGTCTTCGTGATCTCGGCCGAGATCGAACAGGAGATCTCCGAACTCAGCGACGAGGAGAAGGCGGAGTTCTTCGCCGACCTCGGCATCACGAAGTCGGGCCTCGAGAAGCTGATCGCCGCCAGTTACCACATACTCGGCCTGCAGAGCTACCTGACGACCGGGGAGGACGAGACGCGCGCCTGGACGATCCCTATCGGCTGCAAGGCGCCGAAGGCGGCCGGAAAGATCCACTCTGATTTCGAGCGCGGCTTCATCAAGGCCGAGGTGATCAACTACCGTCAGCTCCTCGACGCCGGCTCCTACGCGGCGGCCAGGGAGAAGGGACTCGTCCGGATGGAGGGAAAGGACTATGTCGTCCGGGACGGCGACGTGATCCTGTTCCGCTTCAACGTCTGATATCGCAGCTTTATGGCATGACCCGTGATCCCGCCCTCGCGCGGGATCACGTTTTTTCGGGGATGTTTCGACATGGATTACAGAATAATGTTTCCTCATCTCGGCATTCGCCTTCAGCATGTGCCGAAAGGATTTCAGATCGGGAATTTCGAGATTGCCCTCTACGGGGTCATGATCGCGGCAGGCATGACGCTCGGGATCCTCGCGCTTACGGGAAGGGCGAGGGAGACCGGACAGAGCGCGGACGACTACATCGATATCTCCGTCTGGACCATGCTCTTCGCGATCATGGGCGCACGCCTCTACTATGTGATCTTCTCCTTTGACGCCTACAGGGATAACCTGCTCTCGGTGTTCAATCTGAGAGAAGGCGGGCTCGCGATTTACGGCGGCCTGATCGCCGGCGTCGCCACGATCGCCGTCCTGTCCCGCATCAAGAAGATTCCCTTCCCCCTCGTCCTCGACACCTGCGTCATCGGGGTGCCGATCGGACAGATCCTGGGCCGCTGGGGCAATTTCTTCAACCGGGAAGCCTTCGGGAGGTATACGGACAGCCTCTTCGCGATGCAGCTGCCTGTCTCCGCCGTGCGCCCGGGGGAGATCACGGCGGAGATGTGGGAACAAGCGGTGACGGCTGCGGACGGGGCTGCATTTATACAGGCCCATCCGACATTTTTCTATGAGGGCTGCTGGAACGCGCTCGTCCTGCTTCTGCTCGTCCTCCTCCGGAACAGGACGAAATTCCAGGGAGAGCTCTTCCTGATCTACGCGGCGGGATACGGGACGGGGAGGTTCTTCATCGAGATGCTGCGCACGGACCAGCTGCTCGTACCCGGAACGTCTGTCCCGGTGTCGATGCTCGTGTCGGCGGCAGTGGTCGTCGTCTCGTTGATTTTGATTGTGAGAGGGAGAAAGAGCCCCTCCCCCGTGGTGGGAAGTGGAGGAGAAGCGGAAAAATAGAGGAGGACCGCGGGATCCCGGCACAGCGCCGGGGCGGTCCGGTGGGGGGATCGCAGAATGACAGGGGAAAAGCCCGGACGCTAAACGGAGGCGTCCGGGCTTTTTTGCGGCCGACAGAAAAAACCCAGTATTTGTGCCTTGCGGGGGACCCCGGCACAAGATATCGCGGCGCGGAAGACGCCGGCGGTACCGTCTGGTTTTTTTCCCGAAATCAGCCGGCAGAAAGGGGGTGAAAGACTTGCATTTTCTGCCATAATGGAGTAAACTTGATCTCAAGTGGTAGAAAATGGGACGGAAATACCACGAAGTGGGAGATAAGAATGTTCCTCGGAAAGTACACGCACACAATTGACGGAAAGGGCCGCCTGATCATCCCTTCCAAATACAGGGAAGAGATCGGCGCAGCCAGAATCGTCGTGGCGCCATGGTGGGAGGGAGACCTCATGGTGTTTACACAGGATGTGTTCCGGGAATATATCGAATCTCTCGACAGTCTTCAGGGCAGCGCCGAATACAAGCGGCGCATCAAGCGGTTCATTACGAGCGGTGCTGATGAATGCCGGCTCGACGCGCAGGGGCGGATCCTCCTTAACCAGGGCCTTCGCGACTACGCGCGTCTTAGCGGGGATGTCATCATCACCGGCAATATGGACAGCTTCGAGATCTGGAATCCGGACGACTGGGCGAAGACAGAGACCGTTCTCAGTGACGCGGACGAGATGAGAAACGAACTTGAGAGCCTGAGACAGCTCCGGTAGGGGAACCGGGGCACATGGGGAGGATCAGTCTTGGAATTCGTTCATAAATCTGTTCTGCTGGATGAGACGGTTGAGAGCCTTCGGGTCAGGCCCGGCGGCGTCTATGTGGACGGCACACTGGGGGGAGGAGGACACTCGCTGGAGATTGCCAAAAGACTTGCGGGCAGAGGCCTGCTGGTAGGCATTGACCGGGACGAAGCGGCGATTCAGGCGGCCGGGGAGCGGCTGCGGGACTACGGGGGAGTGGTCAGGATCGTGCGCGGCAACTACAGTCAGATGCCGGAGATACTGAGGGACCTGGAGACAGGTCCGGTGGACGGAATCGTCCTTGATCTCGGGGTCTCCTCCTACCAGCTGGATGAAGCCTCACGGGGATTCTCCTACATGCAGGACGCACCTCTGGATATGAGGATGGACCGGAGGGAGACGCGCACGGCGGAAGACATCGTGAATGAAGAGACAGAAGAAGAGCTGTTCCGGATTATCCGTGATTACGGCGAGGAACGGTTCGCGAGGAACATCGCGAGAAATATCGTTGGAAGAAGAGCCCGCGGGAAGATTACGACGACTTCAGAGCTGGCCGGGATCATCCGTGACTCGATTCCGATGAAATTTCAGAAGACCGGAGGACATCCGGCAAAGCGGACATTTCAGGCGATCAGGATTGAACTGAACGGAGAACTCACCGCGCTCGAGGATTCCCTGGACGGGATGATCGATCTCCTCGGGGACGGAGGCAGGCTTTCCGTCATCACATTCCATTCGCTCGAGGACAGGATCGTCAAGAATGCGTTCAGGAAAAACGAGAATCCCTGTACCTGTCCGCCGGATTTTCCGATCTGCGTCTGCGGAAAGAAGCCGAAGGGAAGGGTTGTGACCCGAAAGCCGATCATTCCTTCAGAGAAGGAATCGGAGGAGAACCCGAGGGCGAAGAGCGCGAAGCTCAGGGTATTTGAACGAAAGGTTTCGTGACGCGATGACTGACGGCACCGAACTTGGAAGGGTAAATCGAAGATCGGATTACGGCGTCGTCAACTACCGGGTCGACGGGACATCCGCCTATGTGCCGGAACCGGCCGTTTCTTTGGGGAGAGAGCGGAAGGTCAGCCGGACAGTGGCAAGAAACAGGAGCAAAGCAAAGAACGTCAACCGGGCTTACGTCTTATTCCTCGCGGTGATCTCGGTCGCCACGGTGATGATGTGCATCAGGTACCTGAACCTGAAGGAGACCCTGACTGCGCAGGCGTCGGCCAACGAGAGACTGGAATCACAGCTCGCAACGCTCAGGAGCGAGAACGACGCGCTGCTCGAGGCCGTGAGCAACGACGTGGACTGGAATTATATCAGGGAGACGGCCGTCAACAAATTGGGCATGAAATATGCGGCAGAAGACCAGATCGTGTGGTATAATACGGAGGACTGCTGTTTTGTAAGGCAATACCGGGACGTCCCCGCTTCTTGAACCGGGGCTTGCGTTTCAGGAATAAATAAGCCGGGGGCTATTTTGAGCGATCCAAAACCAACCCGCAGAAAAAGTACCGGACGTTATAGAAAAATGAATACGCTTATGAGAAGAAAGCTGGCAGGGCTGTTTGTAGCGGTCGTGCTGGCTTTAATTTGTCTTCTTATGCGTATGACGTATATTAACGCCTCAAGGGGCCAGCAGTACACGAGGCAGGTTCTCGCCAGGTCCCAGTCGCAGTACTCCTCCATCGTGATGGCCTACAGGAGGGGGGATATCCTGGACCGGAACGGGACGGTGCTCGCAGCCTCGGAGAAGCGGTACAACGTGATCCTAGACTGCAGCGTCGTCAACTATCAGGACGGCCGCTACGTCGAGCCGACGGTAAAGGCACTGACGGATATCCTCGGGATCGACGAAGGGATGGTCAGGGAGAAGCTCACCTCGGAGGAGACGAAGAATTCCCAGTACCAGATCATCAGGAAGGGAATCACGGTCGACGAGAAGCAGGCGTTCGACCACTACCGGGAGGGGACCGACAGGGACTCCCTCACGAAGGAGGAGAAACAGGAGCGGGCGAGGGTCCGCGGCGTGTGGTTTGAGGAGGAGTACGTCAGGACTTATCCGCTCGGCCCGCTCGCCGGGGAGGTCATCGGGTTCACCTACGACACGGACAAGGCGGACTGGGGGATCGAGGGCTACTACAACAACACCCTGTGCGGCGTCGACGGAAGAAAGTACGGCTACTGGGGATCTGATTCCCAGATCGAGCAGACGATCGTGGAGCCCGTGGACGGGTACGCGGTCAAGAGTACGCTGGACGTCAATATCCAGAGCGCGGTCGAGAATACGATCGCCCGCTTTGAGGATGTCTACAGGAACGGCCCCTTCGGTTCGAACGAGGCCGCGAAGAATATCGGTGTGGTCGTGATGGACCCGGGGCGTGGGGCGATTCTCGCGATGGCGACTTCGGAGGGCTATGATCCGAACAACCCCAGGGACCTCACGGGTTATTACTCGGAGTCCGAGATCGCGGCGATGTCGTCGAAACAGCAGGCCGACAACCTCCAGGAGATCTGGAAGAATTTCTGCGTCTCCGACGCCTACGAGCCCGGCTCCGTCTTCAAGCCCGTCACGGTATCCGCCGCCCTTGAGACCGGCGCCGTCTCGATGAATGACCGGTTTGTCTGCGACGGATACGAGACGGTCTCCGGCATCAGGATCAAGTGTTCCGAGACCGAAGGCCACGGGGAGGAGAGCCTTCTCGAGGTGATCCAGAACTCGTGCAACGACGGACTCATGCAGATCGGAAGCCGGCTCGGCGTCGAGGAATTCGGGCGCTTCCAGAAGATCTTCAATTTCGGAAGCCGGACCGGGATCGATCTCTCCGGGGAGGCTGCCGGAATCGTCGGAGCGGCGGACACCATGGGGTCGGTGGACCTCGCGACGGCGTCGTTCGGCCAGGGTTTCACCTGCACGATGGTGCAGGAAGCCGCCGCGATCAGCTCCATCGTAAACGGCGGGAATTATTACCGCCCCCATGTGGTCAGCAGCGTGCTCGACTCCGCGGGCAATACGAGAAAATCGTTTGACAGCGTGATCATGAAGCAGACGGTGTCACCGGACGTCTCGGAGTTTATCAGGTCCGCGATGAAGGCCAGCGTGGACAGGGGCACCTCCCGTTACGCAAAGGTGGACGGGTACTCGATGGGCGGAAAGACCGGAACGGCCCAGAAGATTCCGCGCGGAAACGGAAAGTACCTGGTGTCATTTATCGGATTCGTCCCCTTTGAGGACCCTCAGGTCGTGATCTACTGCGTCGTCGATGAACCGAACGTCGAGGAGCAGGCGGACAACCGCTACCCGCAGTGGATCGCAAGGGACATCCTGATGCAGATCCTTCCGTATATGAATATCTACCCGGACGAGGCGTCGAACCCTGAGAACTCCTATCTCATGAGGGATTTTGACAATCCGACCGGGGAGGAGGACGCAGATACGGTCGCGGACACCAATGTCCCCGAGCCGCAGGGCGCCGAAGACGAGGAGAACACTGCCGGCGGCAATACCCGCGAAGAAGACGGGTATACCAATGAGGAAGCCGGCATAGAAGAATACTGACAGGAGAGGTTTTGAAGATGCTTGGTAAATCATTTGCGCTGTCCGTTCTTTCGGCATTTGCGATTGTGGCTGCACTCGGCCCCGTCGTGATCCCGGCCCTTCTACGGCTGAAGATGAGCCAGACGGAGCGGACGTACGGGATGGAGAGCCACCTGAAGAAAGCCGGGACGCCGACGATGGGCGGCATCATGATCCTGGCGGCCATCGCCGTCCCGTCACTTGTGCTTCTTCCAAAGTACCCGGCGGTCGGGCCCGTGCTCTTTCTCACGGCCTCGTTCGGGGTGATCGGTTTTCTCGACGACTATCTGAAGGTCGTCAAGCACAATTCGGACGGCCTGATCGCGTGGCAGAAGCTTCTCCTGGAATTTGCCGTGACCGCGGTTTTCTGCTTCTTCATGGTAAGAGAGGGCGGGGCGGGACTTCAGATCATGATCCCGTTCACCGGCGGAAAGACCGCTGATATAGGCTTCTTCGCCGTTCCCCTTCTGTTTTTCGCCGTGCTCGGAACGGTGAACGCGGTGAACTTCACGGACGGGGTCGACGGACTCGCCAGCTCAGTGACGATTGTCGCGGCGCTGTTCTTCGCCGCGGCCTCGTTCTTCCTCGGCGCGCGGACCGAGCCCGTTGCCGGCGCCGTCATGGGGGCGCTGATGGGATTCCTCATCTACAACGCCTATCCCGCGAAAGTGTTCATGGGAGATACAGGCTCCCTCGCTCTCGGTGGATTTGTCGCGGGAATGGCCTACGCCCTCCGCATGCCCCTCTTCATACTGATCATCGGCATCATCTATCTCGCGGAGATTCTTTCGGTTATGATCCAGGTGACCTATTTCAAGGCTACCCACGGAAAGCGCATCTTTAAGATGACGCCGATCCACCACCACTTTGAGAAGAGCGGCTGGTCCGAGACCAGAATTGTCGCCGTGTTCACCGTGATCACCGGCATCGCGGCGCTGGTCGGCCTTCTGGCGATGTGAGGTCCGGAGGAGACGGAGACAGGAAATGACGGATAGGGGAGATAACATCATGGAATTCAGGGACAGGAGAGTACTGGTATACGGGGCTGGAAAGAGCGGGATCGGAGCCTGCGGCCTGCTGAGCGAGATCGGCGCCCGACCCGTTCTCTACGACGAGAAGGTGTACGAGGATCCCGGGGCGATGAAACAGGGGCTCGCAGAGCCGGAGAAGACCGAGGCGGTCTGCGGCCCGCTCAGCGACGAACTCATCAGGTCGCTGGATCTCGCCGTCCTGAGTCCCGGCGTGCCGTGTGACGTACCGGGGGTTGTCAGGATCAGGGAGGCAGGAATCCCCATCATCGGGGAGATCGAGCTCGGATACCAGGTCGGAAAGGGCCGGATCCTCGCCATCACCGGGACGAACGGAAAGACGACGACGACCGCGCTTCTCGGAGAGATCATGAAGGCGTATGTCCCCGATGTCTTCGTCGTCGGAAATATCGGAAACGCCTACACCGGCGCCGCGGCGAAAACCAACGCGAATTCCTGCGTGGTCGCCGAGATCTCCAGCTTCCAGCTCGAGACAATCTGCGACTTCAGGCCCGAAGTCTCCGCGATCCTCAATATCACGGAGGACCACCTGAACAGGCATCACACCATGGAGGAATACATCAGGGTCAAGGAGATGATCACGCTCAACCAGGATCGCTCCTGCACGTGCGTCCTCAACCACCTGGACCCGGTGCTCCGGGAATTCGGGAAGGCGTGTCCCGCGTCGGTCTTCTGGTTTTCCTCTGAAGAGGAGCTTCCGGAGGGCATCTTCCTCAGGGGCGACCTGATCGTGGTGAGGAGAGGGGGCGGGGAGGAGATTCTCCTCGACGTGAATGACCTGAAGCTCATCGGCGTGCACAACTATGAAAATGTCATGGCAGCCGCCGCGATGGCCCTGTCCGCCGGCGTCCCGCTTCAGGTGATCGCCGACGTGTGCAGGAATTTCAGGCCGGTTGCCCACCGCATAGAGTACATCGACGAGAAGAACGGCGTGATCTGGTACAACGACTCGAAAGGGACGAATCCCGACGCGGCCGTGAAGGGAATTCTCTCCATGAAGCGGCCGACATTCCTGATCGCCGGGGGCTACGACAAGAAGTCGGACTACTCGGACTGGATCCGTTCTTTCGGGAACCGGGTGAAGAAGCTCGTCCTGGAGGGCACGACCCGCTTTGACATCAGGGATACGGCGCTCCGGTGCGGTTTCCCTGAGGACGATATCGTCGTCGTGGAGACGATGAGGGAGGCGATGGATTACTGCCGCGACCACGCGGAACCCGGGGACGCGGTTCTGCTGTCGCCGGCCTGCGCGTCGTGGGGGGAATTTCCGAATTACGAGGTGAGGGGAGAAGTATTCAGGGAGTATGTCACGAAAGAGATCTAAGAGAGCGGCCGCCCGCGCGCGGAGGGCAATTCTCACAGTCCTCCTCCTGCTTCTCCTTTTCGGGGCTTTCTTTCTGGTTTTCCGGCTTAAGACGGTGATCGTCTCCGGAAACCTGCACAATGCCCCGGGTGAGATCACGGAGCTCCTGCTCGAGCGTCCCGTGCTGGGCAACACGATCCTCACGGCGCTCATGAACAACGGGAGGAAGATCGAGGAGGCGGGATTCGTCGACAAGCTGGATGTCAGCATCCTTAGCAGGGAGCGGATCAGGGTGACTGTCACGGAACGGGTGTTTGTGGGAAGAATCAGAAAGGACGACCGCTGGCTGTATTTTGATTCGGCCGGCCGCATTCTCGCGGAGAGCGCCGAAGCGTTCGCGGGCGACGGGATCCCTCCCGTGGAGGGCCTGCCTCTGACGGCCGAGGCGGAGGTCATGAAACAGCTGCCCATCGCGAACCTGAAGATCTGTTCCATGCTGGGTATGCTGAGGAACAGGACGGAGGTTCAGAAGGAGATGATCCCGGACTCCGTCGTCTTCGGGGAGGACGGCAGCATGACGCTCAGGTACGGAGATGTTTCGGTCCTCATGGGAAGCGGCGAGAAACTGGAGATGCGGCTGAAAGAGCTCTCGGGCGTGATCAGGGCGCTCCGGTCAGGCTACAGGGGAACGCTGCACCTGGAGACCTATGACGGGTCCCAGAGCGGCCTTGTATTTGACCCCTCATGACGGGGGTCCGGCCAAAATTTAAAAATAAAACTTGATAAAAGGGCATAAACACTATATCATTTATTTATATTGACTAAGTATGCGATGCATGCGATTATATACATGTTTTTGGTTCCATGCAGCGGAAGAAGGAGGACATTTTGTTAGAGATTACTTCCAACGAGCTTGAATCCGAGGCTCGAATTATAGTAGTCGGTGTCGGCGGCGCGGGCAACAATGCGGTTAACCGCATGGTCGACGAGTCCATAGGCGGAGTTGAATTCGTTGGCGTCAATACCGATAAGCAGGCGCTCTCTATGTGCAAGGCCCCGACGATTGTGCAGATCGGTGAGAAGGTTACCAAGGGACTTGGCGCCGGAGCGAAGCCGGAGATCGGCGAACAGGCAGCCACTGAGAGTTCCGAGGAGATCAAGCAGACTCTGTCTGGAGCTGACATGGTGTTCGTGACATGCGGCATGGGAGGCGGAACCGGCACAGGCGGAGCCCCCGTCGTCGCGAATATCGCGAAGGAGCTCGGCTGCCTTACGGTTGGCGTCGTGACAAAGCCGTTCCGCTTTGAGGCGAACAAGCGCATGGAGAACGCCCTTCGGGGAATTGAAAGACTGCAGCAGAGCGTCGATACCCTGATCGTGATCCCGAATGACAGGCTCCTCGAGATCGTCGACAGAAGAACGACGATGCCGGAAGCCCTGAGGAAGGCGGATGAAGTCCTTCAGCAGGCGGTTCAGGGCATCACGGACCTGATCAATCAGCCCGCGCTGATCAACCTGGACTTCGCGGACGTACAGACCGTCATGACGAACGGCGGAATTGCCCACATCGGTATCGGAGAAGCCAAGGGCGACGACAAGGCGCTTGAAGCGGTACAGCAGGCCGTCGAGAGTCCGCTGCTCGAGACGTCGATCCAGGGCGCGCGCAACGTCATCATCAATATCCGCGGCGATATCTCCCTCATGGACGCGAACGACGCGGCGAGTTATGTCCAGCAGATGGTCGGGGATGAGGCGAACATCATCTTCGGAGCCATGTACGACGACTCCGAGGTCGATATGTGCAGGATCACCGTGATCGCAACGGGGCTCCAGGACGGGGACAAGAAGGCGAAAGAGGAACAGGGCGCTTCCCAGAGGGGAAGGGACCGCAATCAGGCTTTCACAGGAACCCCGACGTTCCGCTCCTTCACGGCCCCCGGCTTTACCACCCAGACGGCGCCGAGAGCTCAGACCGCTCCGATGTCGCTGCAGCAGCCGAAGGTTCCGAGCGCGGTAGACAGAAAAGATATCCAGATTCCGGATTTCCTTAAGAACAGGGGCCGCTGATGAAATGTCCTTACTGCGGCAACCAGGACACCCGCGTCGTGGATTCGAGGCCTGTCGACGACAATTCCTCGATCCGGCGCAGACGGGTCTGCGACGTGTGCGGGAAGCGCTTCACTTCCTATGAGCGCGTCGAGACTGTCCCGCTGGTTGTCATCAAGAAAGATAAGAACAGGGAGCTGTACGATCGCTCCAAGATAGAATCCGGTGTCCTCCGGGCCTGCCACAAGAGACCTGTCTCCGCCCAGCAGATCCACGACCTCGTCGATTCGGTCGAGACGGAGATCTACAACAGCGGGGAGAGGGAGATCCCGAGCGAGCGGATCGGTGAGATGGTCATCTCCAGGGTCAGGAACCTTGACCCCGTTGCGTACGTGAGGTTCGCGAGCGTGTACCGCGAGTTTAAAGATGTCGAGACGTTCATGGAGGAGCTGAAGAAGTTTCTTCAGTGAGTTTTCCGGATACAACACCGCAGAAGAACAACGGGACCGCCTGCTTCGGCAGGCGGTCTCTTTTTGCACACATCTACGGCGACTTATGGTATAATGGGTGATAATTCGTTACGGAGGAGGCTTGAATGAGGCGCATTTTACTGAAGCTCTCGGGAGAAGCCCTCGCGGGGGAGAAGAAGCAGGGCTTCGATGAGGAGACCGTGCTCGGCGTCGCGAGGCAGATAAAGCAGATCGTCGACGAGGGAATTGAGACCTCGATCGTCATAGGGGGCGGGAACTTCTGGCGGGGCAGATCGTCGGAGGCGATCGACAGGACGAAGGCGGACCAGATCGGAATGCTCGCGACTGTCATGAACTGCATCTACGTGTCGGAGATCGTGAGGTCGCTCGGGATCAGGACGAAGGTGATGACCCCGTTCCAGGTCGGAGCGTTTACGGAACTCTTCTCCAAGGACAGCGCGGTGAGCGCCCTCAGGGAGGGGACAGTCGTATTCTTCGCGGGGGGAACCGGTCATCCGTATTTCTCGACCGACACCGGAGTGGTCCTGCGCGCCGTGGAGATGGAGGCGGACGAGATCCTTCTCGCCAAGGCCGTCGACGGTGTCTATGACAGTGATCCGAGAGTCAATCCGGACGCGAAGAAATTCAGGGAGATATCGATCGGTGAGGTGGTTGCGAGAGGGCTCCAGGTCGTGGACGGCGCGGCGTCGGTGCTCGCGCTCGAGAACAGGATACCCATGCTTGTGTTCGCGCTCGACGGGGAGAACAGCATCGTGAACGCGGCCAGGGGCGTGATCGACGGGACCCGCGTCACCGTCTGAAGAAAAGGGATGAGAAGAATCAAATAAGAGGAGGTTCTTTGTTATGAGTGAGAGATCCAGGATTTATGAGGAGAAGATGGAGAAGAGCCTGAAGAATCTCGAGGGCGAGCTCCAGGGAATCCGCGCGGGAAGAGCGAATCCGCACGTGCTCGACAAGATCACGGTGGATTACTACGGGACGCCCACGGGCATCCAGCAGGTGGCCAATGTCCAGGTCCCCGAAGCGAGGATGATCACGATCTCCCCGTGGGAACCCAAGATGGTCAAGCCGATCATCAAAGCCCTGCAGATGTCCGATATCGGGATCAATCCGACCGACGACGGCCGCGTCATCCGCCTCGTCTTCCCGGAACTCACCGAGGAGCGCAGAAAGCAGCTCGTCAAGGACGTCAAGAAGAAGGGCGAGGGAGCCAAGGTCGCTGTCCGCAATATCAGGAGAGACGCCAATGACCAGCTGAAGAAGCTGAAGAAGACGGAGGAAGTCTCCGAGGATGAGATCGCCGACGAGGAGGATATCATCCAGAAAGCTACGGACCAGTACATCAAGAAGATCGACGAGACAATCGAGGCTAAGACAAAGGAGCTGATGACGATCTGATGAAGCGCCTTGCTGTTCTTGGATCAACGGGATCGATCGGGACGCAGACCCTGGACGTGGCGAGGATGTACCCGGACCGCTTCAGGGTGACCGCGCTCGGGTGCGGGAGACGGATCGATCTCCTTGAGAGGCAGGCACGGGAATTCCTGCCCGAAGTGGCGGCGGTCTTTGACGAGGACGCCGCCGCGGATCTCAGGGTCCGTCTCGCCGATACCGGTATCCGGGTGCTGTCCGGCATGGACGGACTGACGGAGATGTGCGCCGCGGTGGATGCCGATATTGTGGTCACGGCGATCGTGGGCATGATCGGAATCAGGCCGACCGTCGCGGCGATCGGCGCGGGGCGGGATATAGCGCTCGCCAATAAGGAGACCTGCGTGACAGCAGGTCATATTATTATGCCCATGGCCCGGAACCGGGGCGTGAGGATCCTGCCCGTGGATTCCGAGCACTCCGCCATCTTCCAGGCACTCCAGGGCCGCGGGAACTCGGCGATTCATAAGATTCTTCTCACCGCCTCCGGCGGCCCGTTCAGGGGGAAGACGAAGGCCGAGCTCATGAACGTGACGGTCGCGGACGCGCTCGCGCACCCGACCTGGACGATGGGACCGAAGATCACCGTCGATTCCGCGACGATGGTCAACAAAGGACTCGAGGTGATCGAGGCGTGCAGGCTCTTCGACGTGGGGCCGGACCGCGTGCAGGTGGTGATCCAGCCCCAAAGCGTCATTCACTCGGCGGTCGAATATGAGGACGGGTCGGTGATCGCGCAGATGGGCGTCTCGGATATGAGGATCCCGATCCAGTACGCGCTGACATACCCTGACCACATCCCGTCCCCGGCAGACTATCTGGATTTCAGCGCGCTCCGCGCCCTCTCCTTCGACGTTCCAGACAATGCGAACTTTCCGGGCCTGGCGCTCGCCTATGACGCGATCAGGACGGGAGGATCGATGCCCTGTGTCTTCAACGCGGCAAATGAGTGGGCGAACGCCGCGTTCCGGGCGGGACGGATCCGGTTCACGGAGATCAGCGATATCATAGGGGAGATGATGGCCGGCCACCGCGCGGACGCGGATCCGGACCTCGATCACATCATTTCGCTTCAGGGCGAAATCGACAGGCTCTGCGAGGAGAGATATGGATAAGCAGACAGCGCTCCTGCTTCTCGAGAAGATGATGCTCTCGAGAAAGTTTGAGGAGAGTGTTCAGTATTATTTTTCGCTCGGCATGATCCACGGGACGACCCATCTTGGGATCGGCGAGGAGGCGACGGCGGCGGGAACATGTCTCGCCCTTCACCCCGGCGACGACATGTTCGCCACGCACAGAGGCCACTCCGCGGCGATCTGCAAGGGGGTTGACGTCCGCAGGATGATGGCTGAGATCTTCGGCAGGGAGACCGGCGTCTGCAGAGGACGCGGGGGCTCCATGCACATTGCCGACCGGGATGTCGGCGCCCTCGGTTCCAACGGGATCGTCGGCCCCTCCGTGGCGCTCGCCTGCGGGGCCGCGTTCGCGCACAAGTACAGGGGGGAGGAAGCCGTGTCCGCCGCTTTCTTCGGGGACGGCGCGACGAATGAGGGAATCTTTCACGAATCGATGAACCTGGCCTCCGTGTGGGGACTGCCGGTGCTCTTTGTGTGCACGAACAACCTCTACGGGATGAGCACGCACATCTCCAGGGCGATGAAGAACACGGAGATCGCCGACAGGGCGAAGCCGTATCTCATGAAGTCATTTACCGTGGATGGAAATGACGCCGAGGCCGTCTTCGACACCGTGACCGAGGCGAGGGATTACGCGGTCTCGTCCTGTGAGCCGGTCCTGATCGTGGAGAACACCTACAGGATCTCCGGGCACAGCAAGTCCGACGGCAATCAGTACCGCACAAAGGAGGAGATCCAGCGCTGGAAGCAGCGGGATCCGGTCAGGCTCCACAGGGAGAAGCTCCTCGCGCGGGGAATCGCGACGGAGGAGGAGATCTCCCTTGTCGACAGGCAGACGACGGAGGAGATCGAGAAGGCGGTCAGGTTCGCGATCGAGAGTCCCTATCCGAAAGTGGAGGATATCTACGAAGATGTCTACGCAGAATGAGATTACATACGCACAGGCGGTCCGGGACGCGATGCGCGAGGAGATGCAGCGGGACGACAGCATCGTCCTCATGGGCGAGGATATCGGCGTCTACAGAGGCGCCTTCGGCGTCACGCAGGAGATGTACAGGGAGTTTCCGGGGCGCGTCCTTGACACGCCTATCTCAGAGGCGGGATTCGTCGGCTGCGCGATCGGCGCGGCCATCTCCGGCATGCGCCCCGTCGTCGAGATCATGTTCTCGGATTTCATGAGCGTCTGCTGGGACATGATTCTCAACCAGGCCCCCAAGATGCGCTTTATGTCGGGAGGAAAGCTCAGTGTGCCTCTCGTCATCAGGACAGCGGCGGGATGCGGGACCGGGGCTGCGGCCCAGCACTCCCAGTCCCTCGAGGCCATGCTCTGCCATATCCCGGGGCTCAAGGTCGTCGTGCCTTCGACCCCGTATGATGCCAAGGGGCTTCTCAAATCAGCGATCCGGGACAACAATCCGGTCGTGTTCCTCGAGCAGAAGCTGCTGTACAGAACCAAGGGGATGGTGCCTTCCCACGACTACATGGTGCCGCTCGGAAAGGCGGAGGTGCGCCGGGTCGGCACGGACGTGACGATCGTGACGTACGGGAGGATGACGGGCATATCCCTGCAGGCGGCCTCGAAGCTCGCGGAGGAGGGAATCAGCGCCGAGGTGATCGACCTGCGGACGCTTCTTCCCCTCGACAGGAATGCCGTGACCGAGTCGGTGAAGAAGACCAAGAGGCTCCTGATCGTCCATGAGGCGGTGAAGACGGGAGGATTCGGCGGCGAGATCGCCGCTTCCGTCGCGGAATCCGAGGCTTTCTACTATCTGGACGCGCCGATCCGAAGGCTCGGCGCCGAGGATGTCCCGGTCCCGTTCTCGCCCGTTCTCGAGAAGGGCGTGCTGCCTGATGCGGAGAAGATCTGCGCGGTGATTCGCGAGGAAGTCGGGTGAAGGATGACGTTCGTCAAGGCAACACCATACGCAAGAAAGATAGCGAAGCAATACCATATAGACCTCTCGGCCGTCACGCCCACCGGACCTGACGGGGCCATCGTCGAGCGGGACGTGATCGCGGCAAAAGAGGGAAGGATGAAGACACGGGAGGTGCCGGTCACCCCTCTCGCCCTGCGGATCGCCGAAAAGCTTCATGTCGATCTCACCGGTGTCAGGGGCACCGGGATCGGCGGTAAAATCGGCAAGGAGGACGTCCTCGCCGCCGCGGGCAGAAAAGAGGCCGTACTCATGCCGGGCGAGCTCAGCCAGGCGATGAACGGCATGCGGCGCGCGATCGCCGCGGAGATGACCGAGGCGTCGAAGATCCCGACGGTCACCGTGACCACGAAGGTCGATGTGACGGCGCTCACGGAGCTCAGACTCCGCCACAACGAGCGCACGGAGGTGAAGTATTCCGTCAATGACCTGGTTCTCATGGCCTGCGCGAAGGCGCTCGACAAGAACCGGAAGCTGCTGTCGTCCTACGCCGGCGACAGTATCATCTACAAGACGGACATCAATCTCGGCGTGGCCGTCTCGCTCGATGAGGGAGTGCTCGTTCCCGTCATCCGGGACGCCGACACGCTGTCCATGGATGAGCTGGCAGCCCGCGCCCACGAGCTGGCGCGGCGAGCGAGAAGCCGCAGGATTTCCCCTGACGAATGCGAGGGGGCGACATTCACGGTGTCCAATATGGGCATGTTCGGCGTCGAGGCCTTCACGCCCATCCTGCACCTGCCAAACTCCGCGATTCTCGGAGTCTGCTCGATCTACGACGGGTGCGCCGTCAGGGACGGCGTGGCCCTGGTCAGAAAACTCATGCATATCTGCCTGACCTTCGACCACCGCGTCCTGGACGGTGCCGACGCCGCGAAGTTCAACCTTTCCGTCCGTGAATATCTTGAGAATCCGGAGAGTCTGATCGCCGCTTCCTGAAGGGCGGCCGGGACTTAAGTGGAGGAATCTATGGCAAGAGAAGTCTTTATGCCCAAAGCTGGCATGGATATGCAGGAGGGCAGGATCATACGCTGGCTCGCGGAGACGGGCAGCCGGGTGAAAACCGGCGAGCCCCTGCTCGAGATCGAGACGGACAAGGTGGCGATGGAAGTCGAGTCGCCGGCGGACGGCGTTCTCCTTAAGCGGTATTTTGAGGAAAATGCAGTCGTCCCGGTCGCGACGATCATCGGCTACGTGGGCGAGGAGGGGGAGTCTGTCCCCGACAGACCGGCGATGGCCGGGGGCCTCGACCGCGCGGAGGGCGAGGCCGTCCTCCGCGAGGAGGCCGAGAGGGAGAGCAGAAAGACCTACGAGTACAAAGTCGCCGTCATAGGGGCGGGCCCCGCCGGCTATCACGCGGCGCTCGTGGCCGCAAAGGCCGGGAGGAAGACGGTTCTCTTCGAGAAGGACCTCATCGGAGGCATCGGGGTCAACCGGGGAAGCATCCCCCTCAAGGTCTACATGAGGACCGCCCGGCTCGCGGAGGATATCAGCCACGCGGAGGAGAGCGGCATCCGGACGGGCTCTGGCAGAATCGAAGCGGACGCGGTCCGGATCCACGACAACGCGCACGCGGTGGCGGAGGGCATCCGCAATGACGTGATCTCAAGACTCGGGAAGTACGGGGTTGAGATCGTGCGGGAGGAGGCCCACCTGATCGGACCGCACCACATAAGGGCCGGGCAGAAGACCTACCGGGCCGAGAACGTCATTCTCTGCTGCGGGTCGGTCGCGAGAAGGCTCGACATCCCGGGAGTGGACCAGCCGGAGATCATCGGGCCCGAGAAGATGTTTGAACTCACGGCATTTCCGCGGAGAATGGTCATCATCGGCGGAGGCGTGATCGGGTGCGAGATGGCTGCCGCCTGGAACCGCTTCGGAACGGAAGTGACGATTGTGGAGAGGCAGGACCGGCTGATCCCCACTTTCGACAGGGACGTGTCGGCGGAGATCGAGAAGTCATTCAGGGAGCACGGAATTCAGGTTATTACGGACGGAATCGTGGAGCGCTTCGACCGCAGGGAGAACCGCCCCGTCACGGTGCTGCGGGACGGGAGCGAAATCCCGGGGGAGCTGGTGCTCCTCGCGGTGGGCCGCCAGCCGGAACTTTCCGCGCTCGGGGATTTCAGGAAGCAGCTCGAATACGAGCGGGGCAAGATCGCGGTTGACGAGTACTGCAGGACGAACATGGACCACATCTACGCGTGCGGCGACATCACGAACAGGAGCATTCTGGAGCCGTCCGCGGTGAAGATGGGGGAGGCGGCCGCCCTCACCGCCTGCGGCGTGCCGAAGATGGTTAAGCTGAACCGGGCGCCCCTGTGTCTCTACACCATGCCCGAGGCCGCTGGAATCGGCCTCACGGAGCAGCAGGCGGCAAAGCGCGGAGAGATCCTGGTCGGGCGCTGCCCGTTCAGCGCGAACGGCCGCGCGGCCGCGTCCGGAGAGACGGAGGGCTTTGTCAAGGTGATCGCGGACAGGGGATACGGTGAAATTCTCGGCGTCCATGTCGTCGGAGCCGCCGCCACGGAGATGATCGTGGAGGCAAAGACGATGATGGATATGGAGATCACGGTCTATGAGGTGGCCGACATCATCCACCCGCACCCGAGCTGGTCGGAGGCGTTCATGGACGCGTGCGCGGCAGCTGTCGGCGAGAGCACGATGAACTGAAGAGGGAGAAAAGATCAGATATGAAGACACGGATTATCAGCGGCGCGGTGCTTGTCGTCATCGGGGTCGCGGCGATTGTACTTGGAGGTCCGGTCCTCCTCGGAGTCCTGCTTTTCTGTTCCCTGATCGGTATGGATGAGTATTTCCGTGCCGCGGGGGTGGTCAGCAGCGGGGAGAAGACGCCCGCAGCGGCGTGGACGGCGTTTGCGGGTGCCTGCGCTTACTACGCGGCGGTGTTTTTCCTGGGGGGCGGCTGGTGCCTCCCGGTTCTCGCGCTCGTGATTCTCGCGGTGATGTCCTGCTATGTGCTGACATTTTCAAAGATCAGCTCCGCGCAGGCCGCGGACGCCTGCTTCGGGTTCGTCTACGTCGCGGTGATGCTCTGTTTCGTCTATCTCATCAGAGCCGGTGAGAAGGGTCTTTCGCTTGTCTGGCTCGTGTTCCTGTCGTCGTGGGTGGCCGATACCTGCGCGTATTTCACGGGATATTTCCTCGGAAAGCACAAGATGGCACCGGTCCTGAGCCCGAAGAAGACGATCGAGGGCGCCGCCGGAGGAATCCTCGGCTCGGCTCTCTCCGGAGTTCTGTTCGCGCTCATCGTCGGGGAAGGCAGCCTCGCCCCGCGCCTCGCGCTGATCTGCGGAGCGGGCGCCGTGATCTCCATCTTCGGCGACCTGGCCGCATCCGCGGTCAAGAGGGATCGCGGGATCAAGGATTACGGAAACCTGATACCGGGGCACGGCGGAATCCTGGACCGCTTTGACAGCGTCATCTTTACGGCGCCCGTCATCTATTTCCTGATGCTCGCGCTGCTCTGATAATAAGGAGACATTGGATATTGAAGTGGATTATCGCGATACTGATCTTCTCACTGCTCGTCATCTTCCATGAGTTCGGCCACTTCCTGTTCGCCAGGCTGAACGGGGTCGAGGTCGAGGAGTTCTCGCTCGGATTCGGGCCGCGGCTCCTTTCGGTGAAGCGGGGCAGGACCAGGTATTCCCTGAAGCTGCTGCTGTTCGGGGGGTCCTGCAGGATGAAGGGAATGATGGATTTCTCGGAAGACGGCGAAGAGGGGGGCTCCCCCGAAGGGGCCTTCTACAGCGCCCCGATCGGACGCCGCGCCGCGATTATCTTTGCCGGACCGCTCTTTAATTTTATCCTAGCGTTCATCTGCGCCGTGGTCGTGCTGTCGGTGGTAGGGTACGACCCCGCCGAGGTGATATACGTCGGGGAGGGCAGCGCGGCAGAAGCGGCGGGCTTGAGAAACGGGGACCTGATCACTAAATTTATGGGCGGACACGTCGATATCGGACGTGACGTCGACAACTGGTTTATATTCAATGACCTGACTGAGGATACGGAGATCAGCCTGACCTACAGAAGGGACGGGGAGACGCACCAGGTCTCCTTCATGCCGGACGTCGACGTCAGGTATATGCTCGGCATCACCTACAATCTCGACTCGCCGACAGCGGTCGTGGATGAGGTCTCGGCGGGGTCGCCGCTCGAGGCGGCGGGAGTCATGCCCGGGGACGTCATCGTCTCGATCGACGGGACGGAGGTGACGACCGCGGAGTCGATGCACAGCTACTTCACGAAGCATCCGCTCTCCGACACCCCCTGTACGCTGGTTCTCTCCCGGGGGGCGGAGGAATACACCACTTCCGTCACTCCGGTGAGCAGGGAGAGTGTCAGCCTCGGATTCGCCTGCAACCTGGGCAGGGTAAATACGTCCGCGCCGAACGTCCTGAAGTACGGCCTGATTGAACTACGGTACTGGATCGGGATGACCGTGCGCTCGGTCGCCTCGCTCTTTACCGGCCGCTTTTCGGTCAATGATCTCTCCGGCCCGGTCGGAGTCGTCGACTTCGTCGGGACGACCTATGAGGAGACGAAAGACCAGGGCGCGCTGATGACCTGGATGAACATGCTGAACCTGATCATCCTCCTCTCGGCGAATCTCGGGGTGATGAACCTTCTTCCGATTCCCGCGCTGGACGGGGGGCGGCTGCTGTTCATGCTCCTCGAGGCGGTGAGAGGAAAACCCGTCGATCGGAATGTCGAGGCGGGCGTGCAGATGGTCGCGGCGGTGCTTCTGCTCATCCTGATGGTGTATGTGATGTATCACGACGTGACGAGACTCACGAGCTTTCCCTGAGGGGGAGCTTCTC
>CACYEN010000130.1 GCA_902773435.1 uncultured Lachnospiraceae bacterium | reverse complement strand
TGAGATTTTGTTCTCAATTGTTTAGGAATTTTCGAGTCTTTAGTATGTGTCTCACTGTTCAGTTATCAATGTTCGGTGTTTCTTTTTCGTGCCGCCGCATCAGCGACAGCTTTGATAGAATATCAAATTAAACCCACGGTGTCAACACTCTGTTTTGTTTTTTTAAAAAACAATTTTTAGGCGACCTGAAAATCTTGCATGAGGCCTTACAGATAACCGATGATCAGTCTCCTGATCCCCTCCGCCAGAAGGTTGTGGTCATACAGATAGCGAAGCAGGGCGCTGCTTCTCACCTGGGCGGCGAGCGCCACCCCGAATCTCGAGAACGAGAGGAGCGAGATCAGCCCGAGGCCGAGCCACACGAAGAAGACGCCCTTCGCGAGGCCGAGAGGCACACCCATCGCGTGGTCCAGGGCGCTCACCGCCCCGCCCCTGGCCCGGATCCTTCCTATCACAATCTCGATGATCAGCCACACGATACAGGAGAGAATGAACGTCGCCGCCGTCGCCGCGATCCGCATGAGGTAATCCGTCATCTGATCGGCTTCGATCGCGTTTACGCCCGCAATGCTGAGCGCCAGGTCGACCATCCTGTTCGCGACTTTCCCCGCGGCGGACGAACCGGAGGCCGAGCCCGTCGTTCCGCCGTATTCGATAAAGTCCTCGCTCTTCTGATAAAAATAGGTCTGCAGGTTTTCGCTTCCCCTGAACAGCTTTGTCATCGAGGGGGTAAAGATCAGCGTCGTGACAATCACAAGAACAAGGAACATCATGGAGAACAGCGTCTTAAGAAATCCGCGTATGCCCGCCCTGATCACCGTGATCAGCAGATATGCCACCGTGACGATTGTCAGCAGATTCATCCCTGTGCCCTCCTTTCCCTGCGTTCTGTTCTCACTGGAGCTTGATGACCTCCATCTTCTGGTCGGTCAGGACCAGAATCCTGTCGCGCCCGATCCTGAGGGCGTCGGCGATGTTTCCCTCCTTCAGCCTTCCGTGGAACCTCATCTTCCCCTTCGTGCTGAACACGCTGAACTCGGAATGGCTGCTCAGGATCACCTCGCTCCCGCACACCCTCACGCGCTCGTAGGAGACGTCCACATAGACGGAGGACATGAGGTTGCCGCTCGCGGAGTAGATATTCATGACGTATTTATGGTCCCTGTTGCCGCTGCGGTTGATAAAGCCCAGGTTGGACCCGTCGTGGAACACGCTGCAGATGTCGTCCCCGAAGATGACGCTCCTCTGCTCCTCCGGCTTGTCGGCGCCCTTGACGATTGTAAAACCGTCATCCCTGAAAATGGCGCACTCGCTCCCGTCGAGATACTGCACCTCGGGCGCGAAGATCCCGGGGTACCGGAACTCCGCCGTCATGTTGTCGGCCTTGCCCTTGCCGCCGGAACCGAAATTATAGAATCTGACGGCGGAGCCGACCGTCCCGTCGGCCGCGGTGAGATAGGAGACCGCGAGCAGCATGCCGTTCGAGGACAGCGACAGTGAGACCGGATATCCGGGATTCTGCATCGTCGACTCGCCGCCGGCGATCATGCTCCCGTCCTTTGTGTAATAGACAAGACTCACGCCGTCCCCGTCACGCAGAAGGGCGGCAACCGTATCCCTCTCAGAGATGCACGCCTTGAGAATCGGCCTGTCCGTCGAGAACGAGCTCACTTTCTCCTTTTTATTAAAGATATGGAAGTCAGTCCCCAGCCGGTCGTACAGCAGGATCTGCCCCCCGGTCACCTGGGCCCTCGGATCTTCCATAGAAAATGTCGTTGTCCAGACCGTCTCCAGTGACTGGTTCATGAGCGACGCCCCGTCCTTGGAGTAGCGGATCACATAGCCCCCCACATATTCAAAGCGCGAGACGCTGTCCGTCTTGTCGACCGATTTCTCGATGCTGTAGGAAGTGTACATGCGGTTCATAACCGCGCCCCTCACAAACACCGCGAGGAGAGCAAGAATAGCCACGACAATCGTCGTGGCTGCGTATCTCACTCTCCGCGTTCTGAACTTTTCAGCAATCCATCCCGGCATGACTCTCTAAAGAACGGTTCTCCCTTCAAGGGCTCTCAGCAGTGTCACTTCATCTATATTCTCCAGGTCGCCGCCGACCGGCACCCCGTTCGCGATTCTCGTCACGCGGATTCCGGTCGGCTTCACCAGCCTGCTGATATACATCGCGGTCGTCTCCCCCTCGAGAGTGGAGTTCGTCGCGATGATCACCTCTTCCACGTCTCCTTCCAGGCGGCGCATGAGCTCCTTCAGTCTGATATCCCCGGGCCCGATTCCGAGCATCGGCGAGATCGCCCCGTTGAGGACGTGGTACACCCCCTCATATTTGCCGGTTTTTTCATAGGCTGCCAGGTCTCTCGACGTCTCGACGACCATGATCATCCGGTGGTTTCTCTTCGCGCTGCTGCAGATCGGGCATTTTTCGCTGTCCGTCAGCGTAAAGCACTCCGAGCAGTAGCGGATATTCTTCCTCACGCTCTTCAGCGTGTCGGAGAGACGGTCCACTTTCTCCTCGGGCATACTGATAATATGAAACGCGAGGCGCTGGGCGCTCTTGGCGCCGATTCCCGGAAGCACCTGGAGCTGCTCGATCAGCTGGCTGATCCCCTCACTAAAATAGTCCACCGCCGAGGCCTCCCATGCCAAGGCCGCCCGTGAGCGAGCTCATCTGCGACGCCTGTTCATCGTCGATCTTCTTCATCACTTCCCTGAATGCCGCGATAATCATGTCCTGAAGCGTCTCCACGTCCTCAGGATCCACCGCGTCCGGGTCGAGTTCCAGCGAAAGGATCTCCCGCTTTCCGTTCATTGAGAGCTTGACGGCTCCTCCGCCGACCTGCGACGTAAAGGATTTCTCCTCCATCGCCTTCTGCTGTTCCTCCATCTGACGCTGCATCTTCTGGGCCTGCTTCATCAGGTTGCCCATATTGCCCGGCATTCCTCCGCCGAAGCCTCCGCCACGTTTTGCCACCGCTCGTTACCCCTTTCCTGCTAAGCCGGGACAGCCCCGTCAAGCGTCCTCTGTCAGGCCCGCTCAGACGTCGTCGTCCCCGTCGTCTTCCTCCTCAAAATCGATCCCCAGCACCTCCAGCTGGCGCTCGATATTGACGGTCCGAAGTCCCGCCGTCCGCTCCTTGGTCCCGCGGAACTCCACCTCAATTCTCCTGCCGTACCTCTTTCTGAGATACTCCTCCAGCTCCTCGCGGTAAAATGTGTTGCCCTCCAGGACCTTCTCCGCGGGATTTGATTCCGGGATGCTCCGGATCTCGATGAAGAGTTTCGGCTCCATCGTCCCCTCGTTGAAGAGTGGCGCCGAGTCCCTGAGTCCCGTCTTCAGGATTCCGGAGGGAAGATCCGCGACAATCCGCTTCCACTCCGCGCACGCCTGCTTCAGTTCCTCCGGAGCCGCATCCGGAAGGACATAGTCGTCCTCTTCCTCCTTTGTATCAGGAAGAACCGCGGCACGGGTCTCCCGGAGAGCATACCCGCCTTCGGCGATTTCGTCAAGCGCGGCCTCCAGCTTTCTGACCCTGTCGAAGAGGGCTTCCTCCGTCGTATCCCCCTCGGGTCTGCAGAGCCGGATCATTGTGATGTCCGCGAGCACGCGCCTGTTGGAGGCATACCTCATCCGGTTCACGAGATTCGACAGCTCGCGGATATAGCGCACAATCACCTCGCTGCCCGCGCGGGACGCGAGGTCCCTGAGCTCGGGCAGCTGTTCCTCCTGGATGTTGAGCAGCTCCTTCGCGTCCTCTTCCGAGGAGGACGCCGCGATCAGCAGGTCCCGGAGATAGCTCAGGTATCCGTCGACCATCTGCCCGATCTCGATTCCCGAAGCGGTCTGCCTGCCGACGATCCCGACGGCCCTGCCCGCGTCCCCGACGAGCAGGCATTCGGTCAGCTCGCCGTACACAGAGCGGTCCGGCTCCCCGAGCGCCTTCAGCGCCTTCGCGGCCGTCAGCGGCTCGTCCATATAGAGGGAAATGCACCGGTCGAGCAGGGAGAGCGAATCCCTCACGGAGCCGTCCGCCGCCTGGGCGATCAGCCGAAGCGCGCGGTCCTCCGCCTCGATTCCCTCCCTGCCGGTCAGTTCTCTCAGCCTCGCGGCGATCGTATCGGTATCCACTCTTCTGAAGTCGTACCGCTGGCATCTCGAGAGCACCGTGACCGGAAGACGTCCGACCTCCGTCGTCGCGAGAATGAAGATCACATAATCCGGTGGCTCCTCCAGCGTCTTCAGCAGCGCGTTCGACGCCTCCTTCGAGAGCATATGGACCTCGTCGATGATATACACCTTGTACCTTCCGGCAACAGGGCGGTATCTGACCTCCTCAATAATCTCACGAACATTATCGACGCCGTTGTTGGAAGCGGCGTCGATCTCAATCACATTCATCGATATACCCGCCGCCACAGCCCTGCAGGATTCACAGTTGCCGCAGGGGTTGCCGTCGACGGGGTTTTCACAGTTCACAGCCTTCGCGAGGATCTTCGCGACGGATGTCTTGCCGGTGCCCCGGGTGCCGCAGAACAGGTAGGCGTGCTGCAGCTCCCCGGATCTCACCTGGTTCCTTAATGTTTTCACCACATGGTCCTGCCCCTTCACCTCGTCGAAGGTGGCGGGCCTGAATCTGCGGTAAAGGGCAGTATATGCCATGAGTCGTCAGTCTCCGAAGCTGATTCCGATCGATTTCGCGAGAAGGACCGTCTGGTCGTTGGGGTCAACCATCTTGAGCTTGCCGGCGGACTTCCCGAGGTCAACCTTCTTGATCTGGTTGTTGACCGTCGCCACCATGATGCCGTACTCCTCCTTGATGATGCACTGGGCGGCGTACGCGCCGAGTTTCGTGGAGAGCACGCGGTCGAAGGGATCCGGGCTTCCGCCTCTCTGAACATGTCCGGGCACCGTCACGCGGACTTCGTATCCCGTCTTCTTTGTGATGTCGTCGGCGAGCTTGAAGGAAATGGACGGATATCTGGACATGATCTTCTCCATCTCCTTCTTCTGTTCCTTCTTGTCGAGCTTCGCGATCTCCTTCGGGATGGCGCCCTCGGCGACGGCGAGGATTGTGAACTTCTTCCCGCCCTTGTGGCGCTTGTCGATCGCCGCGCAGACCTTCTTCAGGTCATACGGGATCTCCGGAAGCAGGATGATGTCAGCGCCGGACGCGACGCCGGCGGACAGGGTCAGCCAGCCGACCTTGTGTCCCATGACCTCGACGATGAAGACGCGGCCGTGGGAGGATGCCGTCGTGTGGATCTGGTCGATCGCGACCGTCGCGATATCGATCGCGGACTGGTATCCGAACGTCAGGTCCGTGCCGTAGATATCGTTGTCAATCGTCTTCGGAAGGTGGATGATGTTGAGTCCCTCTTCGCGGAGAAGGTTCGCCGTCTTCTGGGTCCCGTTTCCGCCCAGGATCACAAGGCAGTCAAGGCGGAGCTTGTAGTAGTTCTGCTTCATCGCCTCGACCTTGTCGAGTCCGTTCGCGTCCGGAACTCTCATGAGCTTGAACGGCTGCCTGGAAGAACCGATGATTGTCCCGCCCTTGGTCAGGATACCGGAGAAATCGGCCGATGTAAGAAGTCTGTAGTTGCCGTAGATGAGACCCTTGTATCCCTCTTCAAACCCGTAAATCTCAAGGTCCTTGATATTGTGGGTCAGCCCCTTTACGACACCTCGCATAGTCGCGTTCAGAGCCTGGCAGTCGCCGCCGCTCGTAAGCAATCCGATCCGTTTCATAGTATCAGGTTCCTCCTTCACTGTTCTTTTTATAATTCCGTGCTGTCGCCCGAAAGACAGGTCCGAATCGCGGGACAATCTCCGCCTTTCGGGGCATAAACCCTGTATTTCAGTATACTACCCTGCCCGTCATTTGACAATTAAATCAATATCCTATATACTATGTCAGTCCGTGCAGCCGGGGCATTAGCGGGGCCCTGTAACCTGCAGTCCGCTACAGCAGGGGTGATGCCGTATCCGAGGGTGTGTTCTGATGGAGCCGCCCCCGTCAAGTGGCGTTGACGTTCGGGTCTTGCGCAACAGGAATCCATGAACCGTGTCAGGGTGGGAACACAGCAGCACTAAGTGGAAGCTCCCGTGTGTCGCAAGGGTGCCTGGGCCGAGTTAACTGGCGGGGTAACGTCTGTTGGCGCTCATTCAGAGTGAGGCGCACGGACATTTTTTATGATAATGGCCGCGATACGGCCGCCGCTCGCGTGCCTGCACGCAAGGGCGTGCGGACATAGCGCGGCTTAACAATAATGAGCAGCAAAGCCCCGCGAATAAAAGTTGAGTCGCGAGTACCGCGTACGGAAATGAGCGGGGCGAGGTGCGAATTATTGTCAGGATTTCGAGAGCGCAAAGCGAGAAGAAATCCGTATTATCTTTTTTACTCCTGGCCGCGATGGTTTTCTACTTCTTCCCGCACGCCTTCTTCAGCCTCTCGATCACGATCTTCAGCGCCTTTATCCTCGCATATCTCTTGTCGACCGATTCCAGCACATACCACGGCGCGAACGACGTATTCGTCTTCTGAAGCATCTCATTGATCGCTTCCTCGTAGAGATCCCATTTTTCGCGGTTTCTCCAGTCCTCGTCCGTGATCTTCCACTGCTTCTCCGGCGTATTCTGCCTGTCGGTGAACCTCGCGAGCTGCGTATCCGAGTCGATCTGCACCCAGAATTTGATCACCACCGCGCCCCAGTCCGTGAGCTCTTTCTCGAACTCGTTGATCTCATTGTAGGCCCGCTGCCAGTCGTTTTCGCTGCAGAATCCCTCCAGCCTCTCGACCATGACGCGTCCGTACCAGGTTCTGTCGAAGATGGCGATGTGCCCGGTCTTCGGCAGCCGGTTCCAGAATCTCCAGAGGAAATGCCTGGCCTTCTCGTGCGGCTCCGGGCTCGCGATCGGGTGGACGACATATCCGCGCGGATCCAGCGCCCCCGTGATGCGCTTGATATTGCCGCCCTTTCCGGCGGCGTCCCATCCCTCGTAGGCGATCACGACCGGGATCTTCTTCCTGTAGATCTCGTTGTGCAGGTCGCGCAGCTCGCCCTGAAGCTTCTTCAGTTCCTTCTCGTACTTCTCGTCGCTGATCGTCTGGTCCAGCGGGATATCCTTGAGCCGCGGCATCTGAAGGAGCCGGAACGTGTTCTGCCGGATCGGCACGGCGAGCGCCGAATTCTTCAGGGCTGTGTCAATTCCCTGGTTCAGGTACTGCAGGATCTGCAGTTCCGCCCACTTCGCATCCTTCGCGTCGATGATGTACCAGGGCGCACACGTCAGGTCCGTGTCGTTCAGATACCTGTCGAACACCTCCATGCATTCGTCGTAGTGGCGGTTCTGCCAGAGATCCTCCTCGTTGACCCTCCACTCCGTATTCTTCTCCGCGAGAAGGTCTTCCAGCCTCTTCTTCTGCTCTTTCCTGCTGATGTGGAAGAAGAATTTCATCACCAGGTAACCGTTGTCGCTAAGCTGGCGCTCGATGACCGCGATGCTCTTCGTCCTCGCGGAATACCCGTCCCCGTCGATCCTGCCGTGGAGCACCCCGTCGGTGACCTCCTTCATCCAGCAGGTGTCGAAAAACCGGAACTTGCCGGCCTCGGGAATCTCAACCATATACCGATAGAGGAAAGGATAGCGCTGTTCCTCCTCCGTGCGCGGCTTGTCCATCGTCGCCACCTGGAAGAACCTGGGATCGATATTTTTGATGATACTCCCGAGCACGCTGCCCTTGCCGGCAGCGTCCCATCCCTCGAAAATGACCATCACCGGGAGCTTCTTCTCCTTGATCTTCATCTGAAATCCGGAAAGCCTCGCGCGTTCCTCCTTCAGGCGGAGTTTCAGAACATCTTCTTCCGGCTTCTGTGCTTTGACATAATCCCTGAGCATGGCGTACCTCCTGTCGTCTGCGCGATTCCCCGGCGCGTCTCCTCTCCGTGCGGCGAAAACCTCCGGGCCATAAGACAAACAGCCCTCCCGAACTGCTTGAGGTCCGAGAGGGAACTGTCGCTGTTTTATTGGACAATTTTACCATTAAATGCGGTTATTTTCAACATAATTTCATATGATTCAGACAGAGCCCCCGTTCCGTCCGGGCGGCTGCTTCCCCGGCGGACCCGTCTCTCATCTGCGCCTCCTCCTTCTTCTCCGCTTCTTTCTCCCCGCCGCCGAGACAGCCGTGGCCACGAGAAGCATCACGACGAGCGCGGCGAGCGCCCCGAGCACGATCAGCGGGACATAGGAGACACCCGCCTGCTTCACGATTCCCTCGCCGGTGGAGGATCCCCCGGCGGAACCCGCCGGGGACGCGGCCTCCGCGCGGTCGGTCTCCGTGCTGACGATGAGGCTTCCGACCGGCATTTTCTTATACTTCCACACGATCTCCGCCGTATCGCCGCCGAGCGGAACCTGCTCCTTCTCGAGAAGCGTCTGGTCGAAGTCGTCCGGAAGATTCACCGGCACCCCGTCCATCGCCGTCACGGAGAAATTGTTGAAACCGTACTCGAAGAGATTCGCGGTGTCCGTGTAGTCGGTCTTGTCGGGCCCCCGCATCGTGACGCAGATCAGCGTCCTCCCGTCTTTCTCCGCGGCGGTGACGAGTGTCCT
Source organism: uncultured Lachnospiraceae bacterium (assembly GCA_902773435.1). Lineage (GTDB taxonomy): Bacteria > Bacillota > Clostridia > Lachnospirales > Lachnospiraceae > Chordicoccus. The sequence goes on along the minus strand of CACYEN010000130.1, from coordinate 8,365 downwards.
CCAGGCGGCCTGCGTGAATCCGGTCTTGCCGCCGATGCACGGCTCGTAGTAGTACTCGCTCGACGGCATGATCAGGGAGCAGTGGTTGTCATAGACGCGCTCCGAAGCGCACTTGTTCGTGGGCGGGACGGTGTAGGAGCGGGTGGAGATGATCTTCCTGAAGAAGTCATTTTTCAGACATTCCCGCATGATGAGAGCCATGTCCCCGGCGGTCGTGTAGTGCTCGGTGTCCGGCATGCCGCTCGGATTGACAAAGTGCGTGTTGACGCAGCCGATCTCCTCCGCCCGCTCGTTCATCATCGCGGCGAAGGCCTCCACACTCCCCGCGACGTGCTTGCCGAGCTGGGTCGCGATATCGTTCGCCGACTTGAGCAGCGAGATGTACAGGCACTGTTCGACCGTGAACTCCTCGCCGGCGACGGTCCCCGCGTTCGTGCTCCCGTCCGTCGTGTACACGAGGCCGGTTTCGTCTATCGTGACGATCTCTCCCGGGTCCGCGTTCTCGATGGCGAGAAGGGCCGTCATGATCTTGGTCGTGCTCGCCGGGTAACGGATGGTATCCCGGTTGAGAGAATAGAGGATTCCCCCGTTGTCCGCGTCCATCACCACCGCGCTCGCCTCTTTGATCGGCGTCATCTGCGGCCACCCCGGTATCAGGTTCGTGAGCGGCGTCTCCTCCATCGACGCCCCCTCCGCCGCGGGAACGGAACACACGCTGAAAAGCATACCGGCCGCAGCCAGTATGCCCAGAATAAACCTCACAAATCTCCTGCTTCTAAACCCCATATTGCTGACCTTGTCTCCCCGGATCCGCCGTCTCACACCTCGTCGACGACGCGGATCATGTTCGTATTTCCGGATTTCCCGAGCGGCACGCCAGCCGTCAGTACGATCCGGTCCCCCTTCGAAATCAGTCCCGTCATCTCCGATCTCAGGATCGCGGAATTGAAGAGCGACTCCTCCGTATCCTCCATGCTGATGATGAGCGGAACGATACCGAAGAGCAGGTTCATCTGACATGCGGCGCGCACGCTGGTCGTGCACGCGATCACCAGGCAGTCCGGCCTCAGGCGGGAGAGCCTCCGCGCCGTAAAACCGGAGAGCGTGACGGTGATGATTGCCTTCGCGTCCATCTCGTCGGCGATCATGCAGCAGGCGTGGCAAATTGAAGCGGTGATGTCGCTGCCGGCCTTCTGATCCCCGAACAGCTCCCGGCGGCGCTGCCTGTAGTTGATGTCCTGTTCGGCGCGCTCGGCGATCCTTCCCATGATCCGCACGGACTCGATCGGGTACTTCCCCGCCGCCGTCTCACCGGAGAGCATGATAGCGGAAGTCCCGTCAAAGATCGCGTTCGCGACGTCCGTCGTCTCCGCTCTCGTGGGTCTCGGATTGTGCATCATGGAGTCCAGCATCTGCGTCGCGGTGATGACGATCTTGCCCTTCTTCTGGGCCAGCGTGATGATCCTCTTCTGAATGATCGGCACCTCCTCGAGCGGCACCTCCACGCCGAGGTCGCCCCTCGCCACCATCACGCCGTCGGCGACGTCGAGGATCGACTCGATATTCCTGACACCCTGCATGCTCTCGATCTTCGCGATCACCTGCATGTGGCTGCCGTGGGCCTCGAGGATCTTCCTGACGTCCGTGATGTCCTTCGCCGTCCTCGTAAAGGAGCAGGCGATGAAATCATAGCCCAGCCTGCACCCGAACTCGATGTCGGACCGGTCCTGGTCACTGATAAACGGCATGGAGAGATCGACGTCAGGGACATTGATTCCCTTGTGGTTCGAAACCGGGCCGCCGTTCTCGACGACACAGCGGATCTCCGTCCCGTCGATGGTCTCCACCCGAAGCCCGATCAGACCGTCGTCGATCAGGATGTGGGTGCCCTCGCCGATATCCCCGGGAAGGCCCGGATAGGTGATGGACGCGATGGTCTCATCCCCTTCGAGATCCCTGGTCGTCAGCGTAAATTTCTGTCCCGTCTCGAGCGTCACTTTCCCGTTCTTGAAATTCTTCAGTCGGATCTCCGGCCCCTTCGTGTCGAGCAGGGTCCCGATCGGCCTGTTCAGCTCGATGCGGACCCGGCGGAGCCTTGTAAACTTCGCCTCGTGCTCCTCATGGGTCCCGTGGGAGAAGTTGAATCTCGCCACGTTCATGCCCGCGTGGATCAGCTCCTTCAGCTTCTCCTCGCTCTCACAGGATGGCCCAATTGTGCAGATAATCTTTGTCTTTCTCACGACAGATGTCCTCCCTTTCCGTTCCAGCCTTTCCATCCCCGGGCCTACACGCGGGCCGGTTCACCAGAGATCCCGGATCTTCTGGAGAACGCGCTCACCCTCTTCACCCTCCAGTACCGTCGGCTGATAGTTGTTGTAGTCAGAGGCGGATGATATGCTGCAGGGGATGATGATGTGTTCGTCGTCATCCTGCAGGACCCCGTCCTCAAACGTGAATGTCTGCCTGAAAATCATCGCGTCCATATCCGACGGTCCGGAATGTCCCCCGAAGCAGAAGTTCCCCAGACTGTAGCAGATGTAGGCGCCCTCGTAGCGCTCAACCCCCTGGACCCTGTGCGGATGATGCCCGATAACCAGGTCCGCCCCCGCCAGCACGGCCTCATGTCCGAGTTCGACCTGTATGTCGTTGACCTCGTAATAGCCCTCGTCCCCCCAGTGGAAGCAGACGATCACAAGCTGCGCCCCCTGCTCCTTCACGAGGCTGACCTGCTCCCTCATCAGGTCGACGCAGTCATATCCGCTCTCGAGCTCGAAGATGCCGACCAGGCCGACTTTGATGCCCTTGACGTCTATTACCTGGCTCCGGTCATAGCCGAATGACACAATTCCCGCGTCCGCAAGAATCCTCTTTGTATCCTCGTAGGCCTCGCTCCCATAATCAAAACTGTGGTTGTTGGCGAGATCGGCCGCCTCGACGCTGCCCTCGGTGAGAATGTCCACGTACTCCGGTTTTCCCCTGAACGCGTAGGTCTTCTCCTCGCGCTCTCCCCCGGAGCTCAGGACACCCTCGAAATTGACAATGGTGAGGTCGTCCGTCGCGAAGACGTCCTGGACATTTTCCAGAAACCAGCCCGGATAACCGACCTCGTCGTACTTCGCGTAGAAACTGACGTCATAATCCATGCTGTCGTCGCTTCCGAGCGTGACGTCCCCTGCCGCGCTCACCGTAATTCTCACCTCCCCCGAACCCGGGGCAGGCGTCGCCGCGGGGATTTCCGCCGCGCTCTCCGCGGCCGGCAGGGACTCTGCCGCTTCGGTCTCCGGCGCGATGCCCGCCGGGATGGCGTCTTCCCCGGGGTTCTGCGCGGAGGATACTCCTCCCTCACCGGCGTCCGCGGACAGGCCTTCATTCTGTGCTGCCGCGGGGGAATCCTTCAGCGTCCTCTTCCCCCGGGGGGCGACGAGGAGGACCGCGAGCGCGAGGAGAAGCGCCGCGATCACGCAGAACGCGGTCTTTATGATCGGATTATCGAGCAGTTTCCGAAACATCTTTTGCATCTTATTCAGCATGACGCACCGTTCTTCCTGGAATGTGCATTCGCGCGGGCTCCCGCACCGGCGACTTCATAGTTCCGCAGACCACAGAGGACTTTCGCCTGGCAGAAGGATCAGGTATTGTTTTTCACCCATTTTCCGTATCCGTACGGAATGGATGTATACCGGACCAGATACTCGTTCCCGTCCTGCTCGGAGATCTTGCAGAGAAGTTTCCCTCCCAGGTTGATCTGAAGATTATCAAACAGTTCCAGGTCCGTCTCCGTCTCCAGAACCGCGCAGTCATCTCCCAGGGCTACAATTCCCCCGTAGCAGGCCTTGTCCGACGTATGTTTTCCGTCAATCCTGTAAAAGCAGACCGGAACGGGGTTCTTCAGCCTCTCGGAATGGTCTTTGTGCAGGTTGATATGTACGTCATAGGGAGCGCCTATCCCGATCACCTGGGACAGCAGCATTTCCCGGTCGGCTCCCTTCGGGATCACCATCATCTCCTTTTCGATCTCCAGCGGAACCCCGATCTTTTCACGCATCACCGGCGAAATCAGGACCTGTCCGCCGAGGGTATAGCTCTCAATGCGCCCGCAGAGGTTGACGTCGCTCCCGACCACGCCGTACTTCATGCGTTTCTCCGAGCCGATGTTTCCCACAATCACCTCACCGCAGTTCAGCCCGATGCCCATCTCCAGATACGGATAGTTTCTTTCCGCGTTCCATCTGTTGATTTCTTCCATCGACAGCTGCATTTCCAGCGCCGCGGCCAGGGCATCCTCCGCATGGGTCTCCGAGGACCGGGGGGCTCCGAATATCGCGAGGATCCCGTCGCCGATAAACTCGATGATGGTCCCGCCCCGCTTCTGGATGGCGTCTGTCATAACTTCAAGATAATGGTTCAGCATCCTGATCAGGTCATCCGGGTTTATGCGCTCGCTCATAGCCGTAAACCCGCGCAGGTCGCTCATCATTATGCTCACATCTCTTCTCTTTCCCCCCGGTTCCAGTCCGCCGGGCGTATCCAGGAGCTCCCGGACAATCTCATCCGACAGGTACTGGCCGAAGGTTTTGCTCAGCAGTTCGTTTCGCGCGTTCAGCTGTCTGTTCAGCTCGTTGATCCTCTCCATGGCCTTCAGGGAATCCTGAAGTTCGACCAGGTCGCTCAGGTCGCTGAGGATAATAATCATTCCGTATTTTTCCCCGCCCAGCCCCGTATACAGAGAAGATCTCATGCGCAGGTACCGTTTTTTCCCTCCCGCCTGGTAGGTCACAAACCTGGTCTGCATCGCGTTCTGCTGATAGATCGTGTCTATTACAGCCTGCATGAACATGTCGTTCTCCGGCTGCAGCAGATAATCTCTCACGAGCTTACTGCCTATCATCGAATCCTCATCCAGGCCCAGGATCTCAGCGCTCATGGAATTGGCATACCTGATGGTTCCCTGAAAATCGAGGAGGATCAGCCCATCGGAAATCCCCTTGGAAATATTGCTTGTAAGTTTTTCGTTCAGGGAGGCGTTCTTCATATAGAATCCGTCGTTCTCAACCGGCCTCTTCCCATTATCAACCACACTCATTCCTGGTTCCCCTTTACATGCTGTTCTGTCCGCAGTCCTTGGCAATTCAGGCTTCTTCAGGCAGCTTCCTGATCAGGATCGTCCCTTACGGCAAGCGCCTCCCACAAAATTGCGGGAGGCGTATTGAGACTGTATCTGAAGTTCAACATCCGATTATGAATAGAGACGGGGTTTAAAAGCTGCAATCTTTTCCGCCAGTTCCGGACTCATCCCCCCGTTCTTCTCCTCATCGTCCATCAGCTCGCTGACCAGGGCGCAGGCCTCTAAGTACCGGTTCGTCCGGTAGCGCAGGCGATAGGACAGGTTCCGAAGGATCATCTCCAGCTTGGGCGGGTTCTTCTCGAGCAGTCCCGCGAGATCATCTTTATAGATCACCTCAACGGACGCGTCTTCCAGGGCGACCACCGTCGCGCTGCGGGGTTCATCCGTGAACATGCCGAGCTCTCCGAAGAATGAGTTCGGAAACAGTTCGGCCAGCTTCTGCTCCCTGTCCGTCCCGTAACCGGTATAGATGCCGACTGTCCCGTACTGAAGGTCATACATACAGTGAATTGTCTCGCCTTCCCTGCAGATGACCGTCCCCTTCGGATACATCTGAACCCTGTCTTTCCAGGCAGTGCCGTGGCTCTCCGCGTTCATCTCGTTGAAAGTATCCGCGCTCTCAGCAAGTGACGCCTTATTAGCCCTGTAAGCGGCGACATGTCTGCGGATCCTCTCCAGGAGGCCTTCACTGCGCTGCTCCGGCTGGCCCTTCCTGAGCTCGCCGATCACTTCGGTCACATCGTTATAATCTTTTGTCAGATTCCGGAGGCGGTCGCTCAGATGCTTCATCAGGGCATTGATCTGATCGGGATCCGCAGCCAGGAATTCCTTAATCTCGTCTCCGGCCACTTCCAGAACCTTTGTATCGTCAGAGAGAGCAATCGCTGTCGCGGAGCGCGGATACATTTCGATTACCGCCATCTCGCCAAAGTACTGATCCTTTGTGAGTTCTGTCAGTTTCAGCTCCCCTTCTTCGCCGTAATGGGCATAAATACCGACACACCCTTCCACGATGCGGTAAAAGTATTCGCCGCGATCGCCCTGGGAAAAAATTACGTCTCCTTTTTTGAATACTTTTTCTCTCATAGTTACCTCCTATGAATTAAGATACACCATAATGCACAATTATATACCATCTTGGGTCGATAGTCTAATATTTAGCCGCATTCCGCGATGTTTTTTTCAGTTTTTTAAGGGAGCGGCTTCTTCATAAAGGAAGGTCCCCGCTGCCGGTGTGATCATGGCTCTGGCGGCTCAAGGCCTCCTCCAGTCTCTTTTTGATGCGCGGCGCGAATCTGTGCCTTGTCACCCATGATTTCCAGTCCGCCATACTGGCATATTTATCGGCGATGCAGAGGAGCATTCCCTCATTAGAAGCGGGCAGGGAACCGGCCAGCGGCCACATGTGCGACCGTATGATCTCTTCCGCCTCCTCGCTCAGGTCCGGTATCAGGCTGCGCGCGATCCGCGCCGATTCCGCGGGATGGGCTTCCCAGGAATTGAGATTGTCTTTGTATTTGCTGTCCCGTCCGACCATTCCGAGGTCATGGCACAGCGCGGCCTGAACCAGGTCTTTCTCGTTCACTTTGATCCCGCGGTTCTTCAGCTGGCGGCAGAGCCTCAGACTCACGACACAGACATTAAGCGTGTGGTCGAGAACCGTCCCGTGGACATGATGCGCCTGTGAGGCGGCCTGCCTGAAGACGGATGAATTCAGGACATCCTTTCCGTACTTTATGATCGCGCCGCAAATTTCGTTTTCTTCCGACTTATCCATAGTCAGTCCCCGTTCCCGTGTCTTTCCCAGGTGTGTCAACGATTCAGCTATATATCATCATATTATTTTTGGTGAACCTGTTCAACAGCTTTCGTCAATCCGTTCAGACGTATTTCCCCTGTCTTTCAACAAAAAAGTGCCGAAACCCCGTATCGTCAAGGATTTCGGCACAAAAGCGGAGAGTGAGGGATTCGAACCCTCGCGCCCGTAAACGGACGACCGCATTTCGAGTGCGGCTCGTTATGACCACTTCGATAACTCTCCATCATATTCGGTTATGAACCGGACGACGTCTCCCGCCGCTCCTTCGCCTCCCTCCGGAGCTCCCTGAAGAACTCCTTCATCAGGCTGCTGCACTCCTCCTCAAGAACGCCCCTGCGAATCTCGGTCCTGTGATTGAAGCCCTCCGTCTGGAGAAGGTTTGTCACCGACCCCGCGCACCCTGCCTTGGGATTCATGCACCCGATCACGCACACCGGCATCCGCGCCTGGACAATCGCCCCGGCACACATCGGACAAGGCTCAAGGGTCACATACATCTCGCAGTCCTCGAGACGCCAGTCCCCGACTTTCCGCATCGCCTTCCGCATCGCGATCAGCTCCGCGTGAGCGAGCGTATTCCTGTCTGTGTTCCTCCGGTTATAGCCCCGCGCGATGATCCGGCCATCCCGGACAATCACGCATCCGATCGGTGTTTCTTTCAGCGCGAAGGCCTTTCTGGCCTGCTTCAGCGCCTCCAGCATGAATTTCTCGTCCGTGCTCATACCCGCGTATTATAACTGAAATGTCGGAGAATTGCAACCTCATTCAAAAAAACGTCCTCCTGCCGCACTGTTTACCAATTTTTCACAGACAAAGCGAAAATCGGGGTGTTATAATCCGGGTATCCGGAGACATCTCTGTCCCCGGATAAAGTATTGTTTGAAAGGACGGCCGTCGGAATACCCCGGCAGCCGCTGTGCTGATATGGACCGTTCAGTTATCGATTTTGAAAATGGCGCCGTTCCCTCTGTGAATTCCACCGGAGAGAGCATCTACGGCGGGCATCTGGACACCATGAATGAGATCATGAGCGAGATCATGGCGGAGATCGAGGATGTCCGCCGGAGCATGACGGAAGTGCACGGGCACGATCCCGTGGACCACTGTCTCGCGAGGATCAAATCCGACGAGAGCATGAGGGAGAAATGCCGGGCCAGGGGAATCCCCGAGACCACGGACTCAGCCCTCCGCAGGATTCACGATGCGATCGGCATCCGCGTCGTCTGCGGATTCCTGAACGACCTCTACTCGATCCGCGACAGCATCTCCTCATTTCACGACATCGAGATCATCGACGAGAAGGACTACATCCGCCACGCGAAGCCGAACGGATACAGGAGCTACCACATGATCCTGCTCGCGCGCGGGATGTATTATGTGGAGATCCAGCTGAGGACCATTTCCATGGATACCTGGGCGGC
>CACYEN010000129.1 GCA_902773435.1 uncultured Lachnospiraceae bacterium | reverse complement strand
GTCAATGTCTTCGCTGTAGGCTGCCGAGAACACTTTCGACATATAGACTCTGTCGTAGTATTTCAGATTCCCGAACCACCATTCCACGTTGTCGCCCCGGTTCTTGTGCCAGGCCGAGATCCTCATGAGCGCGAGATTCGGGAAGTTGTGGCCGTCAACGTCGATCAGTCCGATCTCCATCCTCGTCCTTCTCCCTCCTCCTGTCATACTCCCTGTTTACTTCTATCAGCCTCCGGTAATCCTCCGCGGTCAGGCCGCGAAGCACCCGGCCGGGACAGTTGTCCTTTTCGACAAGCTCGGTGATGTCCGGGATGTCGGAAGCGTCGGCGCTTTTGAGGCGCCGTGTGGGACAGCCCGCCTGTCTCGGCGCCGCTGTCCCGTCCTCTATAGCCTTGTGGATGATCGTTTCGCAGACCGCCTTCGGCAGCCGCGAGTTTCTCGCGATCTCGGGAAGCTCCAGCCCGGCCTCGTACCATTCGATGACATGGATCTTCTCGGTCACGCTGATCCGCTTCCCGTGCGCCGGCACGGTGTGTCGTGTGATCGTCCCCATGCTGAGTCCGGCCTCGGCGGCGATCGCCCTGACCATCATCCCGTCATCCCGCATCCGCTGCCAGACCGGATTGATATGACAAGACGTCTTCATGGCTCATCCGCGAACCCCGTCGCCCTGTCGGTCTCCTCCGGCCGGTGCAGCGCTCTGATCGTCAGCCTCAGCCATACTTTTAAGGCGGCGCTCTTCGGCAGGTCGGCGAACTCCTCGCCGCTTACCCCGGCCGCGATCACCGTCCCGCAGATCACGTCCATGTTGAGAAACAGGTTTGGGGCAAGCCCCTGCAGCTTGCCCTCATCGTTGCATATAAGTACCGTCCCCGGGATGTCGGCGAGCGGGACGCATTCGATGTGCCCGCCGACGATCCGCTTGAACTCCTCAAGCTCGTTTTCGATCTCGGTTTCGTATGGAGCCTCAAACGGCTCCTTGACCATGACTCTGATCATCATCCGTACCTCGCCGCGGTATTCTCAGCCTTCATCCGGCGTATCCATACTGACCTGCCGCAGGTCGGCGTTGATCGTCTGCCGGATCTTGTTCGTGTTCTGCTTCTTTTTGGAGTATAGCTCCCAGCCGATGATCCTGTCGCCGGTGTCCTCGTCGCAGATGATCTTGATGGAGCATTTCACGTCGTACTGGTCGCCCCTCTCGATCTTTTCGAGAATGTCCCGGCTCGCCTGCTCGATCTCGCCGTACATCTGAGTAAAGAAGCTGTTGCTGATGTCATTCACCTGTCTTGTCATAATAGTCCTCCTCCGGATCTCTTTTCGGCGGCATATGCTTTGCTATCTTATCTGTCGGTAAATCAGGCGCCCGCATCCAGCAGGTAACTTTCTCTTCAGGTATTATTTCCAGTCCATCCGTCCATTCTGAGTAATAATGCCATTCAAGCAGTCGCATCATATGCCCTCCGAACGGGCTCTTGACGCAGCAGATGCATGTCGCGCCGTTCATCCCTTCAGATGGTTTTTCAAAATGCCACTGGTCTTCGATAATGCTGGAATACCGCAGACTCATGGCGATTGACTGAAGATGTAATAATTTCTTCGTGAATTCGTCGGCTGTCATGTTTCAGTCCTCGTAAGGGCTTGCCAGCCCCCAGCTGTGGGTCTCCCCGCGGTAATCGTCGAAGAACTTCCTGAACCAGTTGTGTTCGGCTTTCCTGTCTCCCCGCCAGAAGAAATAATCGCTCGGTACGACGCGCATCACGGCTCCCTCGTCAGCCCCGGCTTTCTCGGCGAGCCATCTGTCGTACACGTCGGCCGCCAGCGTCCGCAGGTCGGTCTCGATGGGATTATCCGCTGCGTATCCGCCGAACTGCCATCTCTGCTCCAGCACCTCCACGGCGCTGTCCGGCCACCGGGGATCGTCCACACGGTTGAGAACCACCCATACGCAGGCGGCTTTCTCCGTCGTGCTCTTGACGCTCCGGGCTTCCCCGTAGAGCATCCGCGCCAGAGCGTTGATGTCCTCGACCTC
>CACYEN010000128.1 GCA_902773435.1 uncultured Lachnospiraceae bacterium | reverse complement strand
CCCGGATCCGATATCGGAGTTGCCTTTCTTCGTGAGCGGCTGGTACTGGTGGTACGCGGAGCCGTCCCGGAACTGGGTCGACGCGATGTCGATGATGCGCTGCCTCGCGCGGTCGGGAATCAGGTGGACGAAGCCGAGCAGATCCTGGCAGGAGTCGCGGAAGCCCATGCCGCGCCCGATGCCGGACTCAAAGTAGGAGGCTGAGCGGCTCATGTTGAATGTCACCATGCACTGGTACTGGTTCCAGATGTTGACCATGCGGTTGACTTTCTCGTCTTTCGTCTCCACGTGGAAAACGTCGAGCAGGGATCTCCAATAATTCCGAAGCTCCGCGAAGCTTCTCTCGACGTCTTCGTCGCTTCCGTAGCGGGCGAGCATCTTCGCCGCCGGGGCCTTGTTGATGATGTCCTGGGCCTCCCACTTCTGGTCCTCCGGGTTCTCGCAGTACCCGAGAACAAAGACGAAGGTTTTTGATTCGCCGGGGAGAAGCGTGACGTTGAGCTGGTGCGACGCGACCGGGAACCAGCCGGACGCGACGGAATTTCTGCAGGAGCCGTTCCTGACCGCGTCGGGGCTGTCCGGGCCGTTGTAGACGCCGAGGAAATCCTCCCTGCTCGTGTCGAAGCCGTCGATATCGGCGTTCACGGCGTAGACGGCGTAATGATTCCGGCGCTCGCGGTACTCGGTCTTGTGGTAGATCGCGGAGCCGATGATCTCCACCTCGCCGGTGGAGAGGTTGCGCTGGAAGTTGGTCATGTCGTCCATGGCGTTCCAGAGACACCATTCGACATAGGAGAACAGGCGCAGCTCCTTCTTCTCGCCGGACTCGTTGGTCAGGCGGATCTGCTGCACTTCGCAGGTGTCATTCATCGGGACGAAGACGAGCAGGTCGCTTTTGACCCCGTTCTTTGCAGAGAGGAAACGGCTGTAGCCGAGGCCGTGCCTGCACTCGTAGCTGTCGAGCTCCGTCTTCACCGGCTGCCATGCCGGGTTCCAGACAGTGTCCCCATCCTTAATATAGAAGTACTTGCCGTTGCTGTCATAAGGAACGCTGTTGTAGCGGTAGCGCGTCAGGCGGAGCAGCTTCGCGTCCTTGTAGAAAGAGTATCCGCCGCAGGTGTTCGAGACAAGGCTGAAGAAATCGCTGCAGCCGAGGTAGTTGATCCAGGGAAGCGGTGTCTTCGGCGTCGTAATGACGTATTCCATCGCGGCGTCATCGAAGTATCCGAATTTCATAAGTAGTTCTCCTCTCTTACATAGAAGGTTGAAAGCCCGGCCCGGGGTGCTGGGTCTGTGGTTACGAAAAGGTTTAAGCAGACCTTTTGCAAAAATAGAAAGAGAAAATTTCTTAAACGATTAAGAGAAGCGATCCCGGGGAGTCCGGCGCATCCTGTGCGCAATTATATTGTAGTGGAGGGCAGAATGCAATAGTTTCAGGGATTTTTTCTTATTTAAGGAGAAGGACGTTAAGGCGCGTTAAGAAAAGGCCCGGCAGCAGCGAAAATGAAAACGTTACGTTATGGAAACTAAATTAAGTACATTAAGTTATGATATATGCACAAATTCATGAGAGATAAATTGTCTATAAAGCACAAATCAAATAAGAAATAGCCAAAAAATTAAAAATGCACTTGCCCGACTGGGCAATATGATGTATAGTGATGACACGAAAACGATTAAGAGAAGACATAATTGCCACAGAACAAAGCGGGGTGACGTCGATTGATTTCAATGAAAGATATTTCGCTGAGGTGCGGCGTCTCGATTGCGACCGTGAGCAAGGCCCTGAATGACCACAGCGATATCAGCGACGCGACAAAGCGGCTGGTTCGCGATACGGCTCAGGAGATGGGTTATTTTCCGAATTCCTCTGCGAGAGCGCTGAAGACGAACAGGACGTTCAATCTGGGAGTGCTCTTTGTGGACCGGGCGAGAAACGGTCTCACGCATGATTATTTCGCCCATGTTCTTGACAGCTTCAAGGTGACGGCAGAGTCGAAGGGATATGACCTGACATTCATCAACTGCAGCAAAGAAGGCCATCGGATGACCTATCTGGAACACAGCCGCTACCGCGGCGTCGACGGAGTGGTCATCGCCCATGTCGATTTTGACCAGGACGAGGTTTCGGAGCTGATTCGGAGCGAGATCCCGGTCGTGACCGTGGATCATGCGTTTGACAGCAAACCTTCGGTCGTGTCGGACAATATCTCGGGGATCAGGGATCTGGTCAGCTACATCGTTTCGATGGGACACAGGAAGATCGCCTACATCAACGGCGGCGATCATTCGTCGGTCACGAGAAACAGGGTCGGATCGTTTCACAAGACGATGGACGGGATCGGGCTTCAGGTGAGAGATGAGTACCTGCCGGACGGGGATTACAGAAACCCCGGTCTCTGCTGCGAGATCACGAAGCAGCTCCTTTCGCTTCCGGATCCGCCGACCTGCATCATGTATCCCGACGACCTGTCGGCGATCGGCGGGATCAACGCGGTAAAGGAACTCGGCCTCTCCATTCCCGGAGACATCTCGATCGCCGGCTACGACGGCATCGACATCGCCAAGTACCTGGAGCCGAAGATCACCACGATCGAACAGGACACGGCGCTGATCGGAAAGCTGGCCGCGGAGAAGCTGATCGGCATGATCGAGCACCCGAAGACGACGCTGATCGACAGGATCATGGTGGAAGGAAAGCTCCTCACGGGCAACTCGGTGGGAAAGATCTGAAGGAAACACTTTCATACGGTATCTGGCCGCGCATGCGGTAAATGATATAATCAATGAATTGCACAACGCAAGGAGGATTGAAAATGAAGAAACAGTTACTGAGCGCACTTATCTGTGCATCAATGGTTGCGGGAACTCTCGCCGGCGCTGGCGCGGTCTTCGCTGACGACGCTGCGGAAGGCTCCGTACTCAACATCTACGCCTGGAATACCGAGTTCCAGGAGAGACTGGTAGAGTTCTATCCGGGCTACGAAGAAGTTGACGCGACACACGGCAAGATCGGCGATGTGGATGTCGTCTGGACGATCGTTCCGTCTGCTGAGAACGCCTATCAGAACAACCTCGACGAGCATCTTCTCGCTCAGGCTGACGCGGCTGCCGATGACAAGATCGACCTGTTCCTTCTTGAATCCGACTACGCGCTTAAGTATGTCGACACAGAATTCACGATGCCGATCGCTGACCTCGGAATCACGGATGAGGATACGGCTGACCAGTATCAGTACACAAAGGACATCGTCACGGATTCCAACGGCAATCTCAAGGGCCTCTCATGGCAGGGCTGCCCGGGCGTTCTGATCTACAACCGCGCGATCGCGAGCGAAGTTCTCGGAACGGAAGATCCGGCTGAGGTTCAGGAATTCGTCAAGGATTGGGATTCCTTCAATGAGACGGCTGCCAAGATGGGCGAGGCCGGCTACAAGATGACAGCGACTGTCAACGACACATACAGAGTTTACTCCGACAACGTCTCCGGTCCGCTTGTCCAGGACGACAAGATCATCATTGATCCGCAGATCGAGAAGTGGATCGACGACTCCAAGGCTCTCGTAGATGCCGGCCTCACGGGCACAGGCGATCTCTGGGGCGATGACTGGAGCAAGGGCTTCTATCCGGAAGGCAAAGTATTCTGCTACTTCGGACCGGCGTGGTTCGTCGACTTCTGCATGGCTGCCGACGACGAAGCTTCCATCGCTCATGCCGGCGGCTGGGGCGCTGCTGAAGGCCCGCAGGGCTTCTGCTGGGGCGGCACATGGATCGCTGCCGCGACCGGAACCGACAACGCCAGCCTTGTGAAGGACATCATGCTTCAGCTTACATGCAACGCCGACATCATGAAGCAGATCGTTATCGAGAAGAACGACTTCGTCAACAACAAGAAGGCCATGGAAGAGATGGCGGCTGACGAGTCCTATGGCGACGCTGTCCTCGGCGGCCAGAACCCGCTTCCGATGTTCTGCGCCGGCGCTGAGAACTGCGACAAGTCCAAGGTCTCCGCTTACGACCAGGGCTACACGGAGAAGCTTCAGGCTGCCGCGAAGAACTACTTCGAAGGCAACTCCACGAAGGAAGAAGCGATCGACGCTTTCTACACCGCTGTGGAGGAGATCTATCCGAACCTTTCCCACTGATTGACCTGAAACCTGAAATCAGAGTTTGAAGCAGGTAAAAAAGTAAACAAGCATTGAAGATGCCTGCCCGGTTGAGAGGCCGGGCGGGCATTTTCTTTGAAAAATGGCGGAAAACCGTCCTTATCCTGTCGGACTTGAAGGCTTTCGGCCTTCAGAGGAGGGCATTTTCATGAAGAAGAAAAGCAGGGTTGTCGAGTACAATAAGTGGGGGTACATCTTCCTGATTCCCTTCCTTGTCATCTACACAATCTTCCAGCTGGTCCCGCTGATTACGACCATCTACAACAGTTTCTTTGAAAATTACCGCGCAGGTCTCACCCAGGTCGGCCCGAACTTCGTGGGCCTGGCAAATTACGGCAAGCTGTTCTCGGGCGGGGACCTCTCCAAATACTTTGGAAATACTATGATCATGTGGGTTATCGGATTCGTTCCGCAGATCATTTTCTCGCTGCTCCTCGGAGCATGGTTCACGGATCCTTCGCTGAGGCTGAAATGCCAGAGATTCTTCAAGACGGTGATCTATCTCCCGAACCTGATCATGGCGTCGGCGTTCGCGATGCTGTTCTTCACCCTGTTCTCGGACAGCGGCCCGATTAACTCGATCCTGATGAATCTCCACATCATCAGCCAGCCCTACAAGTTCATGTCCCACGTCGCCTCCGTCAGAGGCCTGGTCGGCTTCATGAACTTCATCATGTGGTTCGGAAACACGACGATCCTCCTGATGGCGGGCATGATGGGAATCGACCCCTCGCTCTTCGAGGCGGCCCAGGTCGACGGCGCCACGGCGACCCAGATCTTCTGGAAGATCACGCTTCCGCTGCTCCGCCCGATCCTGATCTACACGCTGGTCACATCCCTTATCGGCGGCATGCAGATGTTCGATGTTCCCCAGATCCTGACCAATGGCCACGGAGATCCGAACCGGTCAGCCATGACGATGATCATGTACCTGAACAACCACCTGTACAGCAAGAACTACGGTATGGGCGGCGCGCTCTCGGTTATCCTGTTTATCATCACGGCTATCCTGAGTATCATTGTCTTCCGCGTCACCGGAAACAATGAAAAAGTGAAGTGAGGAGGAGGACATCATGGTTGATAAGAGAGAAAACGGAGCGAGCGTCCATGCGCGCAGAACCGTTGCGTATGTTGTTCTTATAATCCTGAGTTTTCTGTGCCTGGTCTGGTTCTACATCATGTTCATCAACACGACCAGGTCCCACGCGGAACTGAACAGAGGTTTTACGCCTCTCCCGAGCTCGCATCTCATCGAGAACTTTACGAACCTGTTCACCAAGAGCACGCAGCCGGTGATCAGGGGCATGCTGAACAGCCTGACCGTCGCGGGCCTGAGCGCCCTGCTGTGCACGTACTTCTCGACGATGACGGCATACGCGATCCACGCCTATGATTTCAAGATGAAGAAGTTCTTCTACACCTTCATCCTGATGGTCATGATGATCCCGTCGCAGGTCACCGCGCTCGGCTTCCTGCAGCTGATGAGGAAGATGGGCCTTGAGGACAACTTCGTTCCGCTGATCGTGCCGTCGATCGCCGCTCCGATTACATTTTTCTACATGAAGCAGTACATGGATTCCACACTGTCGCTCTCGCTGGTCGAGGCGGCGAGGATCGACGGGGCGGGAGAGTTCAGGATATTCAACAGCGTGGTGCTTCCGCTGATGAAGCCGGCGATTTCGGTCCAGGCGATCTTCACCTTCGTGTCGAGCTGGAACAATTACTTCATTCCGTCCCTGATTCTGCACAAGGACAGGATGAAGACCCTGCCGATCCTGATCGCCCAGCTGAGATCCGCGGACTTCCTCAAGTTCGACATGGGCCAGGTCTACGCGATGATCACGTTCTCGATTCTGCCTGTCATCGTGATCTACCTGGTTCTTTCACAGAACATCGTCGCAGGTGTGCAGCTCGGCGGCGTCAAGGAGTGAGGGATACGAAACGGTATCCGGCTCCTCAGGCTGAAAAAGGAGGCTTCCGCGAAAGCGGCAGCCTCCTCTTTTTCGGTGCGCCTGGCGGCGCACGTTTCT
>CACYEN010000127.1 GCA_902773435.1 uncultured Lachnospiraceae bacterium | reverse complement strand
TTTTGTGATACCGCCTGTCCCGCTGAGTGAGGGGGTATCATTCTTCCGCGACGGCCGCGTCAGATGTCATGACATTTTTTTAGAATACAGCCGCACAAACAGACACGGATTCCGTTATACATTTATAGAAAACGAAGGAGAGGAGGGTGCCCGTTGAACCTGGAAGATCAATATGACCGGATCTACAGATACCTGTATTTTCATCTTCACGACAGGCACGAAGCGGAGGACCTTACGCAGGAAGCCTTCCTCCGGTTCCTCCGAAGCAGGACATATCAGGATGAGAATCGGCAGCTGCGGTATCTCTACACGATCGCCCGCAACCTCTGCAACCAGTATTACAGAGACCGGGTGATTACCTGCAGCCTGGAAGAGAATGAAGCAATTCCCGGGGAGAATGACCCTGAACATGTATTGCTTCAGCGGATAAGCCTTCGGAAAGCACTGGAAAAGCTTTTGCCGGATGAACGGGAAATGCTGTTTCTGCGATATGTCAATGATGTCCCCGTACCGGTGCTGAGCGGGTTATATAAGATCTCGCGTTTTGCTGTTTACAGAAAGCTGAGGCGTATCCTGAAGAAAATCAGGATCGAGATGGGGGAGGATCAGGATGAACAATGAAAAGATGATTGCACGGATGAAGGAGCTCTGCAGTGCTCCCGAACCCGAGGGGAAAAGGGTTTTTTTCAGCAGTCTGAGAGAACGGGACCTGCCCCTTGGGCAGCCTGCGGTCATGAGTCACAGGGAATTCCTGACAGGACAGCTGAGCTACATACAGAAGAGGATATGGATCCTGTCGGGATTCCTGATGCTCTTTATTATCTGGGGATGTTCACGGAGCGCGGGAAATTATCCGTTTGCGCTGACCCCGCTCCTTGCGGGCGGGATGCTCATGGAAACAGGGAGATCCCGTCGATGGAAAATGGATGAACTGGAATATGCCTCCAGATTTTCTTTGAGAAGTATCGTGCTCGCGCGGATGTTTACAGTCGGCCTTGCTGATACGGCAGGCCTTCTTATGGTCATCATAGTGGTCAGGCCATATCTGACGTATTCTCTGTTCAGGATCTTTTTATACATGATGGTGCCATTTCTGACCGCGTCTTTTCTGGGATCTCTGTATGAGAGAAAAAAGAGAAGGGACGGAGGCCTCGGCAGTCTTGCGATCTGTATCCTGTCTTCCGTGGCTTTTGCCGCAGCGCCCCTTTTCTCCGGCTGTCTGTATGAGGAAAGGCTGACGATTATCTGGACGATCGGGTTTATCTTTCTTGCTGTCGGCTTTACCGGCAGTATGCGGGGATATATTCGCGAAATGGAGGAACCGGTATGGAACTGAAGGCAGACAGGGTCACAAAACAATATAAGAATAAAATCGCCGTTGACCGGATGTCATTTACTTTGACAAAGGGTGTGACAGGGCTGCTGGGAGCGAACGGAGCTGGAAAGACCACGCTGATGAGGCTCCTCTCAGGAATCCTTCTGCCGACGAGCGGAGGTGTCTCCTATGACGGAATGGATGTGGGAGCCGAGGAATACCGGGATATTCTCGGTTACCTGCCGCAGGATTTTGGCTGTTATCCGGAATTCTCCGGAAGAGATTTTCTGCTCTACATGTCCGCGGCAAAGGGCATTCAAAAGCGGGACGCGCTGCGGAAAACGGAGGAATTAATTGAGCTGGTCGGCCTCGGAGATGCCGCCCGGAAGAAGGTCCGCGCCTATTCAGGCGGCATGAAGCAAAGGCTCGGGATAGCGCAGGCTCTTTTAAATGATCCGCAGGTGCTCATCATGGATGAACCTACGGCGGGTCTTGATCCGCAGGAACGGATCCGGTTCCGGAACCTGATTGCAGGTATAGGTAAAAACAGGATCGTGCTGCTCTCGACACACATCGTCTCCGACCTGGAACTGATCGCGGACCGACTGATGATCATGAAAGAGGGAAGACTTATGTGGCAGGGAGACAGAGCCGCATGTGAGTCGGATCTGGAGGCGTTCTATATTTCTGTGATTAACGAAGAGAAGCACGGGGTATAAACATGCTGGGGTCATTATATAAATATGAATTAAAAAAGCTGTTCTCCGCGAAGATCAACCTGACCCTGATGATCGGATCCGTTATTATTCTTGTATTTCTGGCGATTTCTTCCGTTTTCGAGAATCGGGAGCTCCCCGGGGAGGAAGCGAGGGCGCTGGACGGAAGGGTGATCGACGGACAGCTTTTCAGCGAGACAGAGCCGGGACTTCGGAAAGAAAATGGAAGGACGATATTACAGCTTTCGGAAGGGTATGAAAAATACGCGCCCGTCCTGAATATGATTATGCCGCTGACCGGCGATGATTTCGATTTTTCACGGCTTGCCGGGACGGGGTTTTATGACCTGCGCAGCCAGAAGATTGACCAGCGGTTTGAAAAGCAAAGTCTCACGGAAGAGGAGATCGCATACTGGAAAGGGCAGGAGTCTGAGGTCCCGAAGCCTTTTGTATATCATTATCACAGCGGTCCTTCGAGCCTGCTCAAGTCCTTCCAGGCACTCGGCTTTTTCATCCTGCTGCTGTCAGCGGCCGGCCTGTCCGGAGTTTACGCCGGAGAAACGGCGGACAATATGAATCAGCTTCTTTTATGCAGCCGGTTCGGAAAAAAGGAGCTGTATCAGATAAAGTTCGCGGCAGGAATCACCTGGATCCTGGCGGCGGCCGTACTGCTGATTCTGGCCCTGCTGATTCCGTACTGTATTATTTACGGTATGGACGGAACGGGCGAAATGCTGCAGCTGGTGAAACCCCTGTCCATGCTGCCTTACTCCATCGGTCATATGCTTGCTGTCTGTACCGTGATCTTTTTGCTGGCAGCCGTTCTTTTTGCGGCCGTGACAATGCTGCTGTCGGTCGTCACGCAAAACGCGCTTGCCGTGACGGGAGGACTGCTGGGCTGCCTGATCGTCGATCTGTTTGCGGTCGTACCGGACAGATTCAGGCTTCTGGAGACGATCTGGTCGCTGAGGCCGAATGCGATTCTTATGAATACCGGATTCGTAAATTACCGTCTGATCCGTCTGGCGGGAAGGTTTTTCCAGGGTTTTCAGGCGGCTCCGGTTATATATATTTTAATATCCATAGCAGCGCTGCTGATCGGGCGGGTGAAATACAGCAGGCTGCAGGTCGGCAGATAACAGGACACTAAAAAAGAACGCTTTCTCGAAAGCCGGTTTAAGAATAGGACATTTTTGTCAAACGGATTTCACGCGTGGCAAAAATGTCCTAAAACTTTATCTGAAACAGCATCCTTCTTGTCAAAAAAAGACTAAAATGTCCCAAGGAAGTCTATTTCCTGACATATGGCCCTGTGCTAAAATGCTTTCGTAACGGGAAACCGTCGATTTCTACTTTTCCGAAGGAGGAAAGAAAATGAACAAAAAGATTTTAGGTGTCATGCTCAGCGCGGCTCTGGCAGCCAGCATGTGTGTTCCGGCTTTTGCGGATGACGCGGCGAAGAAAGTCGGCGTCTCCATGCCGACAAAGGATCTCCAGAGATGGAACCAGGACGGCGCGAACATGGAAGAGCAGCTGAAAGCGGCCGGCTTTGAGGTCGAGCTTCAGTACGCTTCTAACGAAGTCGATCAGCAGCAGAAGCAGATCGAGACCATGATCAACAACGGCGCGTCTGTTCTGATCATCGCGGCGATCGAAGGATCTTCTCTCGGCACACAGCTTCAGATGGCGAAGGACAATGATATTCCTGTCATCGCTTATGACCGTCTGCTGATGGATTCCGACGCGGTTTCCTACTATGCGACATTCGACAACTACATGGTTGGTACGGTTCAGGGCAATTACATTGTCGACGCTCTTGATCTTGAGAACGCTGAAGGCCCGTTCAACCTTGAAGTCACAGCCGGTGACCCGGGCGACAACAATGCCCGTTACTTCTATCAGGGCGCTATCGACGTCCTTCAGCCGTACATCGACGCGGGCAAGCTCGTGATCCCGTCCGGCCAGCTTGAGTTCACAGACGTCGCTACACCGACATGGGGAACTGATGTTGCCCAGAAGAGAGCGGAAGACATCCTTTCCTCCTTCTATGCGGATGGCACGAACATTGACGTATGGCTCTGCTCCAACGACTCCACAGCCCTCGGCGTCGAGAACGCCCTTGCCGCCAACTACAACGGCAACTATCCGGTCATCACAGGCCAGGACTGCGACATTGAGAACACGAAGAACATGATCGCCGGCAAGCAGTCCATGTCCGTCTTCAAGGATACGCGTACTCTGGCAGCTCAGGTTGTCAAGATGGTCGGCCAGATCCTCAACGGCGAAGAAGTCGATGTCAACGACACAGAGACCTACAACAACAACGTCATCACAGTTCCGTCTTACCTCTGCGAGCCGGTATTCGCGGATGTGAACAACTATGAGGAACTGCTTGTTGAGTCCGGCTATTACACAGCTGATCAGCTTGCATAATCCGGAAAGCTGAATACTTGCAGGACACCGTCACAGATGATGTGAAGTCCTTGAGAGAGTATACAGGCGGGTCACTCCCGCCTGTATATTTTAAGAAGCGGCATATTCAGTGCTGACCGCCCAGGCGGTC
Organism: uncultured Lachnospiraceae bacterium; assembly: GCA_902773435.1. Classification (GTDB taxonomy): domain Bacteria; phylum Bacillota; class Clostridia; order Lachnospirales; family Lachnospiraceae; genus Chordicoccus. The sequence continues at coordinate 38,347 of CACYEN010000127.1, read as the reverse complement.
ATGACCGTTTTTTTACGCAGACGGACTGTCGGAGGGAGACCCATTGGCTAAAATACTATTGGAAATGAAAAATATCACCAAGACGTTCCCGGGTGTCAAAGCGCTCGACAATGTCAACCTGCAGGTTGAGGAGGGCGAGATCCACGCCCTTGTCGGCGAGAACGGAGCCGGAAAGTCCACGCTGATGAATGTCCTGAGCGGAATTTATCCGTACGGGACATACGAGGGCGATATCGTCTATAACGGTGAGGTGTGTAAGTTTAATACAATCAAGGATTCCGAGAGCAGGGGAATCGTCATCATCCACCAGGAACTTGCCCTGGTGCCCGAGATGTCGATCGGCGAGAACATGTATCTCGGAAATGAAAGAGGCAGGAAAGCCGCGATCGACTGGGATACGACCTACGCGGAAGCTGATAAGTATCTCAAGATGGTCGGCCTGACTGAATCATCAAAGGTTCTGGTCAAGGAGATCGGAACCGGTAAACAGCAGCTCGTTGAGATCGCCAAGGCGCTCGCGAAGAACGCGAAGCTCCTGATCCTCGATGAGCCGACATCCTCTCTCAACGAGGAAGATTCCAGGGCGCTCCTTGATCTGATGCTCGGCTTCAAGAAGCAGGGGATGACGATGATCATCATTTCCCACAAGCTGAATGAGGTCGCCTATGTGTCGGACAAGATCACGGTCGTCCGCGACGGCTCCACGATCGAGACGCTCGACTGCCACGGAAGCGAACCGATCTCCGAGGACCGTATCATCAAGGGCATGGTCGGCCGTGAGATCACGAACCGCTTCCCGAAGAGAGAGAACGTCGCTGTCGGTGAGATCAACATGGAAGTGGATCACTGGACGGTTCATCATCCGCTGTATCCGGAGCGCAAGGTCGTCGACGACGTGTCCATGTACGTCCGGAAGGGCGAGGTCGTCGGTATCTACGGCCTTATGGGCGCGGGCCGCACGGAGCTCGCGATGAGCATCTTCGGCCAGTCCTACGGCACGCTTACCGCCGGAACCCTGAAGATCGACGGCAAGGAGGTAAGGCTCAGGAAGACCCCGACCGACGCCATCAAACACAAGATCGCGTACGTCACGGAGGACCGCAAGGGCAACGGGCTTGTCCTCTCGCAGTCCATCAAGGTCAACACTTCCCTCGCGAATCTCGACAGCATCGCGAGCAGAACGGTAATCGATAAGGACAGGGAATATCAGGTCGCCGAGGAATACAGGGACAAGCTGAACATCAAGACGCCTACCGTCGAGCAGCTGGTCGGCAACCTCTCCGGCGGCAACCAGCAGAAGGTCCTGCTCGCGAAGTGGATGTTCGCGGAGCCGGATATCCTGATCCTCGACGAGCCGACCCGAGGCATCGACGTCGGCGCCAAGTATGAGATCTACTGCATCATCAATGATCTTGCCGCAGCCGGCAAGTCGGTCATCATGATATCATCCGAGCTTCCCGAGGTCCTCGCGATGAGCGACCGCATCTACATCATGAACGCGTCGAAGATCGTAGGCGAGATGAAGGCTTCCGAGGCGACTCAGGAGAATATCATGGCCGCGATCCTTAAGTCAGGAAGGGGGGATTGACCGTGAAAGCTGGTACGTTGCTCGCATACGCCAAGAAAAACATGATGGTCATCGCGCTTGTGGTGGTCGTGATTCTGTTCGCGGTCGGAACAAGCGGAAGAATTCTCTATGCGCAGAACATCAACAACCTGATCTCCCAGAACGGCTATGTGTTCGTTCTCGCGTCAGGCATGCTGCTCTGCATCCTGACCGGCGGCAACATCGACCTGGCCGTAGGTTCCGTGGTCTGCTTTACGGGCGCTGTCGGAACGGTCATGATGGCTAAGAACCTCCCGTCAGGGGTCGCGGTTCTCGTCATGCTCCTCATCGGTCTCGCGATCGGCATGTTCCAGGGCTTCTGGATCGCGTGGATTTCGGTTCCGCCGTTTATCGCGACCCTCGCCGGAATGTACGCGTTCAGGGGACTCTCCAACGTGGTCCTGAACGGCTACGCCGTCGGTATCAACAATGTGTCATTCCTCAATATTTTCGGCGGCGGCGCTGACTGCTACATCCCCGATTTTATCGGGAAGGGCGGCTTCAATGTGACCTGCATGCTCGTCGGCGTCATCGGGATGGCGCTCTATGTGATCCTCTCCGTGAGGAGCTGGGCTGTCAGGAAGAAGAAGGGAATCGGTTCTACGAACGTGACGGCTGACGTGGTCCGCCTCGTGATCGTGAGCGCGCTGATTCTGTGGATCGCCTACAAGCTCTCCAATTACAAGGGTATTCCGAGCGTTCTCGTGTGGATCGCCCTCGTCCTTCTGGTATATGGCTACATCACCAGGAATACCGCGATCGGCCGCTACTTCTACGCGGTCGGCGGCAATGAGAAGGCGACAAGGCTTTCCGGCGTCAACACCAAGCTCGTCTACTTCATCGCTTACGCGAACATGGGCTTCCTCGCGGCTCTCGCAGGCATCCTGACGGTGGCGAGGGCAAGTTCCGCTCAGCCGACTTACGGCCAGGGCTATGAGATGGACGCGATCGCGGCCTGCTTCATCGGCGGCGCTTCCGCCTACGGCGGCGTCGGCAAGATCACGGGCGTGATCATCGGCGCGACGCTGATGGGCATTATCAACCAGGGCATGAGTATCATGGGCATCTCCGCGAACTACCAGAGAGCCGTCAAAGGCGTCGTCCTTCTGGTTGCCGTGCTGTTCGACGTTCTGTCCAAAAAGGAAAAGGCATAAGGGGGGGATGACAATGAAAAAGAGTGTTTCTTCTGTACTAAAAGAAAATACCATGATCATCGTTCTGCTTGTCGTCTTCCTGTTCTTCACATGGCGGACCGGCGGGACAATGTTCTCTCCCACGAGTTTCAACTCGCTGATCACACAGAACGCGTACGTCTACATCCTGGCGAGCGGCATGCTGATGTGCATGCTGACCGGCGGCAACATCGACCTCTCCTGCGGATCGGTCGTCTGCCTCGTCGGCGCGATCGGGGCCTTCTTCATGAAGATAGCGGGACTGAACGCGGGCGTCAGCGTGATCCTGATGCTGCTGATCGGTATCGTCTACGGAATCGTTCTCGGCTACCTGATCGCCTACATGAACATTCCTCCGTGGATCGCGACCCTGGCCGGCTATCTGGCCTTCCGCGGACTCGGGACCGCAATCCTGAGCGCCAACAGTACGACGGGCTCCATCAACATCGGGTCCGAGCAGGGTTTCCTGAAGGTCTTCTCGGGCAAGATGTTTACGACCAAGAACAACGTGCTGAACGTCCCGTGCATCACCGTCGGGATCATCGCCGCGATCCTGGTCGTGCTCCTCAATATCATTTCAAGGGCTACCAAGCTGAAGAAAGGGTATGAGGCGGACTCGGCGCAGTCGGTCCTGATTAAATCCGTGATCGAGGCGGCGGTCATCCTGCTCGTGGGGTATAAGCTCGCCATGGCGGGCGGCATTCCGACCGTCCTCATCTGGGTTGCGGCAGTGCTCCTGATCTATCATTTCATAACGGACAAGACGACGATCGGGCGCCATTTCTACGTCGTGGGAGGCAACCGCGAGGCTGCCCGCCTGTCGGGCGTCAACACGAGGAGGATTATGTTCCTCGCCTACCTCAACATGGCCGTCATCACGGTCGTCACGACGTGGGTCGTCCTCGCGAGATCGCAGGCCGCGAACGCCACAGCCGGAACCAACTACGAGATGGACGCGATCTCCGCGTGCGTCGTCGGCGGCGTCTCCGCTTACGGCGGATCCGGCAGGATCTTCGGCATGGTCGTCGGCGCGACGCTGATCGGCGTGATCAACCTCGGCATGAGCCTTATGAACATTGACGCGAACTTCCAGAAAGTGGTCAAGGGCGTGGTTCTTCTCGGTGCCGTGGCGTTCGACATCATCTCCAAGAGGCGCGGGAAATAATCGAAGAGAAGGAAATGAGCCGCAGCGCGGCTCTTTCGGGGGGAGGTCCGTCGTGCAAGCGGCGGGCCTTCTTCATTCGGGAACGATCCGGGAAATGCCTTCAGGAATGTCCGCGCAGCCGGACAGTATCTGTGGTAGAATGTGATGAGGGAAGCGCCGGCTTTCGACGCCCGAAGCGCCGGCCGGTCACGGAGTGAGGAGATGAAGAGACGCACCGCCACCGCAGCAGCCATCGCCATGGGAGTGATTATCCTCCTGACGGCGGGCATGTGGGCCTATTACCGATACAGCGTGACGCTGATTGATAAGACCGCCGGCAGCATGAAGGAGTACGGCAGACACTATCTCTTTGTCTGCAGTGAGGAATCCGAGATGTGGCAGGCGATCTTCGATTACGCGCGCCAGGCTGCGGACGGGACGGACGCGGTGGTCGAGTGGGCCGGTAAAAATTCGCCGATCGAGTACTCGACGGCGGAGTGCCTGGATATCGGCATCGCCGAGAAGGTGGACGGGATCATGATCGCCCCGGACGGGAGCGAGAAGGAGAAGGAGGCGATCAGCCGCGCGGGAGACGCGGGCATTCCGGTCGTGAGCCTGATCCGGGATTCTCCGGACTCGGGCAGGGTGTGTTTCATCGGGGCATCTAACTTCCAGATGGGTGAACTCTACGGCGGACAGATCCTGAACCTCCTGAAGGAGGGCGAAAACCGCGTGTGTCTTCTCTCGGACGGCGCGGACGCGAGCACCGTGTCCAACCTGCTCTACTCGCAGATCGTGACGACCGTGAACGCTGGCCTGTCCGACGGGTGCAGCATGAATCTCTACACGCGGGAGGCGGATTCGGGAAATGACTTCGAAGCCGAGGAGGCAATCCGCGGCATCCTGATGGAAGAGGAGACCCCCGACGTCCTGATCTGCGTCAACTCCGTGCAGACGGAGTGCGCCGAAGCGGCCCTGATCGACTACAACATGGTCGACGAGGTGCAGCTGATCGGCTACTACGCCTCGGGCGGAATCCTGTCCGCGATCAGGCGGGAGCTGCTCCCGGTCACGATCACCTGCGACGCGGAGCAGGTCGGCACTCTCGCGGTGACGGCCCTCGGGGAATACCTCGACAGCGGCCACGTCTCCGACTACCTCAGCATCAGCCTGGAGGCGGTCACGAGCGCGAACGTCAACCGTTATGTGCGCGGCAAGCACCTGGCCTATACCGGAACCGGAGGGGAGGGATCGTGAGATGATGAAATCGATTCAGTCCCGGCTGGGTTTCCTGATGGTCGCGATGCTGTCGATGGCTCTCGCGGTCAATCTCTTCGTCTTCATACAGAGCCACTCCATGATGAGGAGGATCGACAGCGTCTTCGTGTCGAACGTGTCCATTGTGGAGCTGACCGACGCGCTGAACGACGTCCAGGAAAATGTCTACGAGTACCTGAACACCCGTTCCAGCAGGTCCCTCGAGAACTTCTACCGCTACGGGCAGGAATACCGGGACCTCTGCGGGGACCTCGGAAACCGGATTATCGACAGCGAGGCGCTCATGCTGGAGAAGAACATCCGGGCCATGTCGGAGAGCTATCTCGACGTGTCGGAGCAGGCCGTCCAGGCGAAGCGCGGCAGGAACGTCGAGGAGTACAGGGAATATTATCAGTCGGCCACAGACCTCTACGGCTACATCAATACCTACATCTATGAGCTGAACACGCTGCGCTTCGCGCAGAACTCGGAGAACTACAGGATCCTGATGAGGTCGGTGAACATGCTGGAGCTGCTCAGCCTTCTTCTGATCATCTCGGTGTTCGCGATCTCGGTGTTCCTCGCCTTCGTCGTGATCAGGCAGATGGTCGGGCCGCTCCGGTCCCTCGCCGGCGCGGCTGATCTCGTCGCCGCGGGCGACATGGAGGTGGAGATTCCGGAATCCCGCAGCGCGGATGAGGTCGGCGTCGTCACGAACGCGTTCCGCGGGATGCTGGACAGTATCCGCCAGTACATTCTCCGCCAGAGGACCGCGATGGAAAATGAGGCGCGCATGAAGGAGAACGAGCTCTCCATGCGAGCCCACCTGCAGGAGGCGCAGCTCAAGTTCCTTCAGGCACAGATCAACCCCCATTTCCTGTTCAACAGCCTCAACGCGGCGTCCCAGCTTGCCACCATGGAGGGGGCTGACCGCACCGAGGAGTTCCTGGCCCACATGGCGGACTATTTCCGCTACAACGTCCGCAAGACGGAGGGGGACGCGACGCTCTACGAGGAGGTGGAGTCCGCCGACAACTACATTTTCATTCTGAATGTGAGGTTTGCCGGCGACATCTCCTACGAGAAGGAGATCGACCCGGAGATCGACCTGACCGGGATCCGCATGCCGAGCATGATCCTCCAGCCGATCGTCGAGAACGCCATCCAGCACGGAATCCACGACGACCACGAGCACGGCAGGGTGACGCTCTATATCGAGAAGGTGGAGGGACGGGACAACGAGACGGGAATCGACTGCGTCCGCATCACGGTTGCCGACAACGGCATGGGGATGACGAGGGAGCAGATCGACGCGCTGATGACCAGGGGAGCCAGGGCCGGGGCGGCGAATCTCAGCGGCGGCGCGGAAGATGAGGCAGCTGCGGGAATCACCGTCGGAGAGGAGAACGGAGCCGGGGAGACCGGCGAAGCCGCTGAAGAGGACAGCGGACAGAGCGGGTCCGGCACGGGGATCGCGCTCGTCAACGTCATTTCAAGACTTGCGCTCTACTACAATGAGGAGAACCTCTTCTCGATCTGGAGCGACGGACCGGGCATGGGGACAGAGGTCACGGTGCTTCTCCCGGTCGGGGAGGGACGACCTGAGCCCGGGGAGCCGGACTGAGAGACAGCTATTTTCGGGAGTGAGATATGTATCGCATCTTAATCGCTGACGACGAGGGCATCATGCTCGAGTCTCTGAAGAGCATCATCACGAAGGAGTACGGGGACCTGATCGAGGTGGCGTCCGCCAAGAGCGGCCGCGCCGCGATCGAGCAGGCGGAGAGTTTTCATCCGGACATCGTCTTTATGGACATCCAGATGCCGGGCATCAACGGGATCGCGGCGATCCGCGAGATCATGAAGTTCAACTCCTCCTGCCTGTTCTATGTGATCTCGGCCTACAACAAGTTCGATTACGCCAAGGAGGCGATCTCGCTCGGCGTCGAGAAGTACCTGATGAAGCCGGTCGCGAGAAAGACCGTCATCGACACGCTCGGCGAGGCGATGGCCAAGGTGAACGACATCCGCGAGAAGCGGTCGGACCAGCTGAAGATCCAGGAGAAGCTGGAGACCGTGATTCCGGTCGTGGAGAGCGGGTTTGTCTCGAACATGCTCCTCGCCGACAACATCCAGGACGAGGACTACTACAGGCAGCTGCTCGACATCACCGAGGATTACGCATTTGTCGAGGCGCTCCAGTTCGGCACCGGGATGGAGGACGGCCGGCTCATGAGCCCCGTCGAGAGCCGGGTGAGGGCGCAGGAGAACTACATGCAGATCCGGGCTATCGTCAAGTCGTTTCAGCGATGCATCATTGGGCCGGTCATGTCCGACCGCATCGTGCTCGTCGTCCCCCACGGGGATGAGACGATCAGCTACGACGAGCGGATCTCCGCGATCAACTGCGTGCACGAGATGCTCGCGAGGCTCGAGGAGAGCGTCGACCTCCGGTTCCGCACGGGCATCGGGCGGATCTGCCGTCTGAAAGATCTCCGCATGAGTTACCAGGAGGCCGTCCAGGCGCTGCAGAACTCGAAGTCCAGGATCGCCCACACGGACGACCTGACGAGGCACGGCGTCTACGAGGACGACTACCCGATCGAGCTCGAGCGGGACGTGTTCGCAGCGCTCTCGAGGGGCGACGTCACCGGGATGCAGCGGAGAAACGAGGAGTTCTTTGACTGGATGTACCACAAGGACCCGGAGGATCTCGACAGCATGCGCCTCAAGGTGCTCGAGCTGGTGCTGCGGGCGGAGTTCGACGCGTTTGCCGCGGGCAGCGTCAATTACGCCTACAACTACCGGAAGGACTACCTCACGCAGGTCAACGCGCTGGCGGACGCGAAACAGATCCGGGAGTGGTATTTTGAGAAAATGGACGCCATCGCCAGCGGAATCCGCGACCGCAACGAGGAGCAGTCGGAATCGACGGTGGCGAAGGCCCGCAAGTACATCCAGGAGAACTACCAGAGCGATATCTCGCTGGACGAGGTGTCGAAGGAGGTCAGTGTCAGCCCCTACTATTTCAGCAAGCTCTTCAAGGAGGAGGTCGGGGAGAACTTCATCGATTACCTGACCTCGATCCGGATCTCGAAGGCGAAGGAATTCCTCAGGGATCTTTCGCTCTCAGTGAGGGAGGCGGGAAATCTCGCGGGATACGCGGATCCCAATTACTTCAGCAGGATCTTCAAGAAGCAGACAGGGATGACGCCACGGGAATTCAGGGAGAAGAGTGAGTGAGAAGATGAGTAAGAGACGGACGCCTTACAGAAAGCTTTTCGCGGCCGCGCTGACGGCAGCCATGGTGCTCTCCGGCGGCTGTTCCGGGGGAGGAGGAGCTGCCCCCGAGCAGCAGGGCGGGGAGGACTCCGCCGAGCGGAAGAAGATTGAGATCGGGATGTCATTTGATTCCTTCGTGATCGAGAGATGGCTCCGCGACCGCGACGTCTTCGTTTCGACCGCGCAGCGGCTCGGCGCGGAAGTCAACGTCCAGAACGCGAACGGGGAGGTGGAGGAGCAGATCTCCCAGATCGAGTACCTGATCGACAAGGGGATGGACGTGATCGTCATCATCGCGATCGACGGGGACGCCCTCACGGACGTCGTGAGCAAGGCGAGAGCCCAGGGAATCCGGGTGATCTGCTATGACCGGCTGATCAGGAATGTCGGGGCCGACCTCTACATCTCCTTCGACAACGAGATGGTCGGGACGCTGATGGCCGAAGCCCTGAAGGAGAGCCTGCCCGAGGGCGGGAGGATCTTCCAGATACAGGGGTCGGCGAGCGACAACAACGTCGCCCAGATCCGGACCGGCTTCGAGAGGGCTCTCGAGGGGAGCGGCATCGAGGTCGTCTACTCGACGTTCTGCGACAACTGGCTCGCCGAGCTCGCGTTCGACGCCGTGAATGAGGGATTTTCCGAGGCCGGGCCCGCCGACGGGATCATGTGCGGAAATGACGACCTCGCCGGCCAGGCAATCAAGGCGCTGACCGAGCGCAAGCTCGCCGGGGAGATCCCCGTGGTCGCGCAGGACGCCGAGCTCTCGGCATGCCAGAGAATCGTCGAGGGAACCCAGACGATGACGGTCTACAAGTCGGTGGACCTGGAGGCGCAGAGAGCGGCGGAGTTCGCCGTCGCGCTCGCAAGGGGGGAGGACATCGACGACCCGTCCGCGGAACTCTTCGCGTCGGAGACGATCGACGACGGGCTCCGGGAGGTGCCGTTCTATCCGCTGAAGCCCGTGGCGGTCACGAAGGACAACATGGACGAAGTCATCATCGACGGGGGCTTCCATCAGCGGGAGGAAGTGTATCTCAATATCAGCTGATACGCCTGGGAGAATATCGGAATGAAGCTGAAGAACCGCATCTATATCATTTTTACGGTCATCGACGTCGTGCCCGCCGTGCTCGCGGGCGTTGTCCTGGCGGCTCTTCTCGGGGGCCGGGAGCCAACCCGCGCCATGCTCCTCAACGTGATCCTGATCATGCTCTGCGTCATCGGGATCACCGCGGCAGTTCTCTCGGCGCTCTTCTCGAAGAGCGTCGCCGCGCCGCTCGCCAGGCTGACCGACGCGGCCAGGAGCATCAGCGACGGGAACCTGGACTTCGTCATTCCGGATGAGAGCACGATCTACGAGATCAGCGAGCTCTGCATCGCCTTCGACAGGATGCGGCGCAGCCTCATCGAGGCAAATGAGGAGAAGATCCGGTTCGACGAGCAGAACCGGGAGCTGATCTCGAACATTTCCCACGATCTCAAGACGCCGATCACCGCCGTCAAGGGCTATGTCGAGGGCATCATGGACGGTGTCGCCGACACGCCGGAGAAGATGGACCGGTACATAAGGACGATCTACAACAAGACGAATGAGATGGACCGGCTGATCAACGAGCTGTCATTTTACTCGAAGATCACGACGAACCGCATCCCCTACGCGTTCAGCGAGGTAAATGTCAGGAATTTCCTCGACGGCGCGGCGGAGAGCATAGGGGAGGACCTCCGGGCGAAGGGCTTCCAGTTCGTCTACAGAAATACCGTCCCCGCGGAGACCGCCGTGATCGCCGACGAGGAGCAGCTCACGAGGGTCCTCAACAACCTGGTCGGAAATGCCGTCAAGTACTCCGACAAGCCGGAGAAGCGGGTCGGGATCAGCGCGGAGCTCAAAGGGGACGAGGTGAGGTTCTGCGTCAGCGACAACGGAAAGGGGATCTCCGGCAGGGACATCTCCAATATCTTCAACCGCTTCTACCGCGGCGATTCCTCGCGCGGATCTTCCGAGGGAGGGTCCGGAATCGGGCTGTCCATCGTGAAGAAGATCATCGAGGACCACAGCGGCCGCGTGTGGGTGTCGAGCAGGGAGGGCGAGGGGACCGAGATGTGGTTCGCGCTGAGGAGGTACTCGAATGGATGATTTTGTCTCATACAGCCGGGAACCCGGAAGATTCAGGGATCTCTACCTGAACTTCTGCGGCTATCAGGCGTGCGAGCCGCTGCACGGTTTCGGACCCGCGGTCAGGCCCAACTATATCATCCATTTTGTCCTGAAGGGCACGGGGATCTTCCGCATCGGCGACGCCACGCGCAGGATCAGCCCGGGCGAGGGATTCCTGATCGAGCCCGGAGCGATGACGTTCTACCAGGCGGATCCGGACGACCCCTGGACCTATCTCTGGGTCGGCTTCGAGGGCAGCCTCGCCCCCGTTCTCATGAAGAAGCTGGGCCTCGGGAGATCGAGGCTGGTCTTCCGCTGCGGAACGGGAGAGGAGCTGGAGAAAATCGTGCTCCGCATGCTGGCGAACAGCACGTATTCGGACTCGAACAATTTTCTGCAGGAGGGGCTGCTCTACCAGTTCTTCGCGGTCCTTCTCCGGGAGGCGGAGCCCGATCCGAGGAACGACGGCGAGCGCGAGAATATCTACGTGCGGTCCGCCGAGGAGTACATCAGGAACAATTACGCGGAGGAGATCCGGATCACGGATATCGCGGCGTACACCGGGATACACAGAAGCTATCTCTACACGCTCTTCCGTCAGCAGCTCGGGCTGTCGCCGAAGCAGTATCTCGCGAAGTTCCGGATGAGCCGGGCGGCCGAACTTCTTTCCGGGACGGATTACGGTATCGAGAGCGTCGCGGTGTCCTGCGGGTATCTGGATCCCCAGGTATTCACGAAGGCATTCAAGGCCGCGTACGGGATGACGCCCTCCGCCTACAGGCGGAACGCGGGAATCGAGACGAAGGAGAAGCTGAGGGACGGCCGCGCGAGGATCGAAGAGCTCAGCAGTCAACATTTTGACGGTTCGGAATAACATAAGGAACTTATGCCCTGGGGGCGTATGAAGTATCTTTTTTACACACTTTCCATTTCCATTTGAGGAGCGAAAAAAGATGAGTGTATTTATTCACGCGGAGACAAAGACATTCCACCTTCAGAATAGTCACATCAGCTACGTCATGAGCGTACTTCCGGGCGGACAGCTGACGCAGCTCTATTTCGGGAAGCGGATCGCGGACAGGGAGGACTTCGGGTATCTCCTCGAGGGGTGCATCCGCTCTCACAGCGCCTATCCGGACGACGACGGCAGGGGCATCTCGCTCGAGCACGTCCGCCTCGAGTATCCCGCCTACGGGAATTCCGACTTCCGCGAGGGCGCGATCGAGATTCTGCAGAATAACGGGAGCCGTCTCACGGAGTTCCGCGTGAGCGGATGGGAAGTCCTCCCCGGAAAACCGGTTCTCGAGGGACTGCCCGCCACCTACACCGAGAGCGACGGCGAGGCGGAGACGCTGGTCCTCAAACTGACGGACGACGTGACCGGGCTGGAGCTTTCGCTTCTCTACACGATTTTCGCCGAAGAGGCCGCGATCGCGAGGTCCGCGAAAGTCACGAACCGCGGAAGCGAGACGGTGCATATCGAGAAGATCATGAGCCTCTCGCTCGATCTTCCCGACGCGGATTACGACATGATCCAGCTGACCGGCTCCTGGGCGAGGGAGCGCAGGCCGGAGACCTCGCGTCTCATCCACGGGATCCAGGGGGTTGAGAGTCTCCGCGGGCACTCGTCCCATCAGCACAACCCGTTCATCGCGCTCAAGAGGCCGGAGACGGGGGAGAAGAGCGGGGAGGCAATGGGCTTCTCGCTAGTCTACAGCGGCAATTTCCTCGCGCATGTCCAGGTCGACAGCTACGACGTGTCGCGCGTCCTCCTCGGCATCAACCCGACATGGTTCAGCTGGAAGCTCGAGCCGGGCGCCTCGTTCCAGGCACCGGAGGCGGTCGTCGTCTACTCCGACAGCGGGCTCAACGGGATGAGCCAGACCTATCACAGGCTCTACGGGAGGCGCCTCGCGCGCGGCATCTGGAGGGACCGTCCGCGCCCGATCCTGCTCAACAACTGGGAGGCGACCTATTTCGACTTCAACGAGGAGAAACTGCTCGGGATCGCGAAGAAGGCGAAGGAGTGCGGGGTCGAGCTCTTCGTCCTCGACGACGGCTGGTTCGGCGGGAGGCGCGACGACACCGCGGGCCTCGGCGACTGGTACCCCGCGAAGGAGCTGCTCCCGAACGGTATCGCGGGACTTTCGCGCAAGGTCGAGGAACTCGGCCTGAAATTCGGTCTCTGGATCGAGCCGGAGATGGTGAATCCCGACTCCGACCTCTTCCGAGAGCATCCGGACTACATCCTCGCGGTGCCGGAGCGCAGGTCTTCGCTCTCCAGGCACCAGCTCGTTCTCGATTTCTCCAGGAAGGAAGTCGTCGACTGCATCTACGGGATGATCTCGAAGCTTCTCCGGGAGTCGAAGATCTCCTATATCAAGTGGGATATGAACCGCAGCGTCACCGAGTGCGGGTCGGCAGGCCTTCCCGCCGATCAGCAGGGCGAGGTCTTCCACCGGCACATTCTGGGGATCTACAGCCTCTACGAGAGACTGACCTCGGAGTTCCCGGACATCCTGTTCGAGTCCTGCGCGGGCGGCGGAGCCCGCTTCGACCCGGGCCTTCTCTACTACGCGCCCCAGGCGTGGACGAGCGACGACACGGACGCGGTGGAGCGCCTCACGATCCAGTACGGCACGTCCTTCGTCTATCCGGTCAGCAGCATGGGAAGTCATGTGTCGGCGGTCCCGAACCACCAGGTGAACCGGATCACGCCGCTCGAGACGAGGGCAAATGTCGCCTTCTTCGGGACGTACGGCTATGAGCTTGATCTCGGCAAGCTGACGGAGGAAGAGCAGGAGCAGGTGAAGACGTACACCGCCTTCATGAAGGAGAACAGGAAGCTGCTGCAGTTCGGGACATTTTACAGGCTGCGCTCCCCGCTCAAGCAGGATTCCGCGGCGTGGATGACCGTGAGCGAGGACGGGGGCGAGGCGATCGTCGGTTACTACAAGGTCCTCAATCACCCGAACACGTCGTTCCGGAGGCTCCGCCTCGACGGCCTCTGCGGGGACGCGGTCTACGAGGTCACGGTCTGCGGAGCGGACGGCGAGAAGCCCTTCGGCACGTTCTCCGGAAGCGAACTCATGAACGCCGGACTTGTCGTGAGCGACTTCTCGTCCTGCAAGGTCGGCGCGCCGCCGGAAGAGGCGAAGGATTTCAGGTCGGTTGTGTTCCACCTGAGGATGGGCGGCAGTCTGTAAGAAAAAAGAAAGAAAATGTCAGGAGGAAGAGAACCTTCCATGGATACGGAGCGGAGAGTGAAGATCGGAATTACGGAAAATGAGAATTTTCTGGCGATCGATGATCTTGTACTTACGCAGAGTTTTGAAGGCGTCAACCCGATTGTCCTGAATTACGCGGGCAGGGAGCAGTGCAGCCCGGGGTACACGTTCGGTCCCTTCGTCAGGAGCCACTATGTGATTCACATCGTGGTCAGCGGATGCGGCGAGCTGATGAAGGAGGGCAGGACGTGGAAGATCGGCCCTGGGTCGGTCTTCCTGATACGCCCCGGTGAGAATACCACCTACCGCGCGGACCTGAAAGACCCCTGGCTCTACAAGTGGATCGGTTTTCACGGCTTCCGGGCTGAAGAGATCATGGTTCACGCGGGACTGACGAAGGACAACCCGGTTGCCGTCCTCCGGGATACCGACAGGATCCTTGAGGAGATGGACCGGCTGCTTCAGCTGAGAGATCTGGCCTATTCAACGTCCCTTCTCCGGACGGGCTGCCTCTACCGGATCATGGCCCTGTTCGTCCGCAGCTTTGAGGAGCAGCTGAAGGAGACCGGCGGGGATGAGGGAAAGACGGATTTCGGCTATGTGAAGAAAACCGTGGATATCCTCAACGAATCCTACACCCAGCACGTCCGGGTCGGCGAGATCGCGAAGAAGATCGGCATCAGCAGGAACTACCTGTCCGATCTCTTCAAGAAGGAGATGGGCGTCTCCCCGCAGGAGTACCTGATCAACCTGCGCATGGACATCGCCGCTTCGCTGCTCCGAAGCACCGGGAAGCCGGTCAGCGAGATCGCGCTGGAGGTGGGTTACAGTGATCCGCTGTCATTTTCAAAGACATTCCGGAGAAAATGGAACGTGAGCCCGACAACGTTCCGGCAGATGTCGCCGGAGGTGGTGTCGAACACGAAGAAGGGAACGTATGTGAGCGACGATCCGCTGTAGGGCGGGCGGAGAGCAAAAATGATAAGGCACCCGGACGCGCGGACGCGCTGCCGGGTGCTTATTGCGTCAAGGTATATAAAAGATTGGTAAAAACGCAGGGGTAAATCAAACAAAACATCTAACAAAAGTCAGCTTTTTGACATATACAAATTACATTATACCATATATTGATGCAGAACCGGCGGGTATAATTATTAAGAGTGCACGATACCGTGCAGCACACGAACGCGGGCAGGAACTGCCCGCAACTACAATCATAATGGAGGATGAGCAATGAAAGCAAGAAAGATGTTAGCAACAGCACTTGCGCTCAGCATGGCAGCCGGCCTTATCGCCGCAGTTCCGGTCACAGCTTCCGCCGACTATTCCGTCAGCGAACTTCAGGTCAACATCTGGGATAACAACCAGCTCGCGGGCCTTCAGGAGATCGCGGACGCCTGGTCCGCCGAGAGCGGCGTGAAGGCCACGATCAACGTCGTCGACTGGGACAACTACTGGACACTTCTCGAGGCGGGCGCTTCGGGCGGCCAGATGCCGGATGTCTTCTGGATGCACTCCAACACGGCTCAGATGTATATGGAGAATGACCTGATCCTCAACCTCGACGACTACATCGCGAATGACGACGCGATCGACATCGCCAATTACTATGAGGGCATCGTCGACCTGTACAAGAGCAACGGCGTTCAGTACGCGATCCCGAAGGATCATGACACGATCGCCCTCCTTTACAACAAGGCGATCTTCGACAAGTACGGCGTCGAGTATCCGACGGACGACTGGACATGGGAAGATGTCCTCGCTGCCGCTACCGCGATTACGGAAGCCGGCAAGGATGACGGCATCTACGGCTATGCCATCAACACGTCCAACAACCAGGACGGCTGGTACAACCTGGTCTATGATTACGGCGGACAGATCGTGACAGACGATCACAAGGGCACGACGATCGGCTCCGATGAGGCGAAGGCCGGCATGGAGATGATGCGCCAGATCCTTGAAGTCGCCGTTCCGCAGACGACAGTCGCCGAGACCGGCACGGACTCCCTGTTCAAATCCGGCCTCGCTGCCATGATCACACAGGGTTCCTGGATGATCAACACATTCTACACAGCTGAGAATTCCGCTGATTACGCGTGGGCTATGCTTCCGTACGCTGATCGCAACGGCAACGGCGCCTGCGACGAAGGCGAGCGTCAGTCCTGCTACAACGGCCTCGGCTGGGCTGCTTCCGCCAACACGGCTGATCCGGCGGCGGCCTACAGCCTGATCTCCTGGTTCTGCAACGAAGAGAACCAGAAGAAGCAGGCCGAACTCGGCGTCACCATGGCCGGTATGCCCGGCATCTCCGAAGCGTTCGCGGGCGCGTTCGAGGGCATGGATGTCTCCGCTTTCACGAAGATTGAAGAGGAAGGCACTCTGTACTTCCGTCCGTACACACGCAACACGACAGTCTGGGAAGATGCCCTTCAGCAGGCAGGCGGCTTCCTTGATCCGTGGCAGAATCCGAGCGATCCGGCTCTGATGGCGCAGGCGTGCGACAACGCGCAGGCGATCATCGAGAACGCGATTGCGCAGGAGTAATCTTTTCCTGAGCTGGTTCATGCGGAAATCGATCTAAAAGCGCGGGGTGAGGCGGCATTGCCTGCCTCACCCCGTTTTTCGCGCAGCGAACCGGCGGGATCAGGAAGAGAATCTGATAAGCCCGGAAGAGACATAAAATTATTTTTCAGGCTTGAAGGAACAGGAAGAAAGGAGGAGATTTCTTGGCTAAAAAAATGACTCCTACACAAAAGAGTGAGGCCAAGTGGGGTCTTCTGTTCGTCGCTCCCACGATCATCGGCCTCGTCTTACTCAACATCTACCCGATCGTCAACACGATCTGGCAGTCCTTCTGCAAGACCGGAGACTTCGGAAAGGGCAACAAATTCGTCGGTCTCCTGAACTACCAGAACGCGCTCGCCAATACAGAGACGTGGCAGTCGCTCTGGAACACCATCAAATACGCGTTGATCGAGGTTCCGTTCGGCGTCGTGATCGCCCTGCTTCTGGCGGTCCTTCTCAACAAGAAGATTGCCGGAAGGTCTATCTACAGAACCATCTTCTTCCTGCCGATGGTCTGCGCCCCCGCGGCCGTGGCCATGGTCTGGAAATGGCTCTACAACACGCAGTTCGGTCTTCTCAACAACATTTTCCACTCAAAGGTCGCCTGGATCTCCGACCCGAAGATCGCCTGGATTTCAATCGGCGTCATCGGCGTCTGGTCGATCATCGGCTACAACATGGTCCTGTTCATAGGAGGCCTGCAGGAAATTCCGGGAGACTACTATGAAGCCGCCGACATCGACGGCGCGAGCGGAGTCCGCCAGTTCTTCTCGATCACGGTCCCGCTCCTCAGCCCCACGACGTTCTTTATCGTCCAGACCCGAATCATCGGCGCGCTGACGATCTTCGACCTGATGTTCATGGTCATGGACAAGACGAACGTGGCGCTTCCAAAAGTACAGTCCATCGTGTACCTGTTCTACGATTACGCGTTCACCAAGGGCAACAAGGGGTACGGCGCGACGCTCGTCGTCATCCTCCTTGTCTTCATTCTTCTCCTGACCTGGATCCTGCAGACAGCCGAGAAGAAGCTGGTCTACCACAACTAAGGGAAGGAGGGTCTGTATGGAAAGCGCAATCGCAAAAGCGAGAATGAGAAAAACCGTTACTCACATCATACTGATCATTGTCTCCTTCATCATGCTGGTTCCCTTCGCGTGGATGATCCTCACCGCGCTGAAGACGACCCAGGAGTCGATCTCCGTCAACCCGTTCTTCATCTTCCCGCACAACGGCTGGCACTGGGAGAACTTCGCGACGGTCTGGAAGAGCTACAACTTCCTCGTTCTCTACAAGAACACGCTGCTCATGATCTTCTTCCGCGTCGTGTGCGCGGTCCTGACGGCGACAATGGCGGGCTACGCCTTCGGGCGCCTGAACTTCCCGTTCAAGAAGGTGCTGTTCATGCTCGTCCTGATCCAGATGATGGTCCCGGGACAGATCTTCATCATCCCGCAGTACCTGATGGTCTCCAAGATGGGGATGCTGAACACGACCTTCGGTCTCGTCTTCCCCGGCCTTGTCACGGCATTCGGCACATACCTGCTGAAGACCGGTTATGAGGGCCTGCCAAAGGACCTGGAGGAAGCGGCGATGATCGACGGCTGCAACGTCGGCCAGCGGTTCCTGCACATCATGATGCCGCTGACGAGAAGCTCGATGGTTTCTCTCGGAATCTTCACCGCGGTCTTCGCGTTCAAGGATCTGATGTGGCCGATGATCGTCTGCACGAACGCCAACACGACGACGCTCTCCGCCGGTCTTGCCAAGATGCAGGGCCAGTACGGCAGCGAGTATCCGACGATGATGGCGGCCGCGACGCTCGCGGTTCTGCCGATGGTCATCATCTACGTGATCTTCCAGAAGCAGTTCGTCGAAGGTATCGCGACGTCGGGCGGCAAGCTGTAATTGCCGATCCTGAAGAGCTGATCCTGGAAAGCTGATCCGGGAGAGCCGATCCTGGAGAGATGATCCGGGAGGTGGTTGTTTTCGTTTTCCCGAGCGGCCGGGGCCATGTGCCACCGGCCGCTTTTATGCGCGCGGCACTAAGTGCACATGGCATTGCGCGCACGGCATTCTGTACACGGCTCTTAGTGCGGAAGCAGATGGGAACGAGCCACCGCGCGCAGGCAATGAAACTTTGCTTTTCAGTACCTGCCGTCGTATACTTTTGTCATGATCGTACGTTGCGGCGGGCTGTTGCAGCCCTGTCACGTCAGACCCCGTACATGTGTCAACGCGGGTTATAAATCGTAGGTTACAATTAAACGCAGCCTGGAAAATGCAGGCTCTTTTTATCTCAGATCACCGCAGGCCTTAAGCAGTTTCAGCCCGGAAGGGGCGGAGGGTAAGTCCGGATGAAGCAGACATTTTCAGAGATGATGAAAGCATGGTACCGGCGCGAGAAGGAGAAACTTGCCGGCATGACAGGCAGGGAGCGCGCCTCCTACATCATCACCTACTACTGGATCTGGATTCTCGGAATCGCGGTTGCGGTGTCTTTCTTATTCTATGCGGTCTACAGGGCGAATTTCACCGTGAACAACAACTGGATCTACGGGTATTTCGTCAACACGATGGAACCCGGAGGGAAGGGGTCCGCGCTCTGGGAGGATTTCGCTGAGTTCTCCGGATACGATCTCTCCGAGGGAAATATCGAGTTTATCGCGAGGGCCTTTTTTGATCCGACGAAACCCGGGGGGACAAATAACAGCTATTATCAGGCATTTGTGGCGGTTGTCGAAGCGGGCGCGCTCGATTTCGTGACTATGGGGGAACCGGGGCTGACCGTGATCGGGAGCAGCGGACGGCTCCTCGATCTCAACGATGAGAGGTGTGACGCAATCCGGGAGAAGTACGAGGACCGCCTGGTTACCTGTATTCCCTTCGATGAGAGCTACAGCACGGAGCCGGTGCCCATTGGGATTGATGTGTCCGACAGCCTTCTCGTGACGAAGTATCACCTCTATGAGGAGAGCTGCGTTCTTGGAATTGCGGCCTATTCAAAGCATCTTGAGGCGGTGGAGACATTCCTTGAGTTTATTCTCGGGGAAGGGTGAGCGGGGAAGACATATTCCTGAGAGCATTCTCGGAGAAGGGTGAGCGGGGAAGGCATATTCCTGAGAGCATTCTCGGGGAGGAATGCGCGGCGAAGGAGTAAGAATAGGTATGAGACGATTTATCAGATCCTTTCTTGACAATGACAGTCTGTTCGGCCGGATCTCGACGCAGCTCGGGATCATGATTGGCGCAAGCCTGATGTTCGCAGTGTTCTCGCTGCCGGTGGTGACGATCGGGCCGGCGCTGGCTGCGCTTTATTTCGTGATGTTCAGAGCGCTGCGGAGCGATGACGGTGTAGTCAATCCCTTCAGGGAGTTTTGGAGAGGCTTCAAACTCAGCTTTAAGCAGGGGCTGATCAGCTGGCTGATTCTCGCGGCCCTGGTGATCGTAGGATATTTTGATCTCCGCTTCTGCAGGTGGAAGGGCGGCGCGCTTCTGTATTTTCAGTACGCGATCTACGTGATCGGGGCTGCCTGCGCGGTGCTCGCGGTTCACTTCTATCCGGTGCTGTCCGCCTTTGAGGATACGCTTCCGCATCTGCTGAGGAACTCGGTCTTTTTTGCGGGCAAGAATATTTTCCGGGCGATTGTTCTTGTTGCGCTCTGGGCCGTTCCGATCACGATCACGGTTCTTGACCCCAGTATGTTCCCGCTGTACGGCTTTCTCTGGACGACGATCGGGACCGGGGCGATTGCGATGGTCAGCGCGAAGCTGCTGTTGAAGGATTTCTCGAAGTATCTTCCGGCGCTGCCGAATCCTGCTGAGGAGGATGAATTTGAGGGAGGCGGGGGAGCGGATACATAAGTGAAATTTCACTGAGAGCCATCGAGACTGAGAAAAGATGAAATCAGGTGGCCTGACCAGAGAGTTGACGCCACCGAAATCGAGAAAAGATGAAATTTGATGGCCCACCCGCCTGAGAAAACCTGAGAAAAGCCACCGAGAGCCACCGAAAGCCACCAAAAAGCCGCCGAGAGCCTTCAAAAGCCTCCAAAAGCCACCTGGATCGGGAAAAGAAGAATTTCATATGTGACGATATGTACATTTTTATAGTGA
This sequence comes from uncultured Lachnospiraceae bacterium, assembly GCA_902773435.1. Taxonomy (GTDB): domain Bacteria; phylum Bacillota; class Clostridia; order Lachnospirales; family Lachnospiraceae; genus Chordicoccus. The sequence continues at coordinate 17,823 of CACYEN010000127.1, read as the reverse complement.
AGACGGGAATTATCTGCTATACTATTCTATTATGTCGAGAATTACTTTACTGCTTCGCAGTCTTGCAGTTTTGCAGTCATGAAGTCATGAAATCAAGGCAGCCATGAATTCATAAATTCTCAAATTCATGAATTCATGACCGCATGACCCCGCGAAGCCGGGCAATCCCAACGACATAATTCCAATCTTTTTCCTTAAGCGAAAGGAGAGTCGCATATGAGTTTCAGAAGTATCGTATCAACTTTAGACGGTTTTCTGTGGGGATGGCCGCTGATCATCCTTCTCTTCGGAACGCACATCTTCATGACGTTCCGAACCGCTTTCATCCAGAAGGATATCTTCAAGGCAATCAAGCTGTCCGTAACCCGTGACCCGGACGCCCAGGGAGACGTCTCCCAGTTCGGCGCGCTCACGACGGCGCTCTCCTCCACGATCGGTACCGGCAACATCATCGGCGTCGGAACGGCGATCGCCCTCGGCGGCCCCGGCTCCATCCTGTGGATGTGGCTGACCGGTATCTTCGGCATTGCGACAAAGTACGCGGAGACGCTTATTTCCGTGAAGTACCGCGTGAAGAGCGAGGATGGCACCATGATCGGCGGCGCGATGTATGCTCTTGACCGCGGTCTCCACGCCCGGTGGGCAGGCATCCTCTTCGCGATTCTGGCTTCGGTCTGCGCGTTCGGTATCGGATGTACGGTCCAGGCTAATGCTGTTGCCGCGAACTTCACCGCGAACTTCGGAATCGCTCCGTGGATCATCGCCATCATCCTTGCGGCTCTTGTCGCGCTCGTCATCATCGGCGGCATCAAGTCCATCACCAGGGTTTCCGAGCTGCTCGTGCCGTTCATGGCCGTGTTCTATTTTATCGGATGCCTCGTTATCATCATCATCAATCGCAACGTTCTCGGCCAGGCAATCACCCTGATCGTGAAGTCCGCGTTCACGACCCGCGCCGCCAGCGGCGGTTTCGTCGGGAGCACGATCGCGATCACCTGCCGCTACGGTTTCGCGCGAGGCCTCTTCTCCAATGAATCCGGTATGGGTTCTGCCCCGCTCGTCGCGGCGTCCGCCCAGACCAGGAACCCGAAGCGCCAGGCGCTCGTCTCGATGACCGGTACGTTCTGGGATACGGTTATCATCTGCCTCATGACGGGTCTCGTCCTTGTCACCTGCATCATCAAGTACGCGGACATCGACGGTCTTTCCGGGAATGGTGCCGAGCTGACGTCGAAGGCATTTTCGACGATTCCCCACATCGGGCTTCCGATTCTCGTGGTCGGTCTTATCACATTTGCCTTCTCGACGATCCTCGGATGGTACTACTACGGCGAGCGCGCCGCGGTCTACCTCTTCGGTGAGAAGGTCATCATGGTCTACAAGGTTCTCTGGGTCGCCGGTGTCTTCATCGGATCCCTCCTGGAGCTGAACCTCGTATGGGATCTCGCCGACCTGCTGAACGGGCTTATGGCGATACCGAACATTATCGCGGTGCTCCTGCTCTCGAACGTGATTGTCGCGGAGACGAAGAAGTACGCCGGAAAGCACATCGAGGACAAGGATGACACGGAGATCCCGGTGCTGAAGAACGCGAAGAAAGGAATTCTCGGGTGAGCGCCGCAAGAGGGAAAATGTCTGTAAAAGCAATCCTGATGGACTACACCGACACCGTCATCGAGCAGGCGGGGCCGGAGATCGAGGAGATGATCTTCCGCGTCGCGTCGCGCTCGGATTTCCCGTCGGCCCGCGAGGCACTCGGCTACTGGTTCACGAATCTGAGCCGGATGGAGAGGGAGGCGCGCGGCGACCTGTTTGTGAGCGAGGACGAGATCTGTCTCCGGCTCCTCGGACTCTGCAGGGATGAACACGGACTCGTGGACAGCCACGAGGAGCTGCACGCGCTCAACCAGGGGCTCTGGCGGAATGGGCCGCTTTACGGGGATGTAGGGCCTTTTTTTGAAAAATGTCCCCTCCCCGTCTACATCATCACCAACAACGGCGCGGAGTACGTCGAGGAGAACCTCTCCAGGAAGGGGATCTCCCCCGCCGGAGTCGTCAGCGCCGAGGAGGTGCGCGCCTACAAGCCCTATCCGGAGATATTCATGAGGGCGCTCGAGAGGGCGGGCCTTACGGCCGAAGAGGTGATTCACGTCGGGGATTCCCTGGATTCGGATGTCCTCGGCGCGAAAAACGTCGGAATCGAACCGATTCTGGTTGACAGAGCCGGAAAATACAGCGACACTGAAGTGAGACGCGTCGGAAATCTTGCCGGAGTACTTGATTATATCTGAGGGACGGCGGCTTTTACGGGAGGAAATGACATGAAAGTACTGAATTTCGGCTCACTGAATCTGGATTATGTGTACAGTGTGGACCACATCGTCGCGCCCGGCGAGACGCTCGCCTCGGCTTCGCTCACCGAGAACTGCGGCGGAAAGGGTCTCAATCAGTCGATCGCGCTCGCGAAGGCGGGACTTCCCGTCATGCACGCGGGCATGGTCGGAAGCGACGGCACGAGGCTGCTCGAAGAGCTCAGGGCTGCCGGCGTCGATATCTCGCTCGTGAAAGAAGTGCCGGTTCGGACCGGCCACGCGATCATCCAGGTTGACAGGAATGCGCAGAACTGCATCCTGCTCTTCGGCGGCGCGAACCGGGCGATCACGGCGGATTACATCGACGAGGTGATGGGCAACTTCGGGGAGGGGGACATCCTGCTTCTTCAAAATGAAGTGAACGAGATGCCCCGGATCATCGACCGCGCGTACGCGCGGGGGATGAAGATCATTCTCAACCCGTCGCCCTACGACGACGCGCTCAAAGCCTGTGACCTCAGCAAGGTGTCGGTCTTTATCCTGAATGAGATCGAGGGCGCCCAGGTCACTGGAAAGGGTGACACGGAGGACGTGCTTGCCGCGCTGAAGGAGCTCTATCCCGACGCGGAGGTCGTGCTGACGCTCGGCAGCGACGGGTCCGTCTACCAGGGCGGAGGAAAGACCGTGAAGCAGGGGTGCTTCAAGGTCGAGGCGGTGGACACGACGGCGGCGGGAGATACATTTACCGGATATTTCATCTCCGCCATGGTGAAGGGACTTTCGCCGGAAGAAGGGCTTGAGCTGGCGGCCAAAGCGTCCGCCGTCGCGGTCACGAGGGCCGGCGCGGCGGTGTCGATCCCGACGCCCGACGAGGTGGAGCGCTTCTTCACGTAAGAAGCAGGAAAGAAGTAAGAACCGGATAAGTAAGAATCGGATAAGTAAAAACCGGATAAGGAAAAAACGAATGGACTGCAAGCAGCGGGGACCGGGCGACCGGTCTCCGTTTTTGTGTACGGAAACGTATTCGACACAATAGACAAAAACGAAGAACTAAAATTGTGTAAAATAGAGAACAAAAAATTTATATAAATATTTAGTTGTAAATTTTATACACAGATATATAATGAAACTACAAGTTAACACGGCCCTAAAGGGCCGTCCTATTCAAAGGAGGATCAACAATGAAAAAGCTTGTAGTTGGCATTCTGGCAGCAGCGATGGTCGGAACCCTCTTCTCCGGCTCAGTTATGGCTGAGTCCGTTGCCGAAGAAGCGGCGCTCCTTCCGGGCGGCGGCAGCAACATCATCTACATCATCACTCCGTCCACATCCAATCCGTTCTTCAACACCGAGCAGGTCGTCGGATCCGCTAAGGCCGAGGAACTCGGATACGAAGTCAAGTGCTTCTCGCACGACGACGATGCCGCGAAGCAGCTTGAGTATTTTGAGGCCGCGATCACAGACAAGGCCGCTGCCATCATCTGCGACAACGCCGGTGCCGACGCTTCCGTGGAAGCCGTCCAGAAGGCTTATGACGCCGGAATCCCGACATTCCTGATCGACCGTGAGATCAACGAGAGCGGAATCGCCATTTCCCAGATCGTCGCCGACAACGCCCAGGGCGCTGCCGCGATCGCCGAGTGCTGGGTTGAGGCTATGGACTATGGCGGCAAGTACGCCGAGCTCCTCGGCCTTGAGTCCGACACGAACTGCTGGGTCCGTTCCGAGAACTATCACGCCGTCATCGACGAGTATGAGGACTTCGAGATGGTCGCGCAGCAGTCCGCGAACTGGGACCAGACGGAAGCTTATGAGAAGACGGAAGCCATCCTTCAGGCGAACCCGGACCTCAACGGCATCATCTGCGGAAATGACACCATGGCCTGCGGCGCCGTTCAGGCGTGCATCGACGCCGGCCGCGACGACATCAAGATCATCGGCCTTGACGGCTCCGATGAAGCTGCCAACTACATCAAGTCCGGCAACCTTGTCGGCACGGCTCTTCAGCAGATCGCGAAGATCACCGAGACAGCTGTCGAGCAGGCTGATGCCTATCTGAAGGGCACGGCTCCGGCGGAAGAGAAGCAGCTGGTCGAGTGCGTCGCCATCACGGCTGACAACGTCGACAAGCTCAGCGCGTTCGTCTACACAGAGTAATCTGCGGAATATCGGAGCGCGGAACCTGAAAAAGTAAACTGAAATAAAAGGGACTGTTGAAAATGTTTCGTCAGGCGTGCCTTCGACGAATTGCTCGACAGTCCCTTTCTATGTGAGAACAAAGCGTTTAATAACGGCCTCAGGCCTCTACTCAAGGAGAAGAATTCATATGAAGAAGATAATTGCGCTGTTTGCCGCTGCCGCGATGTCGGCAGCGTGTCTGACCGGATGCGTCAAGATTATTGATGTAGGCACGGAAGGACAGTATACGGGGGAAGTCGCATTTGACGCGGCAGCGGACTCGGGAAGCGACTGGGCCCAGATCGTGCAGGAGATCTCGGACAGCGCGAAAGCCGCCGCGGATCTCACCGCCGACGATTTCGGGAAGAAGGTTGTCGCGGTCATTCTGAGCGGGGAAGTAACGGAATTTGAGTCGAAGGCGAACGGAAAGAAGAACGCGCTGATCGTGAAGGCCGACGGATTTGACGGAGCGGTAAAAGTCCAGATCGGTTCCATCTACTCCGGCACGGCGATCAGGGATCTCCAGACCCTGAAGGTATTTGAGAACTTCACGAACCAGACCGAGTGGTCGCAGTACGCGAAGGCGCTGAACGCGGAAGTCGACGCCCAGGTCGTCGCGCCGCTTGCTCTCGACGACAGCGTCGTCGGAAAGAAGGTGACCATCACCGGAGCCGCCGAAGGATCCATGGACGAGCTCACGGTCACGCCGGTCGCGTTAACAGTCGAATGATAGGGAGGATACATTATGTATGATGATCCGAATGTTGTTCTCCATTGTGAAAAGATAGATAAGATCTACCCCGGCACCAAGGCGCTGGACCAGGTGTCCTTCGATCTCCTGAAGGCGAAAGTCAACGTCCTGATCGGGGAGAACGGCGCCGGGAAGTCGACGCTCATGAAGATGATCGCCGGCATCGAGCAGCCCTCGGCCGGCAAGATGTACATGGGCGGCGAGGAGGTTTACTTCAAGGACACGAACGCCGCGCGCGCCAGGGGGATCGGCATCATCCACCAGGAACTGAGCCTCTTCCCGAACCTGACCGTCTACCAGAACATCTACATGTGCCACGAGCAGAAGAGCGGCCTGTTCCTCAACGACAGGAAGCACGTCGAGGGAGCGGAGAAGATCCTGAAGAGACTGGAGCATGAGATTCCGCCCGACACGCTCGTCGGAGACCTGCGCGTCGGCCAGCAGCAGATGGTCGAGATCGCGCGGAACCTGATCCAGGACGACCTGAAGGTCCTGATCATGGACGAGCCGACTTCCTCGCTCTCCGCGGCGGAGGTCAAGGTCCTCTTCAAGATCATGCGCGAGCTTCTCGAGCAGGGCATCTCCATCGTCTACATCTCCCATCGTCTGGAGGAGATCATGGAGATCGGCGACCATGTGACGATCCTTCGCGACGGCAAGTACGTCGCGGACGCCGACGTCAAGGACATCACGCTCAGCTGGATCGTCGAGAACATGGTCGGAAAGAACACACAGTACCACAGGTTCGAGCGCTCGATCGACCTCAAGAGCGCGGAGAAGATCCTCGAGATCAACCACCTCTCGCTCCCGAAGAAGGGCGGCGGATGGCTCCTCGATGACGTCAACATGTACCTGAAGAAGGGCGAGGTTCTCGGAATCTACGGTCTTCTCGGTGCGGGACGGAGCGAGGTCTTCGAGTGCCTGATGGGGATGCATCCCGAGTGTACCGGGGAGTTCATTTTCCAGGGAAAGAAGATGAACGTGAAGAACATCGCGAACCAGATCAAGAACGGGTTTGCGCTCGTCCCCGAGGACAGGCAGGGGCAGGGCCTCATCCAGACGCTGGACATCTGCAAGAACGCCTCGATCGCTTCGATGCAGAACTACCGCTCCGGCGTGTTCCTCAACAGCGCGAGAGAAGGCAAGGCGGTCGACGATCAGATCAGGGACCTGCACATCAAGGTCGCTGACAAGCATCTCCCGATCCTCTCCCTCTCGGGCGGCAACCAGCAGAAGGTCGTCATCGCGAAGGGCCTTATGACGAGTCCGACCGTGCTCCTCATGGATGAGCCGTCCAGAGGTATCGACATCGGCGCCAAGACGGAAGTCTTCGAGATCATCCACGAGTTCTCGGAGCGCGGTCTGTCCATCATCGTCGTCTCCTCCGAACTTAAGGAAATCATGGCGATCGCAGACAGGATCTACGTCCTGTCGAACGGAAAGCTCACGGGAGAACTTGAAGAAGCTGAAATCACGGAAGACAATCTGGTAAGAGCGTCCTATGCCGGACTCGGAACCGGCAAGAGTGCGTCATAAAGCGGGAAGGAGCTGCATATCCATGAAAAAGGAAAATAACAATCAGTTGCTGATGACACTTCTTAAGGGGCGCACATTTATCGTCCTGATCCTCCTGGTGGTGTTCTTCAGTTTCGCGTCGAAGTCATTTCTGTCCCTCGCGACCCTGACGATGGTCGCGAAGCACGTCGCCCTCTACGGCATCCTCGGTCTCGGCATGACGTTCGTCATCATAACGGGCGGCATCGACCTCTCGGTCGGCTCCGTCGTCGGCCTCACCGGCATGCTCGCCGGCGGCCTGATCCAGGAAGGCCTTACGGTCGGCAGCAAGACGCTCTACTTCAGCGTCCCGGCCATCATCGTCCTGATGATGATCTTCGGCTGCCTTGTCGGCTGCGTCAACGGCCTCATCGTCACAAAGCTCGGCGTCGCGCCGTTCATCGCGACCCTGGGCACCATGTACATCTGCCGCGGATTCGCGAACCTGAGGTCCGGCGGCGCGACATTCCCGAAGCTTCAGGGCTTCCCCGGCCTCGGAAACACGGGCTTCAAGACCCTTGGAAGCAACTGGTTCGGCGTTCCGGCCGGTGTCTACATCTTCGCGATCCTCGCGATCATCTCCGCGATCCTTCTCAAGAAGGTCGCGTTCGGATGGCACGTCCTCGCGGTCGGCGGCAATGAGAAGTCGGCGAGACTGTCCGGCATCAAGGCCGACAAGGTCAAGATCATCGTCTACATGATCTCCGGCTTCTGCGCGGCGTGGGTCGGCATGATCAACACGGCGCAGCTCAACGCGGCGCACCCGGCCTCCGGCGACGGCTGGGAGATGAACGCCATCGCGGCGACCGTCCTCGGCGGAACCTCAATGGCGGGCGGCTCCGGAACGATCGTCGGAACGATCGTCGGCGCGTTCGTCATCGGCGTCATCAACGACGGCATGACGATGTGCGGCGTCTCCGAGTTCTGGCAGAAGGTCATCAGGGGTCTCGTCATCATCCTCGCGGTCGTTATCGACCAGACGCAGAGAAACCTCCAGGCCAAGATGGCGCTGCAGGCGAGAAACTCCGGCAAGTAAAGAGCAATGTGCCGCGGGCGGGAAACCCCGGCAGGTAAAGAGCAGTGAGCCGCGGGCGGTAAGTCCCGGCGGCATATGGGAGCCGGGGCGGGAAGCCCCGGCAGGTAGAGAAAGGAAAGACAGATGGGAGCACACATCAAGCTCGGCTACGCACCGACCAGACGCGCGATCTTCAGCGCCCCCGCGGCCATTGAGTACAGAGGCCTGATCGCGAACCGCCTTAAAGAACTGAATATTGACTTTGTGGACATCGACGACATCAACGACGAGGGACTTCTCTTCGACGACGAGGGAATGAAGAAGATCGCCGAGAAGTTCCGCAGGGAGAAGGTCGACGGCCTGTTCCTCCCGCACGCGAACTTCGGTACGGAGTATGAGTGCGGCCGCCTTGCCAAGGAGCTCGGCGTCCCGGTTCTCCTCTGGGGACCGAGGGACGAGCGCCCGGACGAGAACGGCATGCGCCTCCGCGACTCCCAGTGCGGCCTCTTCGCGACCGGCAAGGTTCTGCGCAGGTTCAAAGTGCCGTTTACCTACATGAACAACTGCAATCTCGAGGATCCCGAATTCGAGCGCGGTATCCGCGACTTCCTCGCGGTCTGCAACGTCGTGAAGGTCTTCAGGAGCACCCGGATTCTCCAGATCGGGCCGAGACCCTTCGATTTCTGGAGCACGATGTGCAACGAGGGCGAGCTGCTCGAGAAGTTCAACATCCAGCTCGCGCCGATTCCGCTTCCCGAGCTCTACGCCGAGATGAGGAAGTGGAAGGAAGAGAAGACGGAAGTCGCCGCGGTCATCGCCTACTGCAGGGAGAACATGACCTGCAGGATTGAGGACGAGTACCTTGAAAATGTCGCCGCCCTCAAAGTCGCCATGAAGAGCCTCGCCGAGAAGTACGGCTGCAACTCCATCGCGATCCAGTGCTGGAACGCCCTCCAGGACGAGATCCACATCATGCCCTGTGCCGCGAACGCGCTGCTCAACGAGGAGGGCATCCCGGTCATCTGCGAGACGGACATCCACGGCGCGATCTCTTCCCTGATCGCGGAAGCCGCTTCGATGAATGAGAGGCGGGTCATGTTCGCCGACTGGACGGTCCGCCACCCGGACAACGACAACGGCGAGCTGCTGCAGCACTGCGGCCCATGGCCGATCTCGGTCGCGAAGGAGAAGCCGACGATCTGCGTGCCAGTGGCATTTCCGCAGAACGGAGCCGTGTCCGCGGAGGCGAAGCACGGCCCGATGAGCCTCGTCCGCTTCGACGGCGACGAGGGCAATTACTCGATCCTTCTCGGTCACGCGAAGGGTATCGAGGGACCCTGGACAAGGGGCACCTACGTGTGGGTCGAGGTCAACAACCTGAAGCGCCTCGAGGCCAAGATCGTCGAGGGACCGTACATCCACCACGTGGCGGCGATCCACGGCGACGTGGTTCCGGTCGTCTACGAAGCCTGCAAGTACCTCGGGATCAAACCGGATCTCTACGATCCGATCGAGGACAAGGTGCTCGCGTATCTGCACGGGGAAGACGTCGTCTTCGACGAAGTATAAAGAACTGACTGTCTGAGCCCGGTTCGCGGTTACGCGGGCCGGGCCCACATGCATCTGAATATGTTTGCCCCGCGGCCCGATCCCGGCGCGCGGAGCCACGCAGCTGGAGGAGAACATGAGCAAATACGTATTGTCAATAGACCAGAGCACCCAGGGGACCAAGGGCCTTCTCTTCGAGGAGGGCGGCTCGCTCATCTGCCGGGCGGACCTTCCGCACCGCCAGATCATCAACGAGATGGGCTGGGTGGAGCACGACGCGATGGAGATCTGGAGAAACACCGTCCAGGTCGTCAGAAATCTGGTCGAGAAAGCCGGTATCGACAAGTCCGAGATCGCGGTCCTGGGCATCAGCAACCAGCGCGAGACATCGGTCTGCTGGGACAGGACGACGGGACTTCCGGTGTACAACGCGATCGTCTGGCAGTGCGCGCGGGCCGTCGACATCACAGACGAACTGGCGGCCGCCGGGCACGCGGATCTGGTGAGGGAGAAGACCGGCATGCAGCTCTCCCCCTATTTCTCCGCTGCGAAGATCGCCTGGATCTTCAGAAACGTCGCGGGCGTGAAAGAGAAGGCCGCGAGGGGGGAGATCGCCGTCGGCACGATCGACAGCTGGCTCGTCTACAAGCTGACGGGAGGGAAGGAATTCCGGACGGACTACTCCAACGCCGCCAGGACGCAGCTCTTCAACATCAATACGCTCGCATGGGATCCCGAGCTTCTCGAGATCTTCGGCATCGACTCCTCCTGCATGGCGGAGGTGACGGATTCCAACGGCGACTATGGCATGACGGATTTCGACGGCTTCCTCACGAAGCCGATCCCGATCCGCGGCGTCCTCGGTGACTCCAACGGATCCCTGTTCGGCCAGGGCTGTCTCGCACCCGGCATGATCAAGACGACCTACGGGACAGGATCCTCGATCATGATGAACATCGGAGGGAAGCCGGCCCTGAGCGACCGGGGCGTCGTGACCTCCATCGCATGGAGCCTGGACGGCAGGGTCAGCTATGCCATGGAGGGCAATATCAACTACTCGGCGGCGGTCGTGACCTGGCTCAAGGACGACCTGAAGCTGATCTCCTCGTCCGCGGAGACGCAGGAGCTCGCGGAAGCCGCCAATCCGGGGGATCATACGTACCTTGTACCTGCATTTTCGGGACTTGGCGCACCGTACTGGGTGAGCAAGGCGAGCGCCGCGATCTGCGGGATGACCCGCGTGACCGGAAAGAACGAGGTGGTCAGGGCCTCCCTGGACTGCATCGCCTATCAGATCACGGACATCGTGAGGGCGATGGAGGAGAGCGCCGGCGTCGCGGTCGGGGAACTCCGGGTTGACGGCGGGCCGACGAAGAACCGCTATCTCATGCAGTTCCAGAGCGACATCCTGAACCTCACGGTCAGGATCCCGGATTCCGAGGAGCTCTCGGGGATCGGAGCCGCCTATGCAGCGGGCATGGCAGCGGGCATCTTCGATGAAAATGTCTTCAGTACCCTCAGGAGAACCGACTACCATCCGAAGATGGACGCGGCGGTCAGGGAGAAAAAGATCGCCGGGTGGAAGGAAGCGCTGAAGATGATCCTTGGATATGAGGGATGAGGAGGACCGGCAAGTTTTCCGGTTCCCCGCCGGGAGTGAGTTCCCGGGCACAAGGCCGGGACACCAGGAGATGAGCGATGGGAATAAAGGTCAATATCAAAAAAATAAGTGAAGAAACAGGCTTTTCACCCGCGACAATCTCGAATGCCCTCAACCACAAGAAGGGCGTGAACGCGCAGACCGCCGAGAGAATCTTCGAGGTCGCGAGAGAACTGGGCTATTTCAGCGAGGACCGCGTCTCGAAGCTGAAGTTCGTGATGTACAAGAAGAGCGGGGTGGTCGTCGAGGACACGCCATTTTTCACACAGATGATCGCGGGGGCGGAGCAGGAGTGCCGAAACTCGGGCATGGAGATGGTCATGTGCAACCTGGATCGCCGGAGTGCCAACTTTGAGGAGCAGCTGCGCATCATGCAGAACGACAAGTCCTCCGCCGTGATTCTCCTCGGGACCGAGATGATGGATGAGGATATCGACATCATCCGGGGCATGACGGGACGGTTTCTCGTCATCGACTACTGGAACGGCGACCTGAGCTACAACGCCGTGCTGATCAACAATACCGACGCAGCGCGCCTGGCGACCGATTACCTGATCGACAGGGGCCACACGAGGATCGGATACCTGCGGGGCGACTTCCGGATCAAGCCGTTCACCGCCCGCCACTCCGGCTACAGGTCCTCGCTCCGCAGACACGGCATACCGGAGGACGAGGCGTACACGGTCACGCTCGGCACGACGATCGATAAGGCTTACAGCGACATGAAGGCCTATCTGGAGGGGAAGCCGGAGCTTCCGACCGCGTTCTTCGCGGACAACGACATGATTGCCCTCGGCGCGCTGAAGGCCCTGCAGGACTGCGGAATCCGGGTGCCGGACGACATCTCGGTGATCGGTTTTGACGACCTGCCGTTCTCCTCGATCTCTTCCCCGCCGCTGACGACGCTCCGCGTGGAGAAGCAGGCGATGGGAAGGGTGGCGGTCAGGCTGCTCCGGAAAATGGGGCACAATGAAGATGATCCGCCGCTCAAGATCCAGGTGTGCCCGCAGTTCGTCGAGCGGGAGAGCGTGAAGACGCTTCGCCGGGAGGCGTGAGCCGGAAGAGAATCAGGCGGAATCGGACAGAACGGGACGGAATCGGACAGAACGAAGCGGAATCATACAGAATCAGACAAGGAGAACAGCGATGAAAAAGCATGGAATCTATAACGCGAAGCTGCTGGAAGCGATAGCGAAGATGGGACACGGGGACATGATTCTGATCGGGGACGTCGGGTGCGCGATGCCCCAGCACGATCAGACCGAGATCATCGATCTCGCGGTCTGCGAGGGAGTTCCGAAGGTCTGCGAGGTCTTAAGGGCCGTGCTGTCGGAACTCGTCGTCGAGGGATACGTCATCTCTCAGGAGACGAAGGACGTGAGCCCGGCGAAGTATGCGGAGTTCCGCGAAATTCTCTCCGCAGAGAAGAACAACGGGAACGACCTCTATGAGAAAGTCATTTCCTACGCGGAGATGAAGAATCTATGGAGATGCGGCCCGCTCGACGGGCAGCAGATGAAGGTCTTCGTGAGGACGGGGGAGAGGTGCCCGCACGGGTATATCGCCCTTGTCGCGGGGGTGGATTTCTGAGAGCCGGGAACAGGCCCCCGAAAACCGGAACAGGCCTTTCTTAAGAATAACGCGGTTTCTGCCGGGAGGACTCCGATGGGATTTCTCCCGGCTTTGTCTGCCGTAAAGGAGTGTTGACAGTAGTTCGGTTTTATAAGCGATGATCACTCTCTCCGCCATCCTGTCGAGCGCGTGAGGGACGGAAGCACAAATGCCAAATGATATGTGAATAGCTGGATTCTTACACGATTATCTTTTATAATCGTTTTATGCTGAAGACAGGACACGGGACGCTGGCAGAGAGAGCAGAACCGGGCGGAAGGATATGCGGAGGGCATTGCCATGAGTGAAAAAACAGAAGGACAGCTGAAATACTGTATCATCGGAGCCGGAGGGACAGGAGGAAGCATCGCGTTCGCCATGGCCGACGCCGGAAAAGACGTCGCCGTCATCGCCAGGGGACGCCACCTCGAGGCGATGAGGAGCGGGGGACTGCACCTGGCCGTATCCGAGAAGGATCCCGGAAGGGCGGTATCCGTGAAGGCCTTCGATATGGAGAGCTATGATGATCGCCCCGACGTCATCTTCGTCTGCGTCAAGGGATACTCCCTCGACGAGACGGTCTATGACTTTATCAGGAGAGTATCGCACAGCGGGACGGTCGTGATCCCGATCCTTAACATCTACGGAACCGGAGGGAGAATGCAGGAGAAGCTCCCGGATCTTCTCGTCACGGACGGCTGCATCTACGTCGCGGCGGAAATCAGGGAACCGGGCGTGATCCTGAAGAAGGGCGATATCCTGAGGGTCGTCTACGGGGTTCGGAACCCGGATGAGGCCCGCCCGGTGCTCGATGAGGTCAGGGACGACCTCGAGGAGAGCGGAATCCGGGGAATCTATTCCGACGATATCAGGAGAGACGCGCTGCAGAAGTTCAGTTATGTGTCGCCGGCGGCGGCCTGCGGGCTCTGCTACGACGTCTGTGCCGGGGCAATGCAGGAAAAGGGGGAGATCAGGGACACGTTCACGACACTGGTTCACGAGATCGACCTCATAGCTTACGAGATGGGCATCCGGTTCAAAGTTGACATCGTGCAGACGAATCTCAGCATACTCGACAACCTGAATCCCGATTCCTCCACCTCCATGCAGCGCGACATCTGGGCCGGAAAGAACTCCGAAATCGACGGTCTTCTCTTCGAGGTGGTGAGGCTCGCGGACAGGTACGGCGTCTCGGTGCCGACTTACCGCAGGATCGCGGCGATGATGCGGGAGAAGATGTCAGAAGGGGACAAAGGCGGCGCGGACACCTCCGGGAGCCAGAGCTACGTCACGTTCTTTACGACGACGAGAACCGGTGAACAGGTTGAGATGGCCGTTGTGGATGAATTTGACTACGACCGGGGCCACTACGTAGTCGCCGCGCTGGTCAAGAACGATACGATCCTGAGCGAAGGGAGATATATCTACCGCTGCTATATAAAGGGCGATGATTTCCGGACAGAGAAGATCGCCGACAGCAGTGAGTACGAGCGGATCGCCCAGGCCTATCTGGAGATGAGCGGGCAGGAATGAGGAACCGGCATAAAGAGGACTCCGGGCAGTATCAGCAGAATAATATAGCAGCCGGTGAGAAGATGATTCCGGGCAGCGTCGGGAGACCGACGTCTGCCCGGATTATTATTCGTCTCCGCTGTGAAGATCCCCGGGAAGGCGCCTGCGGAGAACGGGCAGATATACGTGAACAAGAACCGCGATGGCGACTCCGATAACCGCTCCCGCGATGACGTCAGTCGGGAAGTGCACCAGGTTATACATTCTGGAAAATGCGATCAGGCCGGCCAGGATGAGAGCCGGAATCCCGGCGCGCCGGTTGTTCAGAAAGAGCGAGGCTGCCGCGGCAAACCCGCTCATCGTGTGTCCGGACGGAAACGAGGCGTCCACCGGCTTCGAAATAAGCGGGACGAGCGCACTGTATACCTCGTAAGGGCGGTCCCGGTTGACGACATTCTTAAGGATGAGATTCCCGATTATGAGGCTCAGGACCAGCGAGATGATGATTTCGGCTCCCGCCCTTCTCGTCTTCGAAGAGAAAAGCAGGATGATGGCGAGGATGATCCAGAAGATGCCGGCATTTCCGAGATTTGAGAGGACGGCCATCACCTGATTCATCACGGGTCCGTGCAGTTCCCGCAGCTGTGAGAGAAAACTGAATTCCCAGTACATATCCGATAGTCCCCTTACATATAACTGAATCTGGTTCCGCCCGGGCCGCGGCGCGGATCGTCCCCCGCGGCAGGACTCCCGCAAAAATGCGGTCGCACCCCGAACAGACAACTGCATTATATTCGTTTGTCCGGAGCCGGTCAATGGAGTACCCGGAGGTAACAGAAATTACACAGATATTACTCACAGGAAACACGCCTGTCCCGTATGATCAGGTCACGCCCGATATCCCGGAGTATAGCACCTGACATGTACAAAAATACCGACAGTAAAATTAAGGTGTCGTGATTTATGTACACCAGATCTGCTTTAATAAGGGTGTAAGAAAAAACCGCCCGGAGAGAGAACAGCCGGGGGCATTGAATCGGAAGGGGAGGTATCGGGCATGAAGGGATACTCGATTGAAGCAGGATTTATGGGGTTTGTAGACGGTGTATATATGCTGTTCGCAAGTGAAGACGAGTATGCGGACTATATCGAGAATAATGATGAAGCGGAGGCGGCGTAATGGAGAGAACGAGTGGATTTCAGCCGGTTTACTGCCTCGGGGGAGACGCGGAGAATCAGGCGGCGATGCTTCTTGTCGTAAGGGTTTACAGGATGACGACAAGTCCGGAAGGGGCTTTTCTCGGGGAGAGTGTGAAGTATGAGACAACGTTCGGCATGTACCTCGGAGAGGGGCGCTGGGCACTCAGGGACGGGGGCGGAGAACTTTGGAGAGATCACCGCAGCGAGCAGATCTACAGGGATAGTGAGGGCTGCTCGGTCTGTGTACAGAAGGAGATTGCCGCGTGGTGCAGGATTTACGGGGACAGCGTCGACGGAGGCGCCTTCGTCCGCCGGATCGATCGCGGTCACGCTCCTCTGCAGGAACTCGGGGCGGCCGGTTAAGCACCGGCTGCTTCCTCCTGACACTCAGGGTGGACCCGCTTGCGGTTCAGAGACTGCGGTGTTACAGTATAGCTGTTGGTAGACATCAGGTGTCGGCAGCCGGAGAGACTTCTGTCCCGTTCCATTTCATCTCCATGCCGGAGAGGGAGGACGCGTGAGCGGGCAGAGGTTCCGCGGAGTGCCGGTGAAAAGGGAAACAGGTGAGAATCCTGTGCGAACTCGTCACTGTGACACGGAGCGGCCGCGAAAGACCACTGGGAGACCGGGAAGGGCGCGGCTGCGTTGAAATCCAGCCAGGAGACCTGCCTGATGTTTCTGGAGCTCCCGGGAAGAAAGGATGTGAAGACAGCAGCAGGAGTTGCCGGGCGGATGCTGACGCCCGGCGAAATCAGTTCAGTATCCATATCTTTTGCTTATCGGGAAGCCTCAAACCACGAGAAACTGGTTGATACTGAAGGAGGTAGACACATGAAGAGAAAGGCTTTATCGTTGGTGATGAGCGCGGTCATGGCAGCATCCGTGATGAGCGCGGCAGTGTGCGCGGCGGAGTCCGTGGAGACGGTTGAGGACATCCTTATGACGGAAGCAGAGGAGTCCGGTGCCGGGGAGGCGGAAGAATCCCCTGACGGGGACGCCGGAGACTGGGTGGATTATGCCGAAGAAGCAGACGGGACGAAGGAGATCCTCGTCGTAAGCTTCGGGACATCCTACAACAATTCCAGAAATATCACGATCGGCGGCATTGAGAATGCCCTCAGGGAAGCTTATCCGGACTACGTCGTAAAGCGCGCTTTCACGGCGGAGACGATTATCGATATCCTGAGAGAACGTGACGGCATCGAGGTCGACAATGTGAGACAGGCGCTGGAGAGAGCCGTCGACGATGGTGTCGAGAGACTGATCGTCCAGCCGACCCACCTGATGGACGGCTATGAGTACAACGATCTTCTTGAGGAACTGACGGAGTTCACGGAAGAATATGGTGACGATCTGGAAGAAGTTGCCCTTGCGGAGCCGCTCCTGATGTCTGACGAGGATTTTGAGCGTGTCGCCGCCGCGATCACGAATAAGACCGCGGCATTTGACGACGGCGATACGGCGATCTGCTTCATGGGGCACGGGACAGAGGCCGACTCCAACGAGATTTACGGGCAGCTGCAGGATGTGCTCACGGACGGGGGCTTTGACAATTATTACATCGGAACCGTGGAGGCGACGCCCTCCATCGAAGATCTGCTCGAGGCGATCGACGGGAAGGGAACCTATAAGAGAGTGGTCCTTGAACCGCTTATGGTTGTCGCGGGAGACCACGCCAACAACGATATGGCGGGGGACGAAGAGGATTCCTGGAAGTCTCAGTTCGAGGCGGCCGGTTACGAGGTGACCTGCCTGCTCGACGGACTCGGCCAGATCTACGATATCCAGCAGATCTACGTCGACCATACCGGGGAGGCTGTCGCTTATTTTGAATGAATGTGAATGATTCAGCAGGAAAGTCATGAACGGAGGTATTGAAATATATGCATAAGATAAAGAAAACAGCCGTTCTCCTGGCCGCTGCCGCTTTTGCGGCGGCGGCTCCTGCATCCCGGACGACAGAGACCGCAGTCCCGACGCTTACGGTCTATGCGAAATCATCGGAGAGCGTGGAAGAGAGCGCGGAGGAGACCGCGGGAGAGAGCAGCCGCATCGCGAGCGGAGCGGAGAGATCCGCCGGTAGGGAAGTCGGGTCTGCCGGAATGGAAGAGGTGACACCCGAACGGCTGAACGACGGGGCCTGGGAGATCACAGTGGATACGGACTCCTCCATGTTCCGGGTTGAGAGGTGTCTCCTCACAAAAGAAGCGGATTCGCTGACCGCGGAGGTGACACTGGGAGGCAGCGGATTCAGCGGCCTTTACATGGGGACAGCGGAGGAGGCGGTGGCAGCCGAGGACGCAGCTGAAGAAGCTGCGGGAGCGGACGGGACGCAGGATGCGGATTCTTCCGAAGAGCCCGCGCCCGTCGGGGACGGCCGTCTGGATATTGAGTACACGGAGGATGAACAGGGGCGCTACATTTTTAACGTGCCTGTGGACGGGCTGAACCGGGAACTCCCGTGTGCCGCGATCAGCAAGAAG
>CACYEN010000126.1 GCA_902773435.1 uncultured Lachnospiraceae bacterium | reverse complement strand
TCCGCCTGGGCCAGGGCGTCCCGGGCAGCGTCCCGGCGGCGACTCAGCCCGTCGCAGTCGGCCCGGGCGCGCTCGCAGCCCCCGTCCAGCCAGCCGCAGAGCGCCCGGAGGGACGCCGTGAGCGCCTCCAGGTCCGCCACGTTCAGACGGTCGGAGCCCAGCACCCGGGCGCGCAGCTCCCGCAGCGATTCGGCGTCCGGGTAGTCCTCCGGGGCGCTGACGTGGGCGACCTCCGTCTGGCAGGCCGTGCGCAGCTGGGCGATGTCCACGGTCAGTGCCTTGCGCCGCCGGGCCAGCTCCTCCACCAGGTCCTGATACAGGCCGGTGCGGAACAGCTTGCGGAAGATGGCCTTCTTGTCCTCGGACCGGGCCCGCAGCAGCTCCATGAACTCCCCCTGGGCGATCATGGCCACCTGCATGAACTGGTCCTTTGTGAGCCCGACGATCCCGGCTATCTTCTCGTCCGTCTCCCTCGCGCTGCCCTGAAATTCGCTCCCGTCTTTAAGTATCAGGGATACGGTCTCCTTCTGCTCCTTGAAGCCGCTCCCCCTCATGAGGGCCCTCATGTGGCGGGGCGAACGCCTCACCGTGTAGGCGGCCTCTTCCCCCGCCTCGATCTCCGAAAATGTCAGCTCGACGTACGGCTGTACCCCGTATCCGACGAACTGGCTCTGGAGTTCCGTCCCGCTCTTCCTGTTGCTCCCCGAGCCGGTCTCCCCGTAGAGCGCGAAGACGATGGCGTCGAAGATCGTCGTCTTCCCCGCCCCCGTATCCCCGGTTATGAGAAACAGGTTCTGCTCCGGCACGGTGAAGTCGATCGACTCCCTCTCTCCGTACGAACCGAATGCCTGCATCGTTATCCTGATCGGTTTCACCTTCACGCACCTCCCCGCTGCCGTGCGCCGCATTCGCGGCGGCAGGTTTTAAAGACCCGTCTTACTCCCCGCCGGCCTCCGTCGCGGCCGTGACGACGGACCTCAGAAGCTCCGTCTCCTCCGCGTCGAGGTCCCCGAGAAACGCCCGGCACATCCCGAAGGGATCGGGGTCCTCGCGCGCCTGCACTTCCGCGCTGTAGTCCGCTCCGCGCAGGGTCTCCCTCCTCACCTCGAGCAGGTTCGGGAAAGCGAGCCTCAGCCGCTCCTGCATGTCGATCACGTCGAGGTCGGCTTTGTCCGTGAGCCTGACCTGGACGTAGTCGTCCGTCGCCTTCTCCAGCACAGCCTCAAGATCTCCCTCGATCACGCGGATCTCCCGCATCGGCCGGAGCGGTATGACGGAGACGGAGGTATGCCCCTTTTCGCCCATTTCCACGAGCACGATTCCCTTCTCCTGCCCCGCCTCGCTGACCGAGCAGGCGAGCGGCGTGCCGCAGTAACGGTAACAGTCCGCCCCGGCTTTCATCGGCTTGTGGATGTGGCCGAGCGCGGCGTAGTCGAACGGGCTCAGCACGTCGGCCCCCACCTCATCGATATTTCCGACCGTCCTGATCTCGGAGTCCATCCTTTCGATATCCTCCGCCTTTTTCCCGGCGGGCAGGTAGAACTGGTGGCTGACCAGCACATTTCTCTCCTCTCCGCGGATATTCTCCCGGGCAATCAGGCGTCTCACGGCCTCGTCGTAAGTGAGCGGAGTCCCGTCATCCTCCGTCCCCGTGATCAGCCTGACGGCCGAAGGTTTCACGAACGGCAGCAGGTAGAAATTGACCGGCCCGAAGCTGTCGCGAAGAACGACTTTCTCGATGTGTTCCTCCGGCAGGATCGGCGGTTTGCCGATCATCCGGATCTTCGCGCCGGCGAGAACCTTCCGGAATACGTTCACCCGCGGCGCGCTGTCGTGGTTGCCGCTGATCATCATGATCTCCGCGTCCGGAGCGGCGGACCGAAGCTCCATGACGAAGCCGTCGAAGAGGTCCACCGCGTCGGCGGACGGGACGGCACGGTCGTAGATATCACCCGCGATCACGACCGCGTCCGGCTTCACGCGGGCGGCCTCCTCCGCGATCTGATGAAAGATGTACCTCTGGTCCTCGCCCAGGTCCCTGTTGTGGAGGCGAAGCCCGATATGAAGATCCGACAGATGAAAAAAGATCATAAATCCCTCCAGATAAATACCCCGTTCCGCTCCGGGCGGCACCGCCGAAGACACGTCTTCACAGCATCTCCGGAAGGCGGACCTTCCTCACGCGGCTCTCGAAGAGATCCTCCGCGCTGCATACCGCGCAGCAGTAATCCTCCCGGAAGCTCATATTCCTGAGGAAGTACTCCCCGGGAAAATCGTGCCGGCCGAGCCTGAATCCGTCCCCGTCCGGAATGATCTCGAACCGCCGAAGGTCGATCGAAAGTCCCTGCCCGGTCGCCTTGACGACGCTCTCCCGCATGGTCCAGAGGGTGCAGAACCGGCGGTTCCGCTCCTCCTCTGTCTGTCCGCTTCCGATCCACGCCTGTTCCGTCCCGCTGAAATAATGGGCGGGAATCCCGTGGTCGTCCCGCCCGACCCTCTCGACGTCACAGCCGACCGGGGACGTGGCGACAGCGCAGACGGCCAGGCTGCCCGCGTGGGACAGGTTGAAGTGCAGGACAGATCCCGGGATATAGGGCTTGCCATACTCGCCTTCCAGGATCTCCGGATGTTCGGCTGTGAACCCGCTGTCGCGGAGGGCGTAAAAAAGAATCAGTCCCGCCCCCAGCGAGCGGCACTGATCCTCCTGCCTTTTGAAATGCTCCGTCTTCGCCCGTCTCTCCGGGGATACGGCGCCGAGCGCTCTTTCGAATACCGCCGGGTCCCGGAGGCATGTGACGTCGGCACAGTATAATCTAGCCGGAAACATAGGTCTCTCCTCCAAAGCTCAGTGGTCCGTCTTCGCGATCTTCTCTATGTTCTCCGCCCTGAAGATGAGGTTGAAGCCCATAGGGTTCACAACCATCATCTTTGCCTGTCCGGTCAGCCGGCCCGGAAGCGCTGCGAACGGGACCTTCACGGAACCGACCTTGTTCTTTCCCGCGAACTTCGCGAATTCGAGGACGTCCGTGAAGACCGGGAGCAGAAACGCTCCGTCCTTGTTCTTCAGGCAGGGTGTCATCAGCTTCTTCGGGTTGTCCTTGTCCACGACGACCGGGACCAGGAAACTGGACTTCTTCAGATTGGAAATGAGCTCCTCCTCCATATCCTTAAGCCCCGTCTTCTGGTCAGCCGGGACCGGCCTTCTGACCTCCTGGGCAAAATAGAGCCCGCAGAGCTGGAGCGTCGGATTGAGGAGCGGGCGCTTTGCCGGCTCCGTCCCACTGAAATCCAGTGGCTTCACGATCTTCCTCAGTCCGACCGATATGACCTCCCGGCGGTCGTGAAAGACAATCGTAGTTATGTCGATCGAGTTCAGGATCGAGTAGAGATTGGGAAATGCCTTCTTCACGAAACACGCCCCGAAGATCGCGATCTTCTGCTCCGCGAGCTCGGCTCCGAATCTCTTCACACCCTCCTCGGTCGCGAAGATGTGGACCTCGTCTTCGAACGTTGTCCCGTTGCATGTTACGTAGGGTAATTTGGTAAACTGTGAAAACGCGGCGTACAGCTTATCCGACGTCTGCAGCGCTTTCACTGCCTGTCCTTCTGTCAATGTCATCCATCTCCTCTTAAAACATTGTCCCACTATTCTATCACGGAGACCGGGGTTTGTGAAGGAATCAGGGTTCGTCCGCGGGCTGGTTCGCCCATATGTACTCCTCGAGCTCCGTTACGCCGTCCGGATCCGCCCGGTTCATCGCGCCGGAGAACTGGGTCTCGTAGAGTTCGCGGTACACGCCGTCCCCCTCCACGAGTTCCGCGTGGCTGCCCCGTTCGACGATCCTCCCGTCTTTCACGACGAGTATCTCGTCCGCCGCGAGAATCGTCGAGAGCCGGTGGGCGATCAGGATACTTGTCCGGCTCGTGATGATGGGGTCGATTGCCTCCTGGATCTTCTGCTCCGAGATCGAGTCAAGGGCGGAGGTCGCCTCGTCGAAGATAAAGACCGTCGGGTCCTTCAGGAGGACTCTCGCGATCGAGATTCTCTGCTTCTCGCCGCCCGAGAGCTTGAGGCCGCGGTTTCCGACCATCGTGTCAAGGCCCGCCTCCTGCTTCTCCACGAAGTCGTAGATGTTGGCCTTCCTGAGGGCCGCTATCATCTCCTCCTCGGTGGCGTCAGGCCTCACGTAGAGCAGGTTGTCCCGGATGCTCCCGTTGAAGAGATAGGTCTCCTGGGAGACGAGGCCAACCTGCGACCGGAGGAACGCGAGGTCGAGCTTTCTCACGTCAGTCCCGTCAAATGTCACCGATCCGCCTGTCACGTCGTAGAGCCTCGGAATCAGGTTGATGATCGTACTCTTTCCCGACCCCGAGGGGCCGACGATCGCGATGCTGTGCCCGGCTTTCAGCGTAAAGCTGATGTCCTTCAGGACGAGGTCGTCGCCCTCGTAGGCGAAGCTCACGTGGTCGAAGACGATATCCCCCTTCACCTCGGCGGGGATGACCGCGTCGGGCGCGCTCTTGATCTCGACGGGAAGGTCGAAGTAATCAAAGATCCTCGTGAACAGGGCCATGGAGCGGATCCAGTCGACCTGGATATTAAGCAGGCTGTTGACCGGCATGTACATCTTTCCGAGCAGGGCGACGAGGACCGTGATATCGCCGACGGTGAGATTATGCCCGTACCTGATCATGAGCACGCCGCCCGCGAGGTAGATCAGCATCGGCCCTATGCTCGCAAATGTCGAGAGGACCACGCGGAACCACCTGCCGGCCATATTTTCGCGGATATTGAGCGCGATCATCCTCCGGTTGGCGTCCTCGTACCGCGAGTACTCGTACTGCTCCTTCCCGAACAGTTTGACGAGAAGCTGGCCGCTCACCGACAGAGTCTCGTTGAGGATCCCGTTGATCTCGTCGTTGCAGGCCTGGGATTCGTTGGTCAGGGACCACCTGACCTTCCCTGCCTTCCTCGTCGGCAGCGTAAACAGCGGGACGATCACGATCCCGATGAGGGCCAGTATCCAGTTCTTCTGGAACATCGCGATCATCGCGATCACGAGAGTGATCACATTTGACAGGATGCTCGTAAATGTGTTCGTGATCACCTGCTGCACACCGTCGATGTCGCTGGTCATGCGGGTGATGATGTCGCCCTGGCTGCTGCCGGTGAAAAACCGCTGGGACATCTGCTGCATGTGGCTGTACATCTGGTTGCGCATGTCATAGGTGATGTGCTGCGCGATCCACGTGTTGATATAGCTCTCGGCGACGCCGATCAGGTTCGCTCCGAGCGTGACGCAAAGGGACAGCACGATATAGAAGACGAGCGCGTGGAGATCCCTCTTCAGAAGCCCCTCATCGATGATCTTCCCTGTCAGTATCGACGGGAGAAGGGTCATAAAGGAGGAAAGACAGATGCAGACGAGAACGAGCGCAAGCTGCAGGCTGTACGGCTTCAGATAGGAGAAGATGCGCCTGATCAGCCCCCACGTCACCTTTGGTGAAGCGGCCTTCTCCTCCTCCGTCAGGAATCTTCCCATTGGGCCTCCCGGCCCTCTTCCCGGTCCCGGCATGGTTCTTCTCTCCTCACTTCCCTTATATATGGGCGGCCGCTTCCTCGCGGCCTGCCCTGCCACAAATACACAGTTCCCGGCTGCTGGCGCACCCGGGAACATTTATTACGAGTAGGACTCGACGTATACTTCCTGCTGCCACTCGTTGACAAGATTGATGTTGTAGATCTCCGTCGGGTTCATGAAGCTGAACATCAGCGACGACATATTCTGCGTCGGACAGTAGCTGACGGCGGTCCGGTACCAGTCCGAATCTCCGTACTTAGCCAGAATCGCCTTTGCCGGCGCCTTCGTCGCCTCCGTGAAGTCATACCCGTACCTGGCGAAGATCTCGTCGATAAAGATCTGGGACTTATAGTATCTCTCCCTCGGATTGCCCGCGAACAGGACGGCGTACTCCGATTTCGTATACCTGCGGGTGCTGTTGTCCGGATATTCGAATTCGCTGACGGGGACGTTGACGCCGCAGGGGATCTTGATGGTCTCCTCCCTCCCGCCGGCGGCGGGGGACTGGGCCGGGGCCGTCTCACCGGAACCCGGGCTTCCCGCGGGAACCGGATGCGTGGACGGCTCTATCACAAGGTACGTGTAGGTCCACTCGTCCCCCGTATCCAGGATAAGGACCTGCTTCGCCTCGGTGAGGCTCGGGAATCCCGTCAGGGACAGCTTCCTGCCGCTGTAGGACAGCGTGACGTCGTCCCCGGCCTGAACCAGCGAGTCCGCGAAGATGCGGTCCGGGTTCGCGGCGTCGAGCGTGACATTCTCATAGCACACGGCTGCGAACGCCTTCTTCGACACGGCCCTGTCCGAAAGAAACGAGATCCGGCAGATATCATACATCTCGCTGACCGGCCCGCTGTCCGTCACAAGAAGCCAGATGCGGACCGGGTCAATGGCGATCTCGGTGCTGTCAAACCCGGGATTCATCGAGGAGATGTTCTTCCTGATCACCTTCAGGGTTGTGGAGTGGATGGAGCCGATGCCCTTCTCCGTAAGTTCGCTGACATCCCTCGGGTAGATGCGCCCGGTTTTGTATTCCCCTCCGGTCCCGTCCGTTTTGCCCGGGAACGTATTCCCGGACGACGGGCTGCCGGAGGAGGATCCGCCGGAATTCCCCGTCCCGGCGGGAGCACTGTCGGAGGCGGAAGAGCCGCTCTCGATGCCGAGCTGCTTCTCAGCCCGCGAGAGGCGCTCCGTGATGGAGAGAGAATCCGAATCCCCGATGCCGATCAGCTCCTCGATCTGCGTGAGCCTCGCGAGTATGGACTCGCTGCTGTCACCGCTGATTCCGAGGCTGTCCTCCAGCTCCCCGATTCGTTCAAGCACGCCTCCGGAAGCCGGCACCGCGATGAGGAGCAGGCAGGCGGCGGCCAGTGCACACATTTTCTTAACCATCTCAGTCCTCCTTGAAGAGACGCGTGCACGCTGTCAGCCCGCGCGCTTCCGGTTCTTTCTGCGCTCAAGGGCGGAGACGATCACCGCGCAGGACGCGTCTCCGGTGATATTGACTGTCGTGCGGCCCATATCGAAGATTCTGTCGACGCCGGCGACAAGCGCGATGCCGTCCACGGGAAGCCCGACCGATTCGAGAACCATCGCGAGCATGACCATGCCGGCTCCGGGTACGCCCGCGGTTCCGATCGAGGCGAGCGTCGCCGTCAGGACGATCGTGAGCATCTGGGCGAATGTGAGGTTGATGCCGTAGCAGGATGCGATGAAGATCGCGCAGACGCCCTGGTAGATCGCCGTCCCGTCCATGTTGATCGTGGCACCGAGCGGAAGGACGAACGAGGTGATCTCTTTGTCAGCTCCGAGCTTCTCCGCGCACTCCATGTTGAGCGGAAGGGTGCCGACCGACGACGCGGACGAGAACGCGAACATGATCGCGGGCATCATGCCCTTGAAGAACTCGATCGGGGAGACGCCTCCGAGCGTCTTGACCGCGAGCGAGTAGACGACGACGGCGTGTACGATGTAGCAGATGTAGGCAACGAGGAGAACCTTCGCCAGGGAGCCTATGATCGCAGGACCGTTCGACGCGATGACCGGGCAGAGCAGGCAGAACACGCCGATCGGCGAGAGCTTCAGAATCATCTCCATCGCCTTCATCAGGATGTCGTTCATCGTGTTGATCGGCTTTGTGTCCACGTCCGAGGACATGCCGTCGCCGATCAGGATGATCGCGAAGGCGACAATGAGTGACGCCACTATGATCTGCAGCATGTTCGCATCAACGAACGGCTTCACGAAGTTCGACGGGAAAATGTTGACGAGCGTATCCATGAAGTTGACGCTCCCGCTGCTCTCGTAGGTGAGGTCGGTCGTCGCGAGCGCCGGGAAGGTCCCCTTGAAGAGATTTCCGAACAGCAGTCCGATCGTGACCGCGAACGCCGTTGTGCACAGATAGTAGACGATCGTCTTGAGGCCTATTCCTCCCACTCTCCTGATGTCCTTCATGGAGAGAACGCCTGCCATGATCGAGAAGAAGACGAGCGGACAGACGATCCATTTGATGAGATTGAGGAAAATCGTACCGAACGGCTTGATGTAGCTCTCCGCGATCGCGGCATGAGACGTCATCAGGACTCCGACGAGAATCGCCAGGATCAGCGCGATAAAGATCTGTGTGGACAGTGCGAGTTTTTTCTTCGTCTTCATAAGCAAAAGCCCCCTCCCTTTGTATGGCCCCTCTGCGCTCCCTGAGCGGTTCCGTCCAGGGAACTATCGGTAAAATGAACAATAGAATTATACTTTAAACCGCTTGAATTGGCAATTCGCATAGCGCAAAAGTTGAAAAAGACTTCTTCACCGGGACGGATCTATGAACTCCATCGTCTCAGCCACCTCGAGATGATACCTCTCCGCGAGCGCGAGCGCCTCACTAAAGGCCGAAGGGTTCCAGACCTTGTCCGGCCGGTGGGCATCGGCACCGATGACCACCCTGTTTCCGGTCTCGCCCGCCGCCTTCCAGAAAAGCTCGTTCGGATAATGCCGGTGCCTCCAGATCCCGAGAAGATTGATTTCAAGGGGAATATCCAGCGCTTTTGCCCCCTCGCAGAGCCTTCCTGCCTCCCTTTCGTAGACGTCCCTGTCCCCCGTGAAGAAGAACACGTCGGGGTGGGCCAGGCAGGAGAACTTTCCCGTTCCGAGGCCCTCGAGCACCTGGTCCGTGTACCGGACGAGATCCTCCGGGTTCCGGGTCGGCTCGAAGCACGAGACGTCCCCGATCTCGTTGCCGAGACAGTGCTGCCC
>CACYEN010000125.1 GCA_902773435.1 uncultured Lachnospiraceae bacterium | reverse complement strand
CCGAAGATGTTCTTGCGGCCCGCGGTTGCCCATTCATCGACATGCTCCGGCATGACGGATGACGGAGTGATCGGGAAGATGGTGGCGACTTCCGTAAACGCGTACGACGCGTGAGCGGCAGCTTCGTTGCCATCCATGGTCAACATTTTTCTTTTAGCCATGACTTTGTAATTCCTCCTTCTGTTATTGAAAAAGTTGTGCGTATCTGAACCTTTTCATATACCGTAAAATTATACCACGACCCATTATTTCTGTCCATGAATCCCGTCATTGTTGCACAAAAAAAACAAACGCGAAAAATTGGCGCATTTCGCGCCGCATTCAGGTTTCTCATTTCCCGCGGTTATGATAAAATGATGCGGGGTTCAAAGAAATCCGGGTTTTTTTGGCGGGCTCTTAAGGGGAAGGCCCGCGGAATAAGGGGCAGATTATGACAATCGGTTTTATCGGGCTCGGCCTCATCGGCGGCTCGCTGGCGAAGACGATCCGGCGGGTCCGCCCCGAAATCAGGCTGATCGCCTACAACAGGACCGCGTCCGTCCTCGGGGACGCGATGCGCGACGGCGTCATCGACCAGCAGTGTTTTGAGATCACACCCGCCTTCAGGGAGTGCGATATCATCTTCGTCTGCGTTCCGGTCATCACGATGCACGGGATACTGAAATCCCTCACCTCTTTCCTCAAACCCGGCGCCGTCATCACCGACGTCGGCTCCACGAAATGCGATATCCACGAGCTCGTGCGGAAGCTCGGGATCGAGGATCATTTTATCGGCGGACATCCGATGGCCGGCTCAGAGAAGACGGGCTACCAGAACTCGACCGACCGGATGATCGAGAACGCCTGGTATATCCTCACCCCGGGTTCTGAAGTTCCTATCTCCGTGATCAGCGATTTTTCGGAATTCATCTCCTCTCTCGGGGCGATGCCCCTCATCATGACGGCGGAGGAACACGACTACGTCACCGCCGCGGTCAGCCACGTCCCGCACGTGATCTCGGCCTCCCTCGTCAACATGGTGAAGGATCTCGACGGCAAGGAGGAGTTCATGAGGACCATCGCGGCCGGCGGTTTCAGGGACATCACGAGAATCTCCTCTTCCTCCCCGAACATGTGGCAGGAGATCTGTCTCGCGAATTCAGAAAATATCTGCATCGTTCTCGACCGCTACATCCGCAGGCTGACCGATTTCCGCTTCGCGATCCGGAATCTCAACGGGGAAAGGCTGCTCGAGTACTTCTCCGAGTGCAAGGAATACCGGGACAGCTTCGCCGCCGACTCCGCGGGCCCGATCAATAAGGACCACAGGATCTACATGGATATCGCGGACGAGGCCGGCGCGATCGCGAAGATCGCCGGCATCCTCGCGTCCGACGGCATCTCCATCCGGAACATCGGCATCGTCCACAACAGGGAATTCGAGCAGGGCGTCCTCCGCGTGGAGTTCTACGACGGGAAATCCGGGAAGCGGGCCGCCAGGCTCCTTTCGAAGAAGGGATACCACATCTACGAGGACTGACCTTCCGGACAGGTTTTCTGTCTTTTCCATACTTACGGAGTGAGTGCCATGCTGACAATCAGAAACAGGACCGGTCTCCACGGAAGCATCGCGGTGCCCGGCGACAAATCGATCTCCCACCGCAGCGTCATGCTCGGGGCCATCTCGGAGGGCACGACGAGGGTGCGCGGCTTCCTGAAAAGCGCCGACTGCCTCGCGACGATCGACTGCTTCCGGAAGCTCGGGGTCGACATCCGCGAGCTTCCCGGCGATCCGAAGATCTTCCCGGGAATGGCCGCGGACGAACCGATGACCGTCATCCGCGGAGCCGGCCTCAGGGGGCTTCGGGCCCCGGACGGCGTCCTCCTCGACGCGAAGAACAGTGGCACGACGGTGCGCCTGCTCTCCGGGATCCTGGCTGGCCAGAACTTCATCAGCTGCCTGACCGGGGACAGTTCCCTCAGGAAGCGGCCGATGGGGCGCATCATCCGTCCCCTCGAGTACATGGGTATCATGGCCGCGTCGGAGGCCGGAAACGGCTGTGTTCCCCTGCGGATCTTCGGCGGGCACCCCCGTCCGATCCGCTACGAGAGCCGGATCGCCTCCGCGCAGGTCAAGTCCTGCGTGCTGCTCGCGGGATTATATGCCGACGGTCCCACCTTCTACACGGAGCCGTACCTCTCGCGCAACCACACCGAACTCATGCTCAGCGCTTTCGGCGGCAATCTCAAGGTGAGAAAGAAGACGGATTCCGATGCCGTCACCACGATCCTCTACCCCGGCACCGTGCTCACGGGGCAGAACGTCACCGTCCCCGGCGACATCTCCTCCGCCGCTTACTTTCTCGCGGCGGGCCTGATCGTCCCGGGTTCCGCCGTCACGCTTAAGAACGTCGGGATCAACGAGACGCGGGACGGCATGCTCCGCGTCATCCGCGCGATGGGGGGCGACGTGTCCATCTTGAACATCCACATGGAGGGCCGCGAGCCCGCGGCCGACATCACGGTGCGCTACACCCCGGAGCTTCGCGGGACCGAGATCGGGGGAAGCCTCATCCCCGCGCTCATCGACGAAATTCCTGCGATCGCGGTGATCGCCGCCTGCGCGAAGGGCCGCACGGTCATCCGGGACGCCGCCGAGCTCAAGGTGAAGGAGACGAACCGGCTCGAGGCGATCTCCGCCGCTCTGGCATCCATGGGAATCGACGTGGAGGAGAGCGACGACGGCATGACGATCACCGGCGGACGGCTGAGGGGCGCGCCGATCGACCCGAAGGGCGACCACCGCATCGCGATGGCGTTCTCGATCGCCGGTCTGGTCTCGAGAGGGCCCGTCGTCATCACCGACGAGGGCTGCGTCGACGTCTCCTACCCTGATTTCTACCGGGATCTCCGCTCCCTCTCCGGGGAGTGAGAAGCCGTGATCCGCGCGCCCCGCGCGGATCACGCGAAGAACACGAAAGATACGAAGTACGTGAAAAACGGCGGGAAGGCGGGTCCCATAAGGACCCCGCCTTCCCGCCGTTTTTATGTCCCGGGATTCGTCAGCCGGGACTTAAGCGCAGGACTTAAGTCATGCTCCTGTATTTTTCGTAGCGCTCCCTCGACTGCGCCGCGCCCTCCGCGAAGAGCGACTCCGCATTCTCCGGGAACGTCCTCCGCAGCGACGCGTACCTGACTTCCCCGTCGAGGAACTCCTCATACGGGACTGTCGGCTCCCCGGAGTCGAGCGTGAACTTCGGATCCCCGTCGGGATTGAACCTGTAGAGGAACCAGTAGCCCGCGTCGACCGCCTTCTTCATCTCGTCCTGGACCCTGTCCGAACCGCACCGAAGGCCGTGCTCCTGGCAGGGGGCGTAGGCGATGATGACGCTGGGTCCCTTATAATCCTGGGCTTCCCGCACCGCCCGAAGCAGCTGGGCTTTATCGGCTCCCATCGCCACCTGGGCGACATACACGTTTCCGTAGCTCATCAGCATGCTGCCGAGATCTTTCTTCGGCTGCTTCTTGCCGGCCGCCGTGAACTGAGCGACGGCTCCGACCGGGGTCGCCTTGGAGGACTGTCCGCCGGTATTCGAGTAGACCTCGGTGTCGACGATGAGGACGTTGACGTCCTCTCCGCTCGCGACGACATGGTCAAGTCCGCCGAAGCCGATGTCGTAGGCCCAACCGTCGCCTCCGAACATCCAGAATGTCTTCTTCACGAGCTGGTCCCTGTACCTGAGGATTTCGCGCGCCTTCCACCTGTCCGTCTTCTCGAGGACGGCGACCAGGTTTCGCGAAACCTCCGGGGATGCCTCGAAATCATCGTAGGCGGCGAGCCAGGCGTCGATCGCGTCCGCGGTCTCCCCCTCGGGGGTTTCCGCTCTCAGGGCCTCGACGCGGGCTCTTTCCGCCGCTCTCTGCTGGTTCACGGAGAGCACCATCCCGAGCGAGAATTCCGCGTTGTTCTCGAAGAGCGAATTGGACCACGCCGGCCCCATCCCTTTCGAGTTCACCGTGTAGGGGATGCCGGGCATCGCGGAGCCCCATGCCTGCGAGCAGCCCGTGGCGTTCGCCCAATAGACGCGGTCCCCGTAGAGCTGCGTCAGAAGCTTCGCGTAGGGGGTCTCCCCGCAGCCCGCGCACGCGGCGGAGAACTCGAGCAGCGGGCGCCTGAACTGGCTTCCCTTGATCGTGTAGGGATCGAAGATATCCTTCTTCTCAGGAAGCGCGAGCGCGTACTCCCATGCCGCCTTCGTGTCGGGTTCCTCCCCGGCGGGCACCATCGAGAGCGCCTTCCCTTTCGCGGGGCAGACGTTCGCGCAGCTTCCGCAGCCGGTGCAGTCGGCCGCGCTGATCTCAACCGCGAAATACATTCCCTCCGCCCGGGAACCCTTCGCCGGGACCGCCTGAAGAGCAGCCGGAGCGGATTTCATCTCCTCTTCGGTCAGCAGGTACGGCCTGACGACGGCGTGCGGGCAGACGTAGCTGCAGATGTTGCACTGCAGGCAGGCCTCCGGATCCCAGACCGGGATCCGGGAAGCGATCCCGCGCTTCTCGTAGGCCGTGAGGCCCATGTCCATGACCCCGTCCTTGTAGCGGAGAAGCTTACTGACCGGCAGGTCGTCCCCCTTCTGCTCATTGATCGGATCGAGAATCGAGGTCACGACGTCGGGTACGTCCCTGGGCTCCGGTTTCGGATCACATGCATTTTTCCAGTCGTCCGGGACATCGATCCTGACCACGGCGGATGCGCCGGCGTCGATCGCCGCGAGGTTCCTCCTGACCACGTCCTCCCCCTTGGCGAAGTATGTCTTCTCAGCGGCCTCCTTCATATAGCGTACGGAGTCCTCGACCGGGATGACGGGCATGAGGTGGAAGAACGCCGACTGGAGGACCATGTTGAAATGTCCGCCGAGCCCGAGCTCACGCGCGATCTTCCCCGCGTCGATCGTGTAAAGCCTGATCCCCCTCTCCGCGATCACGCGCTTTGCCGCCGCCGGGAGGCGTCTCCCGAGCTCTTCGCTGTCCCAGGGACAGTTGACGAGCAGCGTTCCGGCCTCTTTCACCTCGGAGGCGATATCGTATTTTTCGATGTAGGTCGGATTGTGGCAGGCGACGAAGTCGGCCGATTTCACGTAGTAGGAGGCCCGGATCGGACGGTTCCCGAAACGGAGGTGGCTCTTCGTCACGCCGTAGGACTTCTTCGCGTCATACTCGAAGTAGGCCTGGGCGAATTTGTCCGTGTGGGAGTTGATGATCTCGACCGTATTCTTGTTGGCGCCGACAGTTCCGTCGGACCCGAGTCCCCAGAACTTGCAGCTGACCATCCCCTCCTCCTCCGGGAAGATCTTCACAGTCTCCGGGAGCGAGAGGTGCGTCACGTCGTCCTCGATGCCGATCGTAAAGCTGTTCTTCGGGCTTTCCGACGCGAGGTTCCGGAACACGGCCGCGATCTGGGACGGCGTCGTGTCCTTGGAGGACAGGCCGTAGCGGCCTCCGACGACCGTCAGGTCTGAGCGCCCGCGCAGCGCGGCGCACACGTCGAGATAGAGAGGTTCGCCGGCACTTCCGTATTCTTTCGTGCGGTCGAGGACAGCGATCGACCTGCAGGTCTTCGGAATCGCGCTGACGAAGCGCTCCGCGTCGAACGGCCTGTAGAGCCTGACCTGCAGGAAGCCGGTCTTCTCCCCTCCCGCGTTGAGGTAATCCACGGTCTCCCGCGCGCAGCCCGAGACCGATCCCATCGCGATGATCACGCGGTCGGCATCGGGGGCGCCGTAGTAGTCAAAGATATGGTAATCGCGGCCGGTGATCTCCGAAATTTTACCCATGTACTCTTCCACGACGTCCGGGAGCGCGGCGTAGTCTGCGTTGCTGGCCTCCCTGACCTGGAAGAAAATATCGGGATTCTGGACCGTCGCCCTGATCATCGGGTGCTCCGGATTGAGAGCCTCCGCGCGGAACGCGTCGAGCGCGTCTGTGTCCAGAAGGCTCCGCAGATCCTCGTAGTCCATCTGTTCCACTTTGTTGAGCTCGTGCGACGTGCGGAACCCGTCGAAGAAATGGAGGAACGGGATCCTCGCCCGGATCGCGGCAAGATGCGCGACCCCCGCCAGGTCCATGACCTCCTGCACGCTCCCGCTCGAGAGAATCGCGAACCCGGTCTGCCTGCAGTTCATGACGTCGGAGTGGTCGCCGAAGATGGAGAGCGCGTGGGCGCCGACCGTCCGGCTCGCCACATGGAGCACGCCGGGCAGGCGCTCGCCGGCGATCCTGTGCATCGTGGGGATCATCAGCATGAGACCCTGCGAAGACGTGAAGCTCGTCGAGAGAGCTCCGGTCTGCAGCGCCCCGTGCACGGCGGCGACAGCCCCGGCCTCTGACTGCATCTCGATGAGACGCACGCTCTGGCCGAAGAGGTTCTTCTTCCCCTTCGCGGCCCAGACGTCCGTCTTCCCCGCCATCGGGGATGACGGCGTGATCGGGTAGATCGCCGCGATCTCCGTAAACGCGTAGGCGACGTAAGCGGCGGCTTCATTTCCGTCGACAGTCACATAGTTCTTTTCTCTCACAGCCATGAGCGGCTACCTCCTCTTATTCGCTGACACGGGCCAGCCTGTCTGTCCCGGATCTCTCTTCGCATGTCCTCAGGCCGTCTCGATCCCGGCCGCGCTCTCGAGGCCGAGTTTCCGGATCGCCTCCTCGCGCATCTTGTATTTCTGGATCTTTCCGGCGTCGTTCATCGGGAATCCGTCGACAAATTCGATGTACTTCGGGACCTTGTGTTTCGCCATGTGGTCGAGGACGAACGTCTTCATCTCCTCCTCCGTCATGGTCTCCCCCTTCTTCAGGATGATGCAGGCCATGATCTCCTCTCCCATCGCTTTGTCCGGGACCCCGATCACCTGGACGTCGCTGACCTTCGGGTGTGTGTAGATGAACTCCTCGATCTCCTTCGGATAGATGTTCTCGCCGCCGCGGATGATCATGTCCTT
>CACYEN010000124.1 GCA_902773435.1 uncultured Lachnospiraceae bacterium | reverse complement strand
CGCTCCGCGCGGCCGGCGCGGACAGGGTGTATGTGCTCGCCCTCTGCATCGGGGGCGGATACCTGACCCGGTACTGACGGGTGTGGAAAAGGGGTTCCGTCCGGCGGGCGCGCGAAATTGGAAATCCGCTGCGAGGGGGCGGCGCCAACCGCCGGAAAGTTTGCATGAATGCGTACTTTATGGTAGAATAATTCGAATAGTCTGCTGTTTTGAACGATCGGGCAACTCCCTGGACGGGCTGCGGGCGCCGGCGTCTGTCCGGTTCTTCCGGCCGGGGACTTAGGTGTATTCGGAATGGAGAATCTGCGATGATCAGTCCGCTGAGACTCAAGGAGATGATCTGCCTGGCCTCTTTCGAGGACGGAAAGGGGGAAAAGGACCTGAGAATCTGCCAGTACAGCAGGGCCGATTATGTCGCGAAGAGCCTTGTCAGTGCTTTTCTAGCCGTGACCGTGGGAGATATCCTCCTCATAGGGCTTGCGGGCCTCCTCAGCATGGAGGTGCTCGAGAAGGCCGCCTACATGACCTATTCCGGCAGGGTGATTGCGGTGCTGCTGATCTTTTATATCGTCACGGCTGCCCTGTATCTCTTCGCCGTCTGGGTCCAGGCGGACAGGAGGTACCGGGAGGCGGAGGAGAGGGTCCGCGTATACGAGGAGCGGATCCTGAAACTGGTTGAATTTTCTGATCTGGAGGAGTCCGGAGAGATGGAAGCTCCGGAGACCTGACGGCTATGTATGCTGCTGCGTTCGGTGAAAAACTGAAGAGTATCTACGCGAGATGGGCGGTAGTCATCGATTTCGCCGCGAGGTTCTGTATGGCGCTCGCGCTCTTTCTGTGGATCCGCTTCATGACGGGATTCTCGCCGCTGCTATCATCCGTCCCGCTTCTCGCGGCGATGGCGTTCGTATCGGCGGCCTTCGGATCCATGACGGTGCTCGTAGCGGCCTGCGCGCTGATTGCCGGCCAGGCGTTCGCCCTCTCCTACGCGGCGGGGGCGGCGGCAGCCGCCGTGATGCTGCTGATCTTCATCTTCTTTATCCGGTTTGCCCCGGATGATTCGGCGGCGGCGCTTCTCCTGCCAGTGACGATGCAGTTCGGCCTTCCCGCGGTCGTGCCGATCGCGCTCGGCTTAAGGAGACGGCCTCTCTCGGCGCTCGGAGCCGTATCAGGGGTGCTTCTCTACTACACGTGCGCACTCCTGCGCGACACGGCGCCGATGATCGCCCAGGCCGACAGGGGGGATTACGAGGCGGTCCTGAGGGCGCTCAGCTCCGGCGCACGGGTCTCTGACATGCTGGTTACGTCCCTTGCCGTCGCGGGAACGGTCCTGATCGTGTACGCCATCAGGAGGATGGAGTTCCGGTACGCCTTCGAGATATCGATCCTGTTCGGAGGAATCGTCTGGATGATGTTCATCCTGATCGGGAACAGCGTCCTTCTGACCCGCTTCGACCTGATCCCGATGACGGTCGGGACGGCGGCGTCCGTGGTTGCGGGCATGATACTGCAGATCCTGTTCCTCCGGCTCGAGTACAGGAAGAGCAGGAAGCTCAGATTTGAAGACGACGATTTTTATTACTATGTCAGGGTCGTCCCCAAGGTGACCGGGGAGGTCAGCGGTCTCGAGGACTATGAGCGCCTGTTTGAAGAAGAGCAGCCGCGCGTGACTCCGGACGCGGCCGAGCGGCCGAAGATTGACAATGAGGAGCTCAAACGAAAACTGGAGGATTCCCTGCGGAATCTCTGATGAGGTGATGAGGTGTCAACCTTACTGAGTCATATCAGGAATTACATAAGCAGACTGTATTTCCCGAGCATCCGCGCGATCGACATCGTGGAGATCCTGATCATCGCGTGCCTGATCTACTTCTTCATGGCGTGGATCCAGAGAACCCGCGCCTATACGCTCCTGAAGGGGATCCTCATCGTCGTGCTGTTCATCATTGTGGCGAACATCTTCCAGATGACGACGATTCTCTGGATCACGCAGAGGCTGGCGTCGGTCGCCCTGCTGGCGATCGTCATCATCTTCCAGCCGGAGCTGAGGAAGGCGCTGGAGTCGCTCGGCAACAGGACCATCCTGTCGTCGATCATCCCGTTCGACACGTCGGGGGACAGGAGCGAGCGCTTCTCCGACCACACGATCTCGGAAATCGTGAGGGCGGTCAACGAGATGAGCGAGGTGAGGACCGGGGCCCTGATCGTCATGGAGCAGAACATCCTTCTCGACGAGTTTGTGAATACCGGAATTATCCTTGACGCGGAGGTATCCACGCAGCTGCTGATCAATATCTTCGAACACAACACCCCGCTGCACGACGGGGCCGTGATCATAAGGGGTGACCGGGTGACGTCGGCGACCTGCTACCTGCCGCTCTCCGACAACGCCAGGATCAACAAGAAATTCGGCACAAGGCATCGCGCGGGACTCGGAATCAGCGAGGTGAGCGACGCGTTCACGATCATCGTCTCCGAGGAGACCGGGAGGGTGTCCTACGCGTATATGGGCGTGCTGACGACGGGCGTCACGGCCAGCGGCCTCCGCGAACAGCTCCATCAGTTCCAGAAGCGAACCGTGAAAGCCGGCGAGGACCGGAGGATCAGGATCCGGAAAGGACAGAAGAAGGATGAAGAATAGGACATTCGGACATCCGGGTCTCATGATCGCGTCGCTGATCATCGCGTTCGCGATCTGGCTGGTGATCATGAACACCAGCAATCCGGAGGTGACGCATACATTTTCAAATGTGGCCGTCAATATCACGAACGCCTCCTATGTCGAGAGCCGTCAGCAGATGTACGCGATGATCGACGGCATGAGGACGATCAGCGTGACGGTCCACAGCAACCGGAAGACCGTGGAGAGGCTGTCCTCTTCCAGTATCACGGCATCGGCTGATCTCACGCAGATCGTCGACTTTACGAGCCCGGTCTACGTGCCCGTCACCGTCAGTGTGCCGGGGGTCTCGGTCGACGACGTGACCATCAACCCGAGGATGCTTGAGATCACGCTCGAGGATATCGAGACCCAGGAATTCGTGATCAATCCGACGACCGGGGGCACGACCCCGGCGAAGGGTTACCAGGTCGGAAAGCTCTCCGCGACCCCGGACAAGGTGAAGATCAGGGGCCCGAAATCGGTCGTCGAGAAGATCGACAAGGTCAATGCGGAGGTGCTTGCGACCGGTCTCAGTAAGGACCAGACGCTGCTGGCGAAAGTCGTGATCTACGACAAGAACGGCGACGCGCTCTCCAACTCCAGCAGGGAGACGCTGACGATCGGGGACGGGACGACCACGGTGAAGGTCAGGGTGGCTCTCTACACGGTCGTGCCCGACATACCGATCGTCGCGGAGACCTACGGCGTGCCGGCCCCCGGATACAGGGCCGGGGAGATCACCGTCACGCCCTCCACGCTGAGAATCGTCGGCGACGCGGAGACGCTCGAGGCGTTCCGGGAGAACGGCAACGAGATCGTGATTCCCTCGTCCGCCCGCGACGTCGATATAAGCGGCGCGAGCGAGGACCAGGATATCAGCGTGGATATCACGAATTACCTTCCGGAGGGGATTTCCCTCGCCGCCGACACGAGCGAGACGGTCGTCGTGAACGTCAAGATCCTGCAGCTCAACAGCAAATCGGTCGAGATCGAGACAAAGGGAATTCTGAAGCTGAACCTTCCGAAGGACTACAATGCGGTGTTCGCTGACTCGAAGCTTGACATCAGGGTCACCGGCGGCGACGCCGACCTGGAGAGGATCACGGCGGATGACATCAGCGCCAGCGTCGACCTGCGGGACGTCGAGCCCGGAGACCTGGCGGTTCCCGTCCAGATCACCCTGCCGGACGGCTACAGCCTGGCGGAGGAGGTAAGGGCGATGATGACGGTCAGCCAGGTGGTTCCCGCGCAGACGCCGGAAGAAGGCACGGAAGCGGAATAAAGATGTGTTCTTTCAGGATATTGTGCTTTTGCGGCGCGGCGCCGCGGGCAATGTAAAATCTCAGGGAGACTTAAGTTAGGAGGAGTGAGCATGGTCAGCGGCAAAGCGGTGATCAGGAACGCGACGGGGCTGCATCTGAAGCCGGCAGCGCGGTTCTGCGAGGAGGCGCTCAAATACGGGTCAACGGTAACTTTTACAATCGGCGAAATAACCGCGAACGCGAAGAGCGTTCTCTCCATTCTCGGAGCCTGCGTGAAAGCCGGCGATGAGATCGAGATTGTCTGCAACGGGGAGGATGAACAGGAGGCGCTCGACGGTCTGTGCCGCGCAATCAATGAGGGTCTTGGCGATGAGATATGAGATGAGGAGATCTGGTGGAATGAAGAGACGTGTATCAGGTTTTGCAGCGGCTGCCCTGGCGGCGGTTCTTCTTGTGTCCGCCCCGGCGTACACGGTACTGGCGGAGGAAGCCGCGGCGGGAACCGCGCCCGCGGCCGAGACAGTCACCTATCCGGACAGCTCCGTTGTGAAGACGAACGGAGTGGAAGGCTGGCCTCTCGCCGAGGATATCGGATGTGATTACGGCTGCCTGATGGATGCCGTGACGGGCGCCGTGCTCTTCAACAAGAACGAACACGGCCAGACGCCGCCTGCGTCCCTGACCAAGCTGCTGACGGCGCTGATCGCCGTCGAGAAGGGGGATCTCAACGCCCAGGTGACCATGACCGAGACCGGAACCGCCTTCGCTACGGACGGAAGCTCAAATCTCTACACCCAGGTGGGCGAAGTCTTCACGCTGAAAGACCTCCTCTACGGGACACTGCTCAAGTCCGCGAACGATATGGCGACCCAGGTCGGCGAGTACATCGGCGGAGGATCCCTGGAGACGTTCATCGGCATGATGAACGAGAGGGCGAAGGAGCTCGGCTGCAGGAATTCGAACTTCGTGAACGCCTGCGGCATGCCGGCCGAGGGCCACGTGTCGACGGCCTACGACATGTGCATGATCTGCAGGGAGGTGTACAGGAACCCCACCCTGATGGAGATTCTCGGCACGGCGTCCTACACGATTCCCGCCACGAACCTCAATTCGGAGAGGTCGTTTACAGGCCATCACCCGTTCGTGACGGATCCCGCGAACGCCTATGAGGGCTTCCTCGGAGGAAAAACCGGGTACACGGACGCGGCGCTCAGCACGCTCGCGACGATCGCGAAGCGGGACACCACGACGCTTATCTGCGTCACGCTTCACGGCGGCGGCCTTGAGGTCACTTCCGCGGATACGAGAAAACTGCTCGACTACGGCTTCAACAACTTCAAGCATCTCAGGGTCGACGCGATGGACTTCGTCGAGGAGGGAGGCCTTGTCTCCATCCCGAAGAACGTCACCGCCGATGATCTCACCGTGATCGAGAAGGAGCGGGATGACGCGAAATACGGCCCGGTCATCAGCTACGCCTACCAGTACAATACACACACGGTCGGACGCTCGGTCGTCCTTAAATCGAAGATCGACGCGATCCGCGAGGCGGAGGAGAGGGCGAGGCAGGAATCCCTCGAGGAACTGGCGTCCTCGGCGGCCGCCGCGATGTCCGCCGAGGAGGTCGCGGAACCCGGCAGCGGCGAGGAGGCTTCTTTCTCCGCGGTCGGCACTGGCCAGGGAGCTGAGATCAGGACCGGCTCGGAGACGGTGACGCTGCCGCTTGGAATCACGATGAACCGGACCGCGTTCATCGCGATCGCGGCGCTTGCGCTCCTGATCCTTCTCGGTCTCCTTATTATCATCATCACGCTGATCGCGAGACGGGGCGGGGATGAGTGACCGTAATCTTTGACAGGGCCCGGCCCCATCGGCCGGCTGAAGCCCTGTCCCATACTGTGGAGCAGGACACCTGCGTGGAGGTTCTATGAAGACAGTCATCCTGGCGGGCGGGTACGGCACGAGAATCAGTGAGGAGAGCCGGCTCCGGCCGAAACCGATGGTCGAGATCGGGGGCAAACCCATACTCTGGCATATCATGAAGCAGTACTCCGCGTACGGATACAACGATTTTGTGATATGCTGCGGCTACATGCAGCACGTGATCAAGGAATATTTCGCGAACTATTTTCTCTACAACAGCGACGTCACCTTTGATTTCACCCACGGCCGCAGCGATATGCAGGTCCACATGGACAAGACCGAGCTCTGGAGAGTCTCCCTCATCGACACCGGCCTCGACACGATGACAGGGGGGAGAATCAGAAGGATCGCCGACTATCTTGACGACGGCCCCTTCTTTCTGACTTACGGGGACGGCGTCTCGGATATCAATATCGGCAGCCTGCTCGACTTCCACAGGAAGAGCGGCGGCACGCTCACCATGAGCTGCGTCCATCCCAACAGCAGGTTCGGCAATCTTGACGTCGGCGACAGCGGGTTCGTCAGGAGCTTCAGGGAGAAGCGCGCGGAGGATACGGGCTGGATCAATGCGGGCTTCATGGTCTGCGAGAAGAAGGTACTGGACTATCTTGTCGATGACAGCACGGTCTTCGAGCGCGACCCGATCGAGCGCATCGCCGCCGAGGGAGGGCTCCGGGCCTACAGGCACACGGGATTCTGGCAGTGCATGGATACGGTGAGGGAGAAGGAACTGCTCGAGGAACTCTGGAAGAGCGGGAAAGCTCCCTGGAAAGTGTGGAATACTTGAATATGACTGACTTCTTTAAGGGAAAGAGAGTCCTTCTGACCGGACATTCGGGATTCAAGGGATCCTGGATGTCCCGTCTTCTGATTCTGGCAGGCGCGGATCTCACGGGCTATTCGCTCACGCCCCCCTCGGATCCCGCGCTTTTTCATTTGCTGGGACTTGACCGGGACATGAACTCGGTCACGGGTGACGTGCGCGACTACGACGGTCTTCTCAGGGTGATGAGGGACGTGAAGCCGGAGATCGTGTTTCATCTCGCCGCGCAGCCGATCGTGAGGGAGTCCTACCGGTCGCCGAGGGAGACATTTGACACCAATGTCATGGGAACTGTCAACCTGCTCGAGGCGGTGAGACAGACGGACAGCGCGGTCTCCGTCGTCAACGTGACGACGGACAAGGTGTACCTGAACCGGGAGGTCATGCGCGGCTACAGGGAGGACGACCCTCTCGACGGGTACGACCCCTACTCGAACAGCAAGTCCTGCTCGGATCTCGTGACGCACAGCTACAGGAACTCCTTCTTCAGCGAAGGGCCCGCGGTCTCGACCGCGAGGGCAGGCAATGTGATCGGAGGAGGTGACTTTGCCGCGGACCGGATTCTCCCCGACTGCGTGAGGGCGGCCGTGAGAGGAGAGCCGGTCGTTCTCAGGAATCCGAACTCCGTAAGGCCCTACCAGCACGTGCTCGAGCCGCTCTTCGCCTATCTTCTCATCGCGGAGAGACAGGCGGTCGACCCGTCCCTCCAGGGGGCCTACAACGTCGGGCCGGCGGAGAGCGACGCCGTGACGACCGGCGAAATCGCGGATCTCTTCATCCGTTTCTGGGGAAGAGAGGCGCGGAGGGAGAGCAGGTCAGACGGCGGGCCGCATGAGGCGGGCCTGCTGATGCTGGACTGCGCGAAGATCAGGGATGTGCTCGGGTGGAGGCCCGTGTGGAATATTGAGGAGGCGGTCAGAAGGACCGTCGAGTGGTTCGGGGTCTGGGCGGACGGGGGGTCCGTCACGGAGATCACGGACCGGCAGATAAAGGAATACGGTGACCTGTATGCGAAACTGGAAGAGTGAAGACGAGGCCAGGGCAGAGATCCTGGACGCGGTGAAGGAGTACTGCGACCGCTACCACGGCGCGAAGAAGCCGTTTGAACCCGGGGACAGGATCCCCTACGCGTCGCGCGTGTATGACCACGAGGAGATGGTGAACCTCGTGGATTCCGCGCTCGAATTCTGGCTCACGGCGGGCAGGTACACGGAGGAGTTTGAGAGGAAATTCGGCGAATATCTCGGCGTCCGCTTCGTGTCCCTCGTGAACTCGGGGTCAAGCGCGAATCTCGCGGCCTTCATGGCCTTGACGTCACCGCTTCTCAAGGAACGCAGGGTTCTGCCCGGAGACGAGGTGATCACGGTTGCCTGCGGATTTCCGACGACGGTCGCCCCGATGATCCAGTACGGGGCGGTGCCGGTCTTCATCGACGTGACGATCCCGGGCGCGAACGCGGACGTCTCGATGCTGGAAGAGGCGTATTCGGAGAAGACGAAGGCCGTCATGATGGCCCACACGCTCGGAAACCCGTTCAACATCGCCGCCGTCAGGGCGTTCTGCGAGAAGCACGGCCTGTGGCTTATCGAGGACAACTGCGACGCGCTCGGAAGCCTGTACACGCTGGACGGGAAGACGGGCTTCACCGGGACGTTCGGGGATATCGGGACGTCCAGCTTCTATCCGCCGCACCACATGACGATGGGGGAGGGCGGCGCCGTCTACACGAACAACCCGCTCCTTCACCGGATCGTGCGCTCCCTCAGGGACTGGGGGAGGGACTGTGTCTGTCCCCCGGGGCAGGACAATTTCTGCGGCCACCGGTTCGACAGGCAGTACGGCCTTCTTCCGGCCGGATACGATCACAAGTATGTCTACAGCCATTTCGGCTACAATCTGAAGGCGACCGACATGCAGGCCGCCGTCGGGGTGGCCCAGCTCAGGAAGTTTCCCGGCTTCGCTGCGAAGAGGAGAGAGAATTTCGCATACCTCAATGCCGCGCTTAAAGGCTGCGAGGACGCGTATATCCTCCCCGAAGCGGAGAAGAACTCGGATCCCAGCTGGTTCGGCTATCTGATATGCGTCAGGGAAGGCTTCGACCGCCGGGATATCGTGAGGACTCTCGAGGGCGCGGGAATCCAGACAAGGATGGTGTTCGCGGGAAATCTCATGAAGCATCCGTGCGTGACAGACGACCCGGAGACAGCGTCCCGGGTCAGGGTCGTCGGGTCGCTTAAGAATACGGACAGGATCATGGAGACCGCGTTCTGGATCGGGGTCTATCCGGGGATGACGGAGGAGAAGCTTGCCTTCATGGCGAAGAAACTGAGAGAGGCGGCCGGCCATGCGTGATTCACTGGGTGAAAAAGCCAGATGGAGCGGATTTTTCGCTCTCGACGCGCTCCGCGGGGGCGCGGTGAAGAAGAAATTCGACGAGGATTACGAGGCGATGCGGTTCGGCACGTCCGTGGCGGACGACAGGCGGAGGGTCGCGGACCTGATCCGGCACGCCGTACAGACCACGGATTACTACGCCCGTTTTTCGGAGACCAGTTCTCTTGAAAGCCTTCCCGTCGTCAACAAGGACACGTTCAGGGAGAATTACGAGGCGTTCCGCTCATCGAAGTACAGGGACGCGAAGGACAACCGCGTCATGACGACGAGCGGCTCGACGGGAACCCCGTTCGCGATGGTCCAGGATCGGAACAAAGCCCTGATGAATACCGCGGACAGCATTTTCCTGAGCGCGGTCGGAGGGTACCGGATCGGACAGAAGATCGCGTTCATCCGCGTGTGGGTGGACAATGTCAGGAAGAGCAGGCTGCAGCTCTTCGCGGAGAATTCGATCATGATGGAGAGCTCCTCCCTCTCGGACGAGTCGATCGGGGAGATGCTGCGCTGCATCAGGGACGAGAAGGTGAAGTGCCTGACCGGCTACTCGTCCGCGCTCGGCGAGATCAGCAGGTACATAGACCGGAAGCACATAGACATGAGCCCGTTCCGGGTTCACGCGATCCTTCCGATCTCGGAGACGATGCCTGAACCCGTGAGGGAGCGGCTCAGGGAGCAGTTCCGATGCCCCGTCCGTTCATACTACTCGAACGAGGAGAACGGCATCATGGGGATTGAAAGCGCGAACAATAACAGTTATTATATCAATTCGGAGAGCTACCACTACGAGATCCTGAAGCAGGATTCGGACGAGCCCGCCGCGGAGGGCGAGCTCGGGCGGATAGTGATCACCGACCTGACGAACTACGCGTTCCCGATAATCCGCTACGACAACGGGGACTCCGCCGTCTGCCGCCGTCACGAGGAGAACGGAAGATTCCGCCTCACGCTGACCGAACTCTATGGCAGAAGAAGCGATATCCTCTACGACACGTCGGGAAGGGCGGTAACGCCCTATGTCATCACCAACAATTTCTGGGACGTCGACGGGGTGAAGCAGTACCGGTTCATCCAGAGGGGAATCAGGGAGTACGAGCTCTTGCTCAACGGCGACCGCGATAAGATGGATGTCGGGAACATGATCGCCCGGATCAGGCCGGCCCTCGGCAGCGATGCGGAGATCAACGTGACCTATGTGGACGAGATTCCGGTGCTCGCCTCCGGAAAGCGGAAGTACATCGAGAATCTCTGTCCGGAGTACAGGAAATGAGCGGCAATGGAAAGATAAGGGCTGCCGGGAACACGGCTTATACGATCGGAGGAGCGCTGGTGCTGAACGGCGTCCTGCAGCTCCTCGTATACCCGTTCCTCGCCGCGAAGCTCGGTGCAGAGGCGAACGGCACCGTTCTCTATATCATGGCGCTCGTCAATATCCTGGGGCCGTCGATCGGCCAGGCACTGAACAACAGCCGCCTGGTCCTGAGAAGGAACATGGATGTGACGAACGGGGACTATAACCTGACAGTCCTCATATTTTCCGCGGCCGGAATTGCCGGGGCTTTCATCTTTGCCGGAATCTCGTCTCCCGGGACGATCACCCTGAAGACGGGGGCTCCGGCCGTCGCGGCGCTTATCCTGCTG
Source organism: uncultured Lachnospiraceae bacterium (assembly GCA_902773435.1). Lineage (GTDB taxonomy): Bacteria > Bacillota > Clostridia > Lachnospirales > Lachnospiraceae > Chordicoccus. The sequence continues at coordinate 5,282 of CACYEN010000124.1, read as the reverse complement.
ACGAATTTCCGCTACTACGGCGACGTGGAGTACCGGCTTTCGCTCAACTACAGGCGGTATTTCATCTACTACGCGCTGTGCGCCGCCGGTTACGCTGCGGGTTACGCAGTCTTCCGGGCGACGGGGAACTGGCTCGTCATCTTCCTCGCCGGCGAGATCTGCGCCCTGGCATTTGTCGCGTCGACGGGAAGCATCTTCCGGGACTTCTTCGGGAGATCCGGGTTCTTCCGGCCGGTGCTTCGGAGAGGGGCTGTCCTTGTCCTCTCGTATTTCGTGACGAACCTCACGCTGAATATCGACAGGCTGTACCTCAAGACGACCCTGGGGGGCGAGGCCGTCACGATCTACTACGTCGTCTCGCTGATCGGGAAGACGCTGGTACTTCTCATCGCCCCGGTCAACACGGTCCTGATCTCCTACCTGACGAGGGAGAAGCAGGGGATCAGCAGGGCGAGATTTCTGAAATTCACGGGGATCGGGGTCGCCGTGAGCGCGGTTTTCTTTGTGCTCTGCGAGATCGCGACGCCGATCTTCATCAGGCTCTTCTATCCGAATCTGGCGGAGGCGGCGCGTCCGCTCATCACGGTCGTCACGATCTCCCAGATTCTGGCGATGCTCTCGGCGTATCTGTTCATCATCGCGCTGACATTTACCGGGGAAAAATGGCAGCTCGTCCTGCAGTCGCTTCACCTCGTCCTCGTCATCGTCCTGATTTCGGCGATGACGCCGGGGGGCGGCCTGCCGGGATTCAGTCTCGCGGTACTCATCGCGAACGCGGTGAGAGTCGCGGCGGTGATCCTGCTCGGGACCGCGAGGAGCGCGGGGAGCGATGCGAAGACTCTGTCATAATACCGGGGCGGCCGCAGGGGCGGCCGCCACCGTTACTTAAGTTTTATCGGAGGTGGAACGGCATGCAGGCAGGTGAAATTCTGAGAAGAACGGCGTGGACGGTCCTTGACGATCTTCACGGCAGACGTCAGCAGACGCTGAAGAAAGTGAACAAGCGGGAGATCCTCGTGGGCGTGACGCCGGAATACCAGACAAGAAGGCTGAGGGCGATCATGGATTACGCCGCGGAGAACTGTCCCTTTTACAGGAGCCTGCCCGCACACGGGAAACTTTCGGATTTCCCGGTCCAGACGAAGGGGGATTTTCTCGAGCATTACGAGGGCATCCTGAGCGACCGCTACCGGGCGGAGAGGGACAGGCTGCACAGGTTCTCGACCAGCGGGTCCACGGGAACGCCGTTCACGGTCCTCGCGAACGACGACAAGCTTGAGCGCGTCAACATGAACTTCATGTCCGTCATGGAGCTGAACGGCTTCCGGCTCGGCATGAAGCGCGGGGAGTTCCGCGCCTGGATCAAGGGGAAGAACACGATTTCGGGCCTCCGGTCATTTGTCAACAATCTCCTGATGGTCGACATCTCGAACATGAGCGACGCGAGCCTTAAGGAGATCTGCGACCGGATCGAGAGGGAGCGCATCCAGGTCCTCGTCGCTTACTCAAGCGCGATTGTCGCGCTGACCGAGTATGCCGAGAGGACGTCCCTCGATGTGTCAGGCTGGGACGTGGAGATGATCTTCACGATGGGGGAGGCGCTGCCCTCCGCGGCGCGGAAGAAAGCGGCGCAGGTCTTCGGGATCACCCCGGTCCTCTCGTACGGGAACAACGAGAACGGCTTTATCGCCGTGAGCTTAAACGACGAGGACGACTACACGATCGACCTTTACAATTTCTACGTCGAGATCCTGAAGATGGATTCAGACGAGCCCGCCGGTGACGGGGAGCTCGGGCGGATCGTGGTGACGGATTATTACAACAGGGCATTTCCGATGATCCGCTACGACACCGGAGATACCGGCGTGAAGGTCCGGATCCCCTCCGGGGAGGGAAGAATCCGGGAGAAGCTGACCGAGATCTACGGCAGGCGAGGGTCCCTTCTCAGGAACACGAAGGGGGAGCCGCTCTCGATCCATGTGTTTATGAACAACCTGCTGAATTTCGAGGGAATCCTGAGGCAGGGAAAATGCATTCAGTTCAGCGAGAAGGAGTACCTCCTCCAGTTGAACGCCGAGATGGGCGCCAGGGTCCGCGAGGACGAGGTGCTCGCGTCCTACAGGAAATATCTCGGGGAGGACGCGGAGATCAGCATCGAGTACGTGGACTCGATTCCGATCCAGCAGTCCGGCAAAACGATGGTGTGTGAACAGAGGTGTGAGCGATATCTATGAAAGTATCTGATTATCTGGTCAGGAAGGCGGCAGAGGCGGGAATCCGCGACGTCTTTATGGTAACCGGCGGCGGGGCGATGCATCTGGACGACTCGTTCGGGCACAGCCCGCTTGTCCACTGCACGTTCCACCACAACGAGCAGGCGTGCGCCATGGCGGCTGAGGCCTATGCGAGAGTGGAAAACCGCCCCGCCTGCGTGCTCGTGACGACCGGCCCGGGCGCGACCAACGCGATCACCGGGGTGCTCTGCGCGTGGATGGAGTCGATCCCCATGCTCGTGATCTCAGGACAGGCCCGGTACGCGACGACCGTGCGGAGCACGGGGCTTCCGCTCCGGACCATGGGTGTCCAGGAGTACGATGTGACGCGGAGCACGGAGGCGATGACGAAGTACTCGGTCATGATCACGTCGAAGAACGACGTGAGATACTGCACGGAGAAAGCGCTGGCCTTCATGACGAACGGACGGAAGGGGCCGGTCTGGCTGGACGTACCGCTCGACATCCAGGCCGCCGATATCGATCCGGACTCGCAGAGGCCTTTCATCGCGGAGGAGGAGGGCTTGTGCCCCGTCCCGGAGATCGGGGATTCCGTGATCTCCGCCGTCCTTGAGAAGCTGAGAGGCGCGGAGCGTCCGGTCCTCTTCGGGGGATACGGGGTGCGCGCGTCCGGGGGCACCGCGGAGTTTCTCCGCCTGGCGGAGCTTCTCGGGACTCCGGTCCTCACCGGTGTGTCCTCCGCCGACCTCATCGAGGAGGAACATCCGCTGAACGCGGGCCGCACGGGAATGGCCGGAAACCGGGCCGGCAACTTCGCGGTCGCCGGCTGCGACGTCTATCTCTCCGTCGGCAGCAGGATGAGCTTCCTGCAGACGGGGTTCGACTACGGGGAGTGGGCGAGAGGCGCCTATGTCATCATGAACGAGCTCGATGAAAGTGAGCTGAAGAAGCCCAACGTCCGCTGCGACATGAAGGTGCTCGGGGACGCGAAGGACTTCATGGTGAAGCTGATCCGCCGTCTCGAGGGGAAAGGAGCTTCCCCGGACCGCCCCTGGTGCGGGAAGGCCGGAGGCTGGGCGGTGCGGTGCGCAGCCCGCAGAAAGAAGTATCCGGTCGTCACGGAGGAGGAGAAGGGACCGCAGCCCGACGGACTCGGAAATATCTACGCGTTCTACGACAGGCTGACGGAGATCCTGCCGCCCGGCGCCCAGCTCATCGGCTCCTGCGGAACCTCGCGGGTCGCCGGCACGCAGGTGTTCCGCTGCAAGGAAGGCCAGCGATTCTTCACGAACTCCGCGACGGCTTCGATGGGATATGATCTTCCGGCGGCGATCGGAATCGCGGCCGCCTCCGGAAAAGAGGTGTCGCTCGTCACCGGCGAGGGCAGTATCATGATGAACCTCCAGGAGATGCAGACGATCAGGACAAACCGGCTTCCCGTCCGCGTGTTCCTGATCTGCAACGGGGGATATCACTCGATCAGGCAGACCCAGAACGCCTACTTCGGGAAGCCGCTTATCGGCGTCGGTCCCGAGAGCGGGGACCTGGAGTTCCCGGACCCGAAGGGAATGGCGGGCCTGTTCGGATGGAGCTACGGTCTCTGCGGATCGAACGGGACGCTCGCGGAGGACCTCTCCGCCGCGATGGAGCTTCCGCTTCCCGCCCTCATCGAGGTGAGGGTGTCGCCGCTCCAGGCGACCTCGCCGAAACTGGCGTCGAGGAAGCTGCCCGACGGGTCCATGGTTTCCGCGCCGATCGAGGACATGGCTCCGTTCCTTGACAGGGACGAGCTTGCAGCCAACGTTGAGGTCCCTCTCACAGAGAGTGAGCTCATCAGGTAAAAAGGCAGTGCTATGAAGAAAAACGGCAAACTGATATCAGTGGTGATACCCACCTACAATGAAGAGGACAACGTCGTTCCGATGACGGGGACGCTGACGGATCTCTTTGAGAAGAACCTGCCCGAGTACGACTTCGAGATCATCTATATCGACAATCACTCGAAGGACCGCACGCGCCAGATCCTGCGCGAAATCTGCGCGAAGGACCGGAGGGTGAAGGCGATCTTCAACGCGAGGAATTTCGGACAGCTGAGATCCCCCGTGCACGGGCTCAAGCAGGCCTACGGGGACTGCGTGGTGCGCCTGAACGCCGATTTCCAGGATCCGCCCGAACTGATTCCGACACTCGTGCGGGAGTGGGAGCAGGGCAATAAGATCGTGATCGGCATCAAGAGCAGGACCGAAGAGGGACGCGTCATGGCGTGGTTCCGCAGGCAGTACTACAGGCTGCTGAGAAAGATCACGGATATCGGGCACATAGAGAACTTCACGGGATTCGGGCTCTACGACAGGAAGTTCGTCGACGTCGTGCGAAGCATCCACGACCCGGTGCCCTATCTCCGCGGCATGATCGCGGAACTCGGATTTGACTACAAGACCGTGCCGTATGAGAGGCCGGCGAGACGGGCCGGGAAGAGCAAGAACAATTTCTACAGCCTCTACGACGTGGCGATGGTGGGGATCACATCCTACTCCAAGGTGGTGCTGAGGCTGGCGACATTTATCGGCGGAATCATCGGGCTCATCAGCATCCTGGTGGCGCTCTTCTACCTCATCATGAAGCTGATCTACTGGAACCGCTTCACTGCTGGAGTGGCGCCGCTCGTGGTCGGCGAGTTTTTCCTCGGGGGCGTCGAGCTCTTCTTTATAGGGATTCTCGGGGAATATATTCTGTCGATCAATCAGAGGGTGCTGGACCGCCCGCTGGTTGTGGAGGAGGAGAGACTGAACTTTGACGAGGAGGCTTGAGTTCAGGTGAACACATAATCTTTCCCCACAGACTGTACGGCGGTGCGAAGGAATGTATTAATGGAAAAGACGCCATTCCCGGAACTGTTGTCCTGCTGAGAAAGCCGCAGAGAACTGATCTCCGGGCACGATATGTGAAACCGGGTGTTTTTAAGAAAGCAAGCGGAGACGAGCGAAAATAACTTCAGGAAATTTAAAGTACGCCTTCAGGTGAAGACCCGGAGGCGTACTTTTTTCG
>CACYEN010000123.1 GCA_902773435.1 uncultured Lachnospiraceae bacterium | reverse complement strand
GAACCGATCGCCACGACGAGGAAGTCCGGATCGAATTCGCGGACATATTCCGGGGTGACCTCCGTGTCGAGGACAACCTTGACGCCCGCGTTCTTTGTTCTCCTGATCAGAAGCTCGCAGAGCTTGGCGATGTCCTCCTTGAAGAAGGCGGCCCCCGCCGGGTGAAGGTTGCCGCCGAGAACGCCGCTCTTCTCGACCAGCGTGACGTCGTGGCCCCTCAGAGCGGCAGTAATGGCCGCCTCCATGCCGCCCGGGCCTCCGCCCGCGACGAGTACTTTCTTCTTCTCCTTCGGAGCCGGGATGCCGAACTTCTGCTTCAGCTGCTGCCCCATGATCGGGTTGACGGTGCACTTGACCATCTCGCTCTTCGACGTCTCGCCGAAGCACTCGTAGCACCTGAGGCACGGCGTGATGTCGTCGGCGCGGTCCGCGAGCGCCTTGGACGGCAGATACGGGTCGGCGAGCAGGGCTCTTCCGATTTCGACGATATCCGCCTCGCCGGAGGCGATGATGCGCTCCATCTGGGCCGGGTCATTGAGGGAGCCGACGCAGGCGACCGGCTTGCTGACATTTTTCTTGATATTCGCGGCGAGATAGACGTTGACGCCTCTCGGGAAAAACGAGGATGGATGGGTCCGGCAGAACATCTCCGGATCCTCGTGGTTGCCGCAGGAGACCTGGAACAGGTCGACCTTGTCCTCGATCAGTTTCGCGACCTCGACGCACTCATCCATGTTGAGGCCGTTGTCGGCCATGTCGTCGCCGGAAATGCGGCACTCAATCGGGAACCTCGGCCCGACGGCCTTTCTGACCTCGTCGAGGGCAATCATCAGGAATCTCGCCCTGTTCTCGAGCGAGCCTCCGAACTCGTCGGTTCTCTGATTCTGAACCGGCGACAGGAACTGCGAGAACAGCCAGCCGTGGGCCGCATGAACCTGGATCATGTCGAATCCGCAGTCCTTGCAGAGCTTCGCGGCCTTGCCGTAGGACGCGATAATCTCATGGATCAGCTCCTTCGGCATCTCGAAGACTTCACCCTGCGGCGTCATCTCGTGGCTCGGGCCGTAGGCTTTCTCCGCCACTCCGATGTCGCCGCCGACACTGGCGAGTCCGCCGTATTTGCCGCCGTGGGAGAGCTGGATATTCGCGTAGGCGCCGGCGTTGTGGATCATGCAGGTCGCCTCCTTCAGCATCTGCTTCACGCCGAAGCTGTCGAGCTGAAGCTGCTTGTTGTGGGATTTTCCGGTCGCTGAGTGGACGATCGATTCGCCGTAAGTGACGACGGCGACGCCGCCTTTCGCCTTCTCCTCAAGATAAGCCGCCATCTCCGGGGTCATATGGCCCTCCGCCGTCATCATGCTCGGGCTCGTCGGCGCCGCTATGATGCGGTTCTTGAGGCGGATATTGCCGATTCTGATCGGCTCAAAGAGATGAGGATAACGCTTTCTGCCTTCGCAGCATCTTTCTGCCATGTCATGGTCCTCCTTCAATATTCACACGGGCGGGGAGAGCCGGCTTGTCTCCCGGTTCCTCCCGGCCCTTTGCTGCGGCTCTCTTACTTTCTGACCTTCCAGAGATATTTCCCGGGCTTTTCCTCGAGATAAGCGGTGATCTCCTCGGCCATCATTCGTCCGGACCATCCGTCGACATCGGTCGTGAGGCCGGCCATGTGCGGTGTACAGACGACGTTGTCCATCCTGAGGAGCGGATGATTTTCCGGAACCGGCTCCTTCCAGTAGACGTCGACCGCCGCTCCGGCGATGTCGCCGTTCTCAAGGGCTTCGACGAAATCCTTCTGGTCGATGACATAGGCGCGGGCCGTATTGACGAGATAAGCCGTCTTCTTCATCTTGCCGAACCACTCTTTGTTGACGATCGCCTTGCAGGACGGGATGGTCGGAAGGTGTACGCTGACAATGTCAGACTCGGCGAGCATCGTGTCGAGGTCAACGCCCTTCACGCCGTCCGCCGCCGCGAGGGCCTCGTTGAGATACGGGTCATAGGCGATGACGTTCATGCCGAAGGCCTTCGCGCGGACCGCGACTTCGCGGCCGATCGCGCCGTAGCCGGCGATACCGAGGGTCTTGCCGTAGAGCTCGAAGCCGATGCCGTAGTGGATGAACGGGTGATTCTCATCGAGGGGCCCGAATGTGACGTTCTTCACGTCCGGAACGTCGTAGATGTCGCTCGCCGGGGCTGTGTGCTCGCCCTTCCTGAGGCCGGCGGCAGCGATCGTGATCTTTCTCGCCATCGCGATCATAAGGCCGATCGTGTACTCGGCGACCGCGACGCGGTTGCGCCCCGGTGTGTAGGAGAGGCTGAGGCCCGCCGCGGTGATCGCGTCGAAATCGACGGTCGCCGGCGTTCCCTTCGCGACGCCGATGAACTTCATTCCGGCGTCTGCCCAGGCCTTAATCGTGTCCGCTCCGGCGTACTCGTCGCCGAGGACGACAAGTTCGCTGCCCATGCACTCCTCACGGGTCATCTCCTCGGTCACATTTCCCTTGCCGTGCCTGAGTTCTCCGCATTCGACAATTTCACACTTCTCGCGGATCGGGGCGAGGAGTTCCTCGGAGATCGGGGTACAGAGTGCCATTTTCTTTTTCATGCTTGGTTTCCTCCTTAAAATGTGTTGGCTTTTGCCTGCTGAGCTGCCCGCTTTATGCGCAGCCCGTTATGGTAGATATGGGATAAAAATCGTGATACATCATCTCTGCCGGACGAGAACTCATTTATTGGATACGTCCTTACTGCCCGGCCTGTCCCTTCTTTCCCCCGAACATGACAGCCGCGCAGAAGACGGCCGATATCGCCATGCCGACCGCCGCGATCTTATAGACGTTGGACGTCGTCGCCTCGCCCATGAAGACCTTCGCCGCCGTGTTCAGCACGAACGGGGAGATCAGCTGGCCGGTGCAGGTCCCGCATGTGAAGATGCCGGACGCCATTGCCGCCGCCACCGGCGGGACCGCGTTCGACACCTCGACCATCGCCGTCGGGATGAAGACGCCCTGGGAGAATCCGCAGAGCAGGGCACCCACGCACTGCATTGCAAAGTTCGCCGGGAAGAGGACAAGGACAACCGCACCGAGCACGAACGAGCACATCGCGACGGGCATCGTCGCCCGTTTCGTCACCTTCGTGATGACCCCGAGCACGAGGCCGATCACAATCTGCGCGATGGAGAAGATACTCGTCAGGTTTCCGGAAACCACCGAGTTCCCGGCGAGGCTTCCCTCGAGGTGCATCGAGATGTTCGTCGTATAGGAAATAAGGAACATGAACTCAAGGAGCCCGAGAACCGCCACGACGATCACGCGGCTGTTCACGGTGATCCGGTTGCCCTCCGACTGGACCGCCTTCCCGGTCTCGGGAAGACAGATCAGGATGAGGGCGAAGCAGATGAAGCCGATGATGTTGATGAAGTAGGAATTTGTGAACACCGCGGCGCCAAGCGATCCGGCCCCCTTCATCGTTACCGCCATTCCGGCTCCGACGCTGGCCGCCTGGATTCCCATCGCGGTCACGCGCTCATTTCCGGTGAACCACTCGGCGACCACCGCGGTGTTGAGCGCGGTCGCGAGGCCGAGGGCCACGCCGTAGATCATCCTCGATCCGAAGAGGAGCGGGAAGCTGTCGGCGATAAGCGGGAGCACGCCGAAGATGCCTGAGATCAGCGAAGAGATCAGCAGCAGCTTCTTCTTGCTGATCCGGACGACGAGAACGCCGCTCGCGAGGGCAAACACCATCCCGATGAGGGACGGCCCGGTGATCAGCATCTGGACGACGCTCGTACTGACATTCGGGAAATGTTCCCCGATCTGCTTCAGAACCGGCGACGGCCCGTACTGCAGTCCCTGCAAAAACGAGATGCAGACGATTGTGATGTAGACTCTGAGTTTGAGGGATTTCGTCATCTCCAAGGGGCTGGCTCCTTTCTTTGGCGGCGTCCTTAGTTCTGTGTCAGTACGCCTTCTTCAGTATATCTTCTGCCGGCACGTCTTCTGTCAGTACGCCTTCCTCAGCATATCTTCTGCCGGCACGTCTTCTGTCAGTATGCCTTCTTCAGTATCTCAATCACATCCTCTTTCGTTACGCCCTGGCGCGGGTTGAAGCCGAGGACCGGCTCCCTTAGAACATCCTCCGCAAGCCTGTCAAATGCCTCCTCCGGAACATTCTGTTCCTTCAGTGTGCGGATCTTAAGACGCCTGCAGAGCTCGAGGAGCGCGTCCGAGAGCAGATATCTGTCCTTTTTGAGGTCACCCGATGTCTCAAGGCCGATCGCCTTCGCGAGTTCGACCATTTTCTCCGGGCAGGCCTCCGCGTTGTAAGCCATCACGTAGGGCAGGACGCAGGCGTTCGCCATACCGTGGGCGAGACCGAAATGGGCACTCAGCGTATGCGCGATCGCGTGGACGAAGCCGAGATTGGCATTGGAGAAACCAAAGCCGGTGATGATGCAGCCGAGCATCATCTGCTCTCTCGCGTCCATGTCCGCTCCGTTCTCAACAGCCTTCGGTAGATTTTCATAGAGGATCTGGAGACCCTTCAGCGAGTTGTACTCGGTGAGCGGGGAAGCCATATTGGAAATGTAACTCTCCACCGCGTGCGTAATCGCGTCCATTCCCGTCGCGGCGGTGACGGAGACGGGCATCGTCTTTGTGAACTCGGGGTCCGCAATGACGTCGGAGGCGACGATCTTGTTGTCGATCACGACGTATTTGATGACCTTCTCGGTGTCGATCAGGGCACTGACGTTCGTGATCTCGCTTGACGTTCCGGCGGTTGTCGGGATCGCAATGAGGGGGAGGCAGGCATTTTTCACCATGTTCATCCCGCCGTACTCGCCGATGCGTCCCGGGTTCGTCATGAGTACGTTGACAGCCTTCGCGAGGTCGATGCTGCTGCCGCCGCCGACCGCGACGAAACCTTCGACTTTCTCGTTTTTCGCGATTTCAGCCGCGTTCTCGACGACTTCGTTCGTCGGGTTCGGGATGACGCCGTCAAAGATGACATAGTCGACGCCGCTCTCCTCCACCTGGGCGACGATCTTCTCGGCGATGCCGGCCGCCTTCACGCCGCCGTCGTAGACGATCATGACCTTGCGGAGGCCGTAGCCGCTGATAATTTCGGGAAGCTTACCGGATGCGCCCCGGCCGAACGTGATGTTGCTCTTGACGAAGAAATTGAAGCTCATAGGACAGTACCTCTTTCTGTGTGTCGGTTGATGGTTGACGGGTGACGGTTGACGGATTCGGATTATTCCTTCAAAGACTTGGCTTATGATTATTAATTTTATAGAAAAGGGGGGCTGGTTAACAGGACAGTTCGGGCGGGGGTGTTCAGTTTTCTTTCGCTCCGGCAGCCCAGTAGCCGACAGGCAACCTCGGGCCGCCGACAATCAAGTTTCTTTCCCATCGGTGGCCCGGCGTTCGTCTCAGAGCCACCGAAAACCAAGGCACAAGACACAAAACACAGGACACAGGAGAATGGTAATAAAAACCTGCGGCACGTAATCCTCACCCGTACCGCAGGTTTCATCAAAAACCATATAATCAGCCCGACCCAGTGTCTCACACCGCGCGGCTTTCACCTTACAATCCCTACAGCTCCTCCCTCGAATAATCCAGGAATCCCTCTCCCCTGATCTCCTGCGCGTCCGTCAGGATCAGAAACGCCTTCGGATCGATCTCAGACACCATCTCCCGGAGCAGTACTGCCTGCTTCTTCGATACCGCGCAGAGCAGCACCGGCCGGTCACTCCCCGTGTACATGCCCTTTCCGGACAGCAGGGTCACTCCACGGTCGAGTTCCTTCATGATCTCCTCAGCGATCTCCTGATATCTCTCCGAGATGATGTGGGCAAAATACGCGTTCCGGAAGCCGCTCGTGATCCGGTCGGCGACATAGCTCGACAGCGTCACGGCGATGATCGCATACATCGAGATGTGAATTCCGAAGATCCCTATGGCAAGCAGCACAACCGCGGCGTCGATAATCTGCATCAGCTTCGCGGTGCTCATATGTGGATAGGCCCTCAGAATCAGCGCGCCGAGTGTATCTGTGCCGCCGGTCGTCGCTTTCCCGAGGAAGACGAACCCGAGGCCGACGCCCATGAGAACGCCGCCGCCGAGAGTCACAAGAAACAGATCCTCTCCGAAGAGAGGATACTCGGGTATGAGGAAGAGCCAGACCGAAAAAATCGCCGAAGCCGCAAACGTCCTCCTCATAAAGCTCCACCCCCGGATCCTGACCGCTGCCAGGATCAGAGGGATGTTCAGAAGAATGTTGGAGAGCCATGTCGGGATTCCATTCTTAACAAACGCTCCGGTGCAGTACTTGATGATAATCGCGAGACCCGTAAATCCGCCCGGAACAATCTTTGCGGGGGTGAAACAAAGGTTCGCCGACAGCGCCATCAGAAGCGTGCCGGTAATAATCCATCCGTAGTCCCGTCCCTTCTCGTAGTTCAGTCTTCCAGCCATATCCCAAGCCTTTCCGGATATATCTCAAAATTCAGTCTTCCCGCCATGTATTGCACCAGGCTTTCCGGATATATCTCAAAATTCAATCTTCCTGCCTTGCCTGCCGTGTAATGTACCCGGACTCCCCGGATCTGTATCTCGACCAGGCCTTCCAGCTCTTAAAATATCACCCCATGGAATCCGCCCCGAATGCCCCCGGCAGCAGCTCGTCCAGGGATCTCACGATGTAGTCGTCTCTGCTCCTGGCCATGATGACCCGGAACGACGCCCCGTCCACAAACTCTGACAGCACCTGCCGGCAGACCCCGCAGGGCGTGCACCAGCCGGCCGGCCTCCCGTTCGGGCCGCCTACGACGGCGATCGCCTCGAACTCCGTCTCCCCCTCGCTGACGGCTTTCACCACCGCAGTCCGCTCGGCGCAGATCGACGGGGAAAAGGCGGCATTTTCTACATTGCAGCCCGTGTAGATCTTCCCGCTCTTCGTCAGGAGCGCCGCTCCCACCGTAAAATGGGAATAGGGGCTGTAAGATCGCCCCAGCATCGCGAATGCGGCGTCTATCAGATTTCTGTCTGTCTCCGTCCTCAAATCGTTCATACAGCTGTCCCTCCGGAATCCTGTTTAAATCTTTTCCTTTCGGCCCATGTTTTATCAGATGCCTGATATTGTCCTTCGCTCTCCATTATACCACCCGGATCCGGTTCGGAAAACTGCGCGGGATCAGGGGTTTTCATGGATTTTTCGTTCTGTTCCTGATACAATGGTTCCAAAGTTCGGGAAGAAGCGGTCCGGACGGACCGCCTGCCAACTGGAGATACACACTATGGATAAGAATCAGTTCAAACGGGACGCGGGGCACCTCCTCATGCTGGCGGCCGCGCTCGCCGTTGCCTGTCTGGTCATTCTCTTCTTCTTCCGCACCTCCGTGTTTATCGGGGTGGGGAAGAAGCTGGTCTCGATACTGATGCCGTTCATCTACGGGGCGGTCATTGCCTACCTGCTCCGACCGGCCTGTTTCCGGCTGGAAGGTCTGCTTCTGCGCCTGTTCCATGTCCCCGCGGACGGAAAGCGGCGCAGTTCCTTCCGCCTGGTGTCTGTCCTGATCTCGCTCATCCTCATGCTCGCGCTGATCGTTCTCCTGCTGGTTATCGTACTGCCCCAGCTCATCTCAAGCATCAGCAGCCTCATTCAGCAGCTCCCCGCGGCGCTGGAGAAACTCCGCTCCCTGCTGAAGAGCTTTGACACCGGTGAGTCGTCCCACGAAATCGTCGTCTACCTGCAGCAGGCCGCCGATACGCTGAGCGGGCGCCTGCAGGCTTACCTGCAGACTTCACTGCTCCCCGACCTGCAGTCCCTGATCTCCCGGATCACGTCGAGCTTCATGGGGCTTGTCGACTTCCTCGGCAATTTCGGGCTCGGCTGTATCGTCGCAGTCTATTTTCTCGCTTCATGGGAAAAGATCAAGGCTCAGGCCAAGATGGTCGTCTACGGCATTTTCCCGCAGAAGGCCGCGGACTGGATCAGGCACGAGGTCCGCTTCTCGGACAGCATGTTCAGCAGCTTCATCAATGGAAAAATCCTGGATTCGGCCATCATCGGCCTGATCTGCTTCATCTTCTGCTCGCTCATGAACATGCCCTACGCGCTGCTCGTGAGCGTCATTGTCGGCATCACGAATATCATTCCGTTCTTCGGCCCCTACATCGGGGCTATTCCTTCCGCGCTCCTGATCCTCACGGTCAGTCCCGGAAAATGTATACTCTTTGTCATTTTCATCATCGTTCTCCAGCAGATCGACGGCAACATACTCGGACCGGCAATCCTCGGCGGGAAAATGGGGCTCTCAAGCTTCTGGATCCTCTTCTCCATCCTCTTCTTCGGCAGCATCTGGGGACTTCCGGGGATGCTGGTCGGCGTCCCGTTCTTCGCGGTTCTCTACGACCTGATCACCCGCTTCATCGTCAGCCGGCTGCGCAAAAAGGGACAGGAGGAAATGGTCGGCGACTACACGGACCGCTTCTGCCGGCAGGAGCCGGAAAAAAAGCCGTCTGCACCCGGCAGACGGCTGAAAACCCTGATTAAGCGGAAGAAAAGCTGATCCCTCTGATCCGCTGATCTTCGTATAATATGGCCTCATTCCCGGAACAGCTCATCCGATATTATAATATGGCCTCATTCCCAGAACAGCTCATCCAATGTTTTGTCAAGCGCCCTGCAGATCGCGATGCACAGCTTGATGGTCGGGTTATAATCCCCTTTTTCGATCGCGTTGATCGTCTGCCTCGACACACCCACGAGGTCAGCCAGCTGCTGCTGTGAGTAATCTCTGGCGGCACGGGCGGACTTCAGCCTCAGATTTTTCATCGCTCAGTCCTCCTCTCCGGATTCCTGCTCCCTGTTCTTCAGTGCGATCGCGATAAGGACAATCAGAAATGTCGCGGCGCAGAACAGGCTCAGCGCCTCCAGGGTCAGTTTCCCGTCCGATACCAGTCTTCCTCTCCGAATGCTCAGCACGGTATTCAGCGTCTGGATCACGAAGATCGCCGCGTAGAGCAGGATCAGCGACCTGCTTCTCCTTTCGACTCCGAAAAACGCGTCATTCCTGACGGACTGAACCGCGAATACCGTAACGGCGGCGAAGACCGCGGCAAATTCGCCGAGCGGCTGTTCGCACCATTTTACACCCACCATATAGAGGCAGGCGTCCGCGACGACACACAGCATCAGCGTGTAGAAGCCGGACTTGAATGCCTTGTAGCGCGCGGCCATCTGCCGCTCGTCAAACTTGTCCGCGCAGGGCAGCCCTCTCGCTTTTCTCACAAAAATCATAATCAGAAAAGCAAGAAGCGCGACGCCGATACCGGCCGCAAGGCCCCAACCATATTCTCTCATAGTAATTCCTCCTTCGAAGAGTTCCGGTCTGAAATCTCCGGTTTTTTCTCCTATGAGAGACAGTATACACCATATCGGCGTTTTGTCAAGTATATATTACATAATATCTTGTATATTCTATTTATTGCTCTTACAGATGTCTTTTTGTCAATTATTGCGCTGAATTGTAATCCGAGACGCCAGTTTGTAAGGCGATATGCTTGTTTGTAAATTGAAAACTGCATATTTGTAAACGAAACGCCAGTTTTGTATGCCAGATGCCAGATATGTAAGCGAGATGCTGCATTT
>CACYEN010000122.1 GCA_902773435.1 uncultured Lachnospiraceae bacterium | reverse complement strand
TGAGCTGCGTCTCATCCTCCGAATAAAAATCCGATCCGTTGACCATACTGTAGCCCTCGGGAACCTGGATCACCTGCAGATGATAATTCTGCTTCTCACCGGTGAAGGCGATGACGCCGTTCTCATCGGACACGGAGACGGTGCAGGTCGTGTCTGTGCAGACATTGACGACCGCCTCGGGAACAGGGTCGCCATTCTGGTCGACCACGGTGATCTGATACTCTGCCTCGCCTGTCTCTGTTCCGGCTGCCCCTGCCTCGGCAGGTTCTTCGTCGGCTGCCTCGCCTGTCTCTGCCCCTGAAGCCTCTGCCGCCGGGGCCGCACTCACCGGCTCAAACCTTATCTCAACTTCACCGCCGATCAGCGCCTTGAGAAAATCCACGAAGTTCGCCGCGCTCTCTTCGTCCGGCAGACAGTAGATGCTCGGATATCCGGCCGTCTGATAATCCTGCGTGAGGAGAGTGACGTACGGGACCTGTGCCGTACTGTCCCCGGAGAACTCAGTCTCATATTCGTAGGCAGTTCCGTCCGCGTTCAGATAAGAGGACAGGACTTTCGCTTCGCCGGCCTTCTCGGTAAAGAGAACCGCGCTGTCGGGATCGACCGAGGCATCCGCGAAAATGCGAACCTTCACGGAACCATCCGGAATCACATATGCGTCCCCGCCGAGAATCATGGGAAGGACGTCATCGAGCGCCTGTCCTCCCACGGAAAGAGAGATGACGATTTTCTTCGTCCCTTCATTAAGTATTTCAAAGCCGGTTTTTTCGGAAACCGGATAGACAGGCAGCGCGTCCAGCACCTCCCTGGCTTCGTCACCGGAGAGCAGCCGCACGTTGGAGAACGCCGCGACCCGCTCTTTTTCTCCAAGGTTAAATGCCGCGTTTACCTCGTTCACGAAACTGAGCTCTATATCATGGTCCCCCTCTTCGAGAGCGATGGCCCAGGCAGCCCATCCGCCTGTACCGGTGAAAGATTTTACGAGCTCACCGTTGTCGAGGATCTCGATATTTCCTCCAAATACTGAATCGACCTTATAATCAAAGGCCAGGGCGTCGCCCGATGCGGCTTTGATCCGCAGGTGCACGCAGGATTTTGTGAGCTCGTCGTTTCCGTTGGAAGCGGCGGCAGCGGTTCTTCCGTCGACAGTTTCCGGGACCAGCGGCCAGTCAATGCCGTTGGGGTCGGAGGTGAATTCGAGAGTGCCGTTTTCCGCGTTCAGCGCCGCGCTCAGCTCCTCATCGGAGGGGTAGCTGATCTCACTTTGCCCATGGGGAACCTCGGTCAGTGTGATGGACTTCCCGTAACCGTCGCCGAGGAAAGCCCGCACCAGATTGAAAGCGTGCTCCTCACTGGGAAGAGTGCCGGCGTGCATGTATCCGATCCTGCCGAAGCGGTCGATCATGATGGGAACCGGTATGCCGGCCTCACCGGTCATGCCGAAAAAGCCCTGTTCGTCCCGTCCCATCGGAAAGCTCAGCCCGTGAGATTCCTGATATTCGCGGATCAGGTCCATTGTGTCATTCGGTTCCGTGGACAGCGCGACTACCGCCACCTTGTCGCCGAGCTCCTCATAGACCTTCTGGATGAAGGGGAATTCTCTTTCACAGGGACCGCACCAGGTCGCCCAGAGGATCAGCATGACGGCTTCTTTTTCCTTCAGGGTTTCCGAGAGCGTAAATGTGCCGTCCGTCGTCTCGGCGGTAAAGTCCGGGAATTCATCTCCCAGCGCCAGCGTCTTCTTCCCATCTGCCATCGCGATGGAAGCGCCCAGCGATAATGTGATGACAAAAGCAAGAATCAAGGTGAGTAATTTTTTCATTTTTCTCTCTCCTTCTGTATTTTTTTCGTGTGCTGAGGCCGGCCCGGCCGGCCTTTATACGGATATCAGCAGTTTTATGTTGTCTCTATAATGTAATACGAATCACGGTGCCCTGTGGACAAAGAGGATTTTTCATGAATAATCTCCTGTAATGATTGCTCCGATACTGTATAATTACACAAGATGAATAAGCGTGGAAATCGGGAAGATCCCCGGGAAAGAAGAACAAAGGAGGAGAGCGATGAACGCAGACGACGCCCTGGAACTCATCAGGTCGAGAAGAAGCACACGGAGATTTCTGGACAAACCGCTTGAAGATGAGAAGCTTGAACAGATCATTGAGGCCGGAAGATACGCGCCGAGCGGCGGCAACAGCCAGACGACGCATTTTCTCGTGATCAGGAAGAAGGAAGTGCTCAGGGAGCTCGCGGACCTGGTCAGGCAGGAATTTTCTAAAATGGAAGTGACAGAGGGCATGTACAGATCCCTGGCTGCCGCGGTCAGGGCGTCCAGGGACGAGAGCTACGTGTTCCACTACAGCGCCCCCGTCCTGATTCTCGTCGCGAACCGGAGGTCCTACTGCAACAATATGGCCGACAGCTCCTGCGCGCTCGAGAACATGATGATCATGGCCAACGCGCTGGATCTCGGAAGCTGCTGGATCAACCAGGTCCACTGGCTGACGGATAACCCGGTGATCCGGGAATACCTGGCCGGGCTCGGAATTCCCGGGGAGGCGTGCGTGTGCGGAGGCCTGGCGGTCGGCTATCCGGATACGGCGGACGGGCTTCCCGACCGCAGGCCGCTGCCGAGAACGGGGAACCCCGTGTCCTATATCGACTGAATGTGAAGGGGGAACCCCGTGTCCTGTATGAATTGACAGTATACTGTCAGGGAGGCAAAGTATGCAGTTCATTATCACGGCGCACGACGGCGCCGACATGCTGGAGAAGAGAATGAGCGTCCGGCCCCGCCACCTGGAGAACCTCAGGAACGTGAACGGCAAAGTGATCTGTGCCGGCGGAATCCTGGATGAGGAGGGGAAGATGGCCGGCTCTGTGATGGTGATGGAGTTCGCCGGCAGGGATGAGCTGGACGAATACCTGAAAAATGAGCCCTACCTTCAGGAAAAAGTGTGGGAAGACGTCAGCGTCGAGCGCATGAACGTGGTCATCCTGAACGGCGGGAGAATCGGACAGTAGAGAAGAAAGCAGCGGAAAATGAAGATACTTATAGTTGAGGATGAAGTACGGATCCGCGAGGGCATCGTAAAACTGCTCTCCCGCGCCGGAAGCGGGTACGAGGTCGTCGGGGAGGCCGGGAACGGCCTCGACGGACTGCGTATGGTCAAGGACCTGCGGCCCGAGGTCGTGATCACGGACATCCGCATGCCCGACATGGACGGGCTCGAGATGCTGACGGAGATGGCCGGGGCGGGCCTCCGCACGAAGGCCATCGTGCTGAGCGCCTACTCCGAGTTCGAGTACGCGAGGACCGCGATGAGGCTCGGCGTAACCGAATATCTGCTGAAACCCATCGCCTACAACGAGTTCATGCAGGCACTGGAGAACGTGTCCTTCCAGATCGAGAAGGAGAAACAGGAGAAGCCCGAGCAGGTCGGCACAGCGGAGCAGATCTTCTACTCCATTATCTCCGGCAAGATGACGGCGGACCGGGAGACCGAGGAGTACCTGCTCAACCGGTATCACATCCGCGCGGACGAGAGGATGATCCTTCTCACGGCCTACCTCGGTGAAAACGGAGACACAAAGGAAACACAGCGCTACTTCCGCCACGTGTTCAGCGCCTATCAGGGCCTGGACTACTATATCCTCGAGTCCTCGTACAGGAATTCCCTGACGGTGATCCTCAGGGGCTACGAGAACGCCAAGGACCTGGAGCGCTGGGTCCAGCAGCAGATCCTTCTGCAGAGTCCGCGCAAGATCGCCGTCGGGTGGGTGGAGGCCGCCGGACTCAATCTGCTGGGGGAGGCTTTCTCCCTGGTTTACCCGTATCTGGACTGGAACATTTCCCTGAATAACGAGGTGCTGATCTGCTACCCCGGAATCAGGAACGTGCAGACCGCCTCCTGTATCTACCCGATCGACCTCGAGGCGAGGATGAAGGCCGCGATCTGCGCGGGCGACGAGGAGAAGGAGAAGGCGCTGATGCGGGAGTTCCACGACACGTTCCGTGACGGGAAGGTCTACGCCCCCAAGGAGATCAAGGAGAGCTATGTCCGGTTTCTCTGGAATATCATCGTCATCGCGAAGGACGTCGGGAAGCTCGACGCGCAGCAGATCGACCAGCAGACGCTGCTCTACCGGATCATGAACGCGAAGCTCGTCGAGGAGCTGCTGGATGCCTCGTCGTTCGTCCTCGGCGAGATGGCGAAGGCGGAGGAGTCGGACAACATCACACACCTGACCGTGAAACGGATCAAGAGCATCATCCACGAGTTCTACCAGACCGGCATCACGCTCGACGAGATCTCGCGGAAGCTCGACATGACGCCGGAGTACCTGGGCACCCTGTTCCACCGGGAGGTCGGGATGACCTTCAGTTCCTACGTCAAGTCCTACCGGATCTCGAAGGCCCGGGAGCTGCTCGTCGGGACGAATCTCAGGCTCTACGAGATCGCGGAGCAGGTCGGGTACTCCGACACCAAGTATTTCAGCAGGATTTTCAAGGAGATTACAGGCCAGCTCCCCACGGAGTATCGGAAATCCGCCAAATGATCCGGCGAATACAGAACACCTGAAATAAAGATTAGTTTATTCCCCCCTTTCAAAGATTTCTCACATAAGGAAATGGCGTCTTCCGCCTTATAATCCTGCTTAGAGAAGAGGGAGGGGGTTTTGTTGTGAGCAAAATCAGACGTTTTTTCCAACATGAAAATGCAGGCCTGCTGTTTGCGCTTCCCGCCTGCATCTATATGATCGTTTTTGTGGGCTATCCGATCCTGAGCAACATCATGCTCAGCCTGCAGGACGTGACGGTCATGAACCTGTCGAGGGGCGAGAAGCATTTCATCGGGCTCGCGAATTACATGAAGCTGTTCAAGGACGGCGTGTTCCTGAAGTCCATGTCGAACACGCTGGTCTTCACGGTGTCCTGCCTTGTGTTCCAGTTCCTGATCGGGTTCGCGCTGGCGCTCTTTCTCAACAGGAACTTCCGGTTCGCCAAGGCCGTCCGGGGCCTGCTGATGATTCCGTGGATGATCCCGATGACGGTGACGGCCCTTGTCTTCAAGCTCCTTTTCGCCACCGATATCGGCGTGGTGAATTACATCCTGCACTCGATGCACCTGATCACCAAAAACGTGGAGTGGCTGACTAGCTCCAAAACCGCGATGCTGGTGGTCATCATCGCGAACGTCTGGATCGGAATCCCGTTTAACACGATCCTGCTGTCTACGGGACTCACGACCATCCCGACGGAACTCTACGAGAGCGCGGCGATCGACGGGGCGAACAGCCGGCAGAGCTTCTTCCGGATCACCCTGCCGCTCCTTCGGCCCACGATCGAATCGGTCCTGGTCCTCGGCTTCATCTATACGTTCAAGGTCTACGACCTCGTCTATGTCATGACGAGCGGCGGGCCGGTCAATTCCACGCACCTTCTTTCCACGTATTCCTACAAGCAGTCCTTTGAGCTTTTCAACTACAGCATGGGTTCCGCCGTGGCGAATGTCCTGCTGCTGATTCTGCTTCTCGTCGGCATTATCTATCTGCGGATCACGCTGCAGGGAGAGGAGGATATGTAAGATGGGCGAAGAGAAAAAGATTACAGGCAGGAAGAACGTGATCCTGTGCGCCATATCGGTCCTCGTGCTCTGCATCCTGCTGTTCCCGCTGTTCTGGACGCTGATCACGTCCCTCAAGACGGAGAAGGAGATCTTCCAGTATCCGCCGACATTTTACCCGCACGTGCTGAACACGAAGTCCTACGCGGCGCAGGTGGAGACCGGTGACTTCAACATGTTCAAGTCATTCGCGAACAGCTTCCTGATCTCGCTCGGCGCCATGCTCATCGCCGTGGTGCTGGCGGTTCCCGCCTCCTATGCCATCGCGAAGTACAGGTTCAGGGGGCGGAAGATCATGCTGCTGTTCTTCCTTGTCACACAGATGCTCCCGGTGTCCGTGCTGCTCACACCGATGTTCATCATGTTCAAGGGGATGCACGTGTACAACACATGGTGGTCCGCGATCTTCGCCGACGCGACGATCGGGATTCCGTTCTCCGTCCTGATCCTGAAGAACTACTTCGCTTCGATTCCGAAGGACCTGGAGGAGGCGGCCTACCTGGACGGGTGCAGCCGCTTCGGGGCCTTCATGAGGATTCTGGTTCCGGTCGCGAAGCCGGGCATCGTGGTCTGCGCGGTCTTCTCGTTCCTCTATGCCTGGGGGGATCTTGCGTACGGCATGACGTTCATCCTGGATCAGCAGAAGAGGCCGATCACGGCCGGAATCTTCAATTTCATGGGCCAGTACGGGACGCGCTGGAGCTACCTTTCCGCGTTCGCCATCGTCACGATTATTCCGGTCGCCCTGGTTTTCATTTTCATGCAGAAATATATCATTGCGGGAATGACAAACGGGGCCGTGAAGGGATAAGATATTGTCAGGGTCTTTAGGTCATGCGGTCGTTCATGCATGCATGGAGCGGCCGCATGGCTTTTTTTGACGGCCGGGCAGCAGTGATGCCCGGCGCGCGGAAGGATGGGACGGATATGGGAAAGCGGAGCCTAGACAGAAAACTGGTCGGGATTTTTATACTCACGTCCACGATACCGCTGCTCGTGGTGGGAATCTTCCTGTCCTACAGCACGGTCAGGCTGATGCGGGAGAACACGCGGATGCTCACCCGGCAGAACCTGAAGCAGATCGACGACAACATGAATATCATGCTGGAGTCCTACGAGGACCTCGTCTATCAGATCTACACCGACGACAGCGTCGTGGAGTGGATGGACTTCCTGAACGAAGAGAAGGAAGAGGCGGTCACGGTCAGCCAGCTCCGGCGTTACATGCGCGCGCTGCAGTTCTCGAAGGATTATATTGAAGCGATTACGGTCATTTCCGACGGCCGGAACATGATCACCACCCACTCGCTGAACCCCGAGACCAACGTAAATCCGTGGATCGACCAGTTCAGCATGGACCGGGACACCCTGTATGAGACCGTCTCCGCTGACAACAGCTACCACATCTTCCCCACCGAGTACGCGACCAGGTTCGCCGGGGACGAGCACTACCTGTTCCACATCGCGCACCGGATCATCGATTACCGGGATCTCCAGAAGAGGTGCGGGATTGTCGTGATCAGTCTCGATGAGAGCCTGCTCCGCCGTGTGCTTTACACGGAGGAGGAGGAGAAGGAGAACGGAAGCTATTACTTCCTGCTCGACGAGAAGGGGCGGGTGATCTCGAGCCCGGACAGGAGCTGGATCGGGGAGGTGCCGGGCGGCGGAGACAGTCCGGAAGACCGGAGTCTCCTCGAGTTCCTCGAGGAGCGCGGGGGAGTCAACATCTCCGACTATACCGCCTACTCGTACACGGACGAGGCGCTCGGCTGGAAGATCGTGAGCGCCGCGAGCCAGCGGTCTTTCCTCCGGAGCGTGAAGAGAAACCTTCTTATTATCGGAGGGGCATGGCTCCTGCTTCTCGCGACGACGCTCTACATGATCTGGAAGCTGACCGGGAAGCTCGTCGCGTCCGTGCGCACCGTCACAAAGAGCATGAAATCCGCCGGAATGGGGGACCTGTCCGTCCGGGTCCCGATCAGCGACTCGATGCCGAGCGAGATCGAGACCGTCGCGAAGGAGTTCAACAATACGCTGCTGAAGCTGGACGACGCCCAGAAGAAGGAGAAGGAGGCGACGAGGAATCAGCAGAGGGCGGAGATCAGGGCGCTGGAGGCGCAGATCAACCCGCATTTCCTGTACAACACGCTGGACACGATCAACTGGATGGCGATTGACAGGGAGGCGTTCGACATCAGCAACGCGATCGGTTCACTGGCGCATATCCTGAGGTACGCCATCTCCGATTACGACGAGGAAGTTCCGGTGAAGGACGAGGTGGAGTGGCTCAAGCGCTACATCTACCTGCAGCAGTACCGGATGAAGAACAGATTCAGCTGCAACATCAGCATGGACCCGGACGTGCAGGACGTGAGGATCCACAAGCTGCTTCTGCAGCCGTTCGTCGAGAACTCGATCCTGCACGGCTTCAGCAGTGCCCAGGACGAGTATATCCTCGACGTCTCCTTCAGGGAGGAGGACGGGAGGCTGAAGATCAGGATTTACGACAACGGGACCGGCTTCGACACGGCGATCGTGGACAGGATCCTTCAGGGCGGACATGCCGACGAGGAGGACAGGGAGCACATCGGGCTTGAAAATGCCATCCTCCGCTTCAACAGCTACACCGGCGGCCGCGGAAAACTGACGATCGACAGCAGTCCCGGGGAGGGAACCTGCGTGGAAATGGAATTCCCGGCGCGCGGGGAGGAGGAACAGTAACAAGTGATGTTAGAAACGTCCCCCATTTTTCAGATTTTTCCCAGTTCGCCATCGGGACCGCCACCCTATAATGCCATTATAGCAATAAACTTTCTATGGGAGGGTTAAGCAATGAAGAAGATAGCGGCGTTACTTTTGACAGCCGGACTGGCTTGCAGCATGCTGAGCGGGGCTGCTTACGCGGAAGAGGCGAGCGGCGACGTGACGATCTGGTACTACTGGGAGACGGCCGGACACCAGGAAGCCCTGAACCACATCATCGAGGAGTTCAACGGCTCCCAGGAGGGCATTACGGTAGAGGCCAAGTACGTTCCGTTCGCGGATTTCAAGAAGCAGCTTTCCATCGGCGCTTCCGCGGATGAGCTTCCGGATCTCGTGATCCTCGACAACCCGGACCACGCAGCTTACGCGGCGATGGGCATCTTCGCGGACATCACGGACCGCTTCGACGTCAGCACCTACTATCCGGGCCCGATCAATTCCTGCACGCTTGACGGAAAGCTCTACGGCGTCCCGTTCGGAAGCAACGACCTGGTCCTGTTCTACAATGAGGACATGCTGAAGGAAGCCGGCTGCGAAGTCCCCACGACCTGGGACGAGCTGCTGGAGGCTGCCAAGGCGACGACGACAGATACGGTTTCCGGATTTGCCCACTGCGCGCTGCAGAACGAAGAGGGTACGTTCAACTTCCTTCCGTGGGTGTGGTCGACAGGCGCCACCGCCTATGAGATCAACTCCGAAGGCGGAATCAAGGCCCTCACATTCGAGAAGGAACTGGTTGACTCCGGAGCGATGACGAAGGAAGCCATCAACTGGACACAGGGCGATACGATGCACCAGTTCATCGCCGGAAACCTCGCGATGATGATCAACGGAACATGGCAGATCCCGACGATGAGGGAAGAGGTTCCGGATCTCAACTGGAATGTCGCCCCGATTCCGCAGGACGCGGTTCAGGCCTCCGGTCTCGGCGGCGAGAACTACGCGGTCATCGCCGGCGGAAATGAAGAAGCCGCCATCAAGTTCCTTGAGTACGCGACAAGCCGCGACACCTGCCTCTACATGATGAACGCGATGGGCTACATCTCCGCGGACTCCACGATCGCGGACGGCCAGTTCGAAGGCGACCCGGTCTACCAGGTCTTCGTCGACGAGATGCAGTACGCGCAGGCCAGAGGCCCGCTGCCGGAATGGCCGAGCATCTCTGACGCGATCTCGCTCGCATTCAACAAGGTCATCACGGGCGAGAGCTCCCCGGAAGATGCGGCTGCGGAGGCGCAGGCGACGATTGACGGGATTATCGGATAAGGAATACGATAGAAACGCGAACGACAGCGGAAAAGCAAGAGGATACGGAATGCAGGATGCCGGCTGATGTCAGCCGGCATCCCTTATATCGGACAGGAAACCGGGAGGCTCCCGTGCGGGGAGGCCTTAGTACCGGCAGCCATTATTTCAGGCGCCTTTTATACCAGGCAGGAGGTTTCAGGTGGAAACCAGGCAGATCAGGATCACAGACCCGTTTTGGATGAAGTACCGCAATCTCGTGAGACACGAGATGATCCCTTACCAGTGGAAAGTGCTGAACGACGAGATCAACGTCAACATCGAGAGGGAGCGCGACGACGCGTCCATCCCGAACGAGAAGAGCCACGCGCTGGAGAATTTCCGCATCGCCGCGGGTATCTCCGGGGGCCATCACTACGGCTGGGTATTCCAGGACAGCGACGTCTACAAATGGCTCGAAGCCGCGGCCTACTCCCTCTCCGAGCAGATGGATGAGAAGCTGAAGGAGGCGGCGGACAGCGTCGTCGACCTGATCGCGGCGGCCCAGGAGGAGAACGGCTACCTCGGGACGTATTTCACGATCGAGGAGCCGGACCGGAAGTTCAAAAGTCTCATGAACAGCCACGAGCTCTACTGCGCGGGGCACTTCATGGAGGCCGCCGCGGCCTACTTTGAGGCGACCGGGAACAGGAAGGTTCTCGACTGCGCCGAAAAGCTTGCCGCCTGCATCGGGAGAGAGCTGGGCCCGGACGGGAGTTTCGGGTACGACGGGCACGAGGAGATCGAGATCGGCCTCATGAAGCTCTACCACCTGACCGGGGAGGAGAGGTATCTCGCGCTGAGCCGCCATTTTCTCATGATCAGGGGGACGGACGAGGACTTCTTCGGAGAGCAGAGGAGACATGATCCGGGTAAGAAGCCGCTGATCGCGGGGATGGATCACATTCCGAGGAAATATTTCCAGGTCCATAAGCCGGTGCCCGAGCAGGACACCGCGGAGGGCCACGCGGTCCGGCTCGTCTACCTGTGCACCGCGATGGCGGACGTCGCCGCGAGCACCGGAGACGAGGAGCTCCTCGGGGCCTGCAGGAAGATCTGGAGGAATATCGTCGACCGGAGGATGTACATCACCGGAGGCATCGGCTCGACCGTGCACGGCGAGTCTTTCACGTTCGACTTCGACCTGCCGAATGACACCATGTACTGCGAGACCTGCGCCTCGGTCGGCCTGGTCTTCTTCGCAGGGCAGATGCTCCGGAATGAGCCTCGCGGCGAGTACGGCGACGTGATGGAGTGCGCGCTCTACAACACGGTCCTGTCGGGAACGGCCCTGGACGGGAAACATTTCTTCTATGTGAATCCGCTCGAGGTGAATCCGAAGAGCTCAGAGTGCGACCCGGGGAAGAGCCACGTGAAGGCCGTGCGCCCGCAGTGGCTCGGATGCGCCTGCTGCCCGCCGAATCTCGCGAGACTGCTGGCGTCGATCGACCGGTACATCTATACCGTAAGCGGCGATACGTGCCTCGTGAACCTGTATATGGGCAGCACGGCTGAGTTCTCCCTGCCCGGCGGAGACGTGACGATCCGCCAGGAGACAGATTACCCGAAGTCGGGAACGGTCCGCCTCTTCGTCCGGAAGAGCGGGAGCGGGCCTTGGAACCTCGGGCTCCGCGTCCCCGGCTGGGCGGAGGGCTTCCGCGTCTCGGTCAATGGAACCGCCCTGGAAAGGACGCCCGAGAACGGCTACCTGTATCTGCGCGATCCGGCCGGTTCCGTTGACATCGTCCTGGAATTAGAAATGAAAGCCGGGTGCTGGAGGGCGGATCCCCGCGTCAGAGCGGACGTCGGCAAAGTGGCGGTGAAGAGGGGTCCCGTGGTATACTGTCTGGAAGAAGCGGACAACGGGGACAACCTGCAGCTCCTTTCGATTGACCGGGACCCGGTCTTTGAGGAGCATGAGGAGACGGGTGAGCTCGGGGACATCGTCGTGATTTCAGCGCCCGGGACGCGGCTGCGGCTCCGGGAGGACGGCGCGGGCCTCTACAGGCGGGAGGACGGCGCGGAGGAGACACCGGTGACGCTCCACTTTATTCCGTACTACACCTGGGCGAACAGGGGAAGCAATGAGATGAGCGTGTGGGTGCGCTCGAAATAAGAAAAAAGAGGAAACAGCAGGCGGCCGGATACG